>CAZVRZ010000017.1:42764-53159 GCA_964629965.1 uncultured Anaerolineaceae bacterium
AACTATTGAACTTGATCGGCCCTTTCCCATCGATCGGCTCGCCCAGGGCATTGACCACCCGCCCCAACAGGCCATCGCCCACCGGCACCGAGGCAATCCGCCCGGTGGAATGCACTGCCATGCCCGCTTCGATTTCGGTGTAATCCCCCATGATGATCACACCCACTTTGTCCTTCTCCAGGTTAAAGGCAATGCCCATCACCCCATTGGCAAACTGAACCAGCTCCTGAGAGCGGACGCCATCCAGGCCATTGACCATGGCAATACCATCGCCATCGTCAACGACTCTGCCAAATTCCCTCACCCGCGCAGCAGGTTGGAAAGCATCGATCTGCTTCTTTAAATCCTGGGCTATCTGTTTTATTTGATCGGTCATTCTGCCTCCCAAGCAGCCGCGGTGCAATCCACCGCAGCGCTCACATTCACCTTATTTTACTATCTAACCAGAGTTTCGTGGTACGTCTGATCTTACTCTACCTTATCGTTCTGTGCTAAGCTGTCAGAGCAGAGACGGTTTCACCATCCAGGCGCTGGATCAACGCCGTCAATAATTTGACTGCATGGTCGAAATCGTCGCGATGCATGATCGAGCTGTGAGAATGAACATGGCGCGCCGCCACTCCGATCACCACAGTCGGCACGCCCGTGCCATGCAAATGAATGGCCGCCCCATCGGTGGAGCCGCCCTCGATGAACGAAAATTGCACCGGGATATTTTCCTCAGCCGCAGTTTGCACCAACAGCTCGCGCAGCTTCAGGTTAGGGATCAGGCGCGCCTCGTAGATCAATATCGTTGGGCCGGCCCCCAGCTTTACGGTGGACTCTTCCGGCTTGATACCCGGCACATCCCCGGCAATATCCGCCTCCAGCACGATCGCCACATCTGGGTCAACTGCCCGAGAACTGGTGGTTGCGCCGCGCAGACCAACCTCTTCCATCACCGTTGCCACGCCATACACCGTATTGGGATGCGCCGGCGGCAAGGCCTGCAATGCCGAGATCACCAGGGCCGTGCCCACCCGGTCATCGAATGCCTTGGACAGGTAGCTCTTGCCATTGGCAAGCTTGACAAAATCTGCCCGCGGCGCCACCGGATCGCCCAGGCGCACACCGGCCGCTTCTACCTCATCTTTGCTGGTCGCGCCAATGTCGATATACATATCCTTTTTCTGCACGACCTTGCTGCGTTCTTCCGCCGCAATCAGGTGCGGCGGCTTGGCGCCAATCACGCCCACCACCTCTCCCTTAGCAGTCTGGATCACCACCCGCTGCCCCAGCAAAACCTGGTCAAACCAGCCTCCCAGCGGCAGGAACTTGATGAATCCATCGTTCGTGATCTGCTTGACCATGAAACCGATCTCGTCCATGTGCCCTGCCAGCATCACCCTGGGCCGCTCTGCCGAGCCGGCTTTTTTACAGATCACGCTGCCGATCTTATCTTGCGAAAGCTCACCCAACGGCTCCATGTACTTCCGTACTACGGCCCTGATGGGTGTTTCATATCCCGAGATGCCATACGCCTCAGTCAATTCTTTCAGCAAACGATACGTTGAATCCATGCGAATCCTTTCCGAAATGATGCTCGATCAATCCTGGTTCTCTTTGGGCGGGCTGGACTTGCTGCCGCGGCCCAGTTCTTGCGAGCGCGAATAGGCTGCCCACACCGCCCGTGACAAAGCCGTGCGAAAGCCTGCTTTTTCAAGGTAATAGAGCGCAGCCGCCGATGTTCCTCCTGGGGAGGTAACCTCGTTCCGCAGCCGCGCCAGGTGCACCGGATCGGCGCGCTTATCGTAATAATCGACCGAGCCGCGCACGGTCTGCGCCACCAACTGTTCGGCAATGCGCCTGGGGAATCCCAGGTGCACCCCGGCATCCACCAGTGCCTCCATGAACAGGAACACGTAAGCCGGGCCGGTTCCCGATAGGGCCGTAGCCATATCGAGATAGCTCTCGTCATCCACAAACACCTCTTCCCCCAGCGCCTTCAAGATGACCCGCGCCATCTCAGTCTGTTCTGCCGACACCTCCGGAGTGACCGTCCATACCGTGATGCCCTCGCCGATCTGGGCCGGGGTATTGGGCATCGAGCGCACCACGATCTTATGGTCCAGTTCGTTCTGGATCTTGTCCAGGGTCGCACCGGCCACGATCGACAGCACCAGCGCTCCGGGACGGATGGCGCCCTTCAACTCGCTCAGCGCCATGTCCAGGCGCTGAGGTTTCACCGACAAGATCACCACATCGGCCTGGTGAACTGCATCCAGGTTGTTCGTCGTCTTATGGATGCCATAGCGCTCCTTCAACTCCAACCCTCGCTCCAGGCGCGGGTCTGCGGCAATGATTGCATCCGGCGCAACCACCTGCTGGCGGATCAACCCGGCAATCATGCCTTCTGCCATCGTCCCCGAACCAATAAAAGCCACAACACAATTGTTGAACATGGTTTCCTCCTTATCTGGAATCGGCACTATCCTCATTATCAGCGCTGTACTCAGCGCGGCACTATCCTCATTATCAGCACTATCCTCATTATCAGCGCTGAACTCAGCGCGGCGCTGTACTCAGCGCACGTACCTAGCGAGAGAAATATTGCAGCGCCAGGCGTAAACGCGTTTCCACGTCTTGCGGCGTATCCCGCGGGATGATCTGGATGGCAGCTTGCGCTTCGATCACGCTGTACCCCAGCGTGGTCAGGGCTGCCAGCACTTCGGTATCTGCATCGCCCATCGTGGCCACCGGTGACAGGCCATCGGTCTCTTTGATGCGGTCTTGCAGATAGAGCAATATCTTTTGGGCAGTCTTCTTGCCCACGCCCGGCACCCGGTTGAAAACATCGGCCTGCTCGTGAAACACGGCCCGCCGGATGGCATCTGGCGAAAGTACCGAGAGAACACCCATAGCCAGCTTGGGACCGATACCGTCCACGCTTAACAGCAGCTCAAAGAATTCACGCCCTTCCTTGTTGTCGAAACCGTACAGCAGCAGCGCATCCTGGCGAACCACCAGGTAAGTGTGCAGAAATACCAATTCCCCGGCACGCAGTTGGTCAGCCAGGGGAGCCGGGGTATAGACCCGCAAGCCCACCCCGCCTACCTCCACCACCACCTGCCCCGGGCCGGTGGCAATGATCTTCCCATTCACACTGGCAATCATGCTTGTCCTCCTTTGTGCGCTTCCCAACGAGCATAAATAGATGTCGGCAGCAGCCTGCCAGCGCTTTGCTCGCACAAGGCCAGCTCGCCGCTGGTCACCACGCCTTCTTTGCCAGACATCATCTCTTCCAGCGCATAATGCAAGCTCAGCGCCGAAGCGCGGATGGCATAAGCCGTGATGATCACAAACAATGGCCGTTCGGCCAGGATCAGGCGGCAGGCCGCCAGCAGCCGCGGCAGCATCTCGAGCGCATCCCACACCTCCCCTTGCGGGCCGCGGCCGAACTTGGGTGGATCCATCAGCAGGCCATCGTAGCGCGCACCGCGCCGTCCTTCGCGTTCCACGTACTTGAGCGCGTCGTCCACCAACCAGCGCACCGGACGCTGCTCCAGCCCAGACAAAGCCTGGTTCTCGCGCCCCCAGCCGACCGACTTCTTGGCCGCGTCTACGTGGGTGACGTGCGCCCCGGCCGCACAGGCCGCCAACGTGGCTAATCCCGTGTAGCCAAACAGGTTCAACACCCGCGGCGCAGCCACGCCCGGGTTAACCGCGCAGCTTGCCGCGATCTTTTCCATGATCCAATCCCAGTGAGCGGCCTGCTCCGGAAAGACTCCCAGGTGCCGCGAACTGGTAAAATGCGCCACGAACTTAAGCTGCCCGTCTTGAGGCTCGCGCCCGTAGCGCATCGGCCAGGAAGCCGGCACATCGCGCCTCACCTGCCAGCGGCCGCCCGCTTCAGAGCCGGCAGTGGGGGTAAAGACCGCATGCGCCGCCTCCCACTTGCTCTTCGGCAGCCCTGGCCGCCAAATGGCCTGCTGCTCGGGGCGTACGAACAGATAAGGGCCAAAACGGTCCAGGCGCTGGCCGCTGCCGCTGTCCAACAAAGCATAGTCGCTCCACTCCGCAACGGATAGCAAGTTCAATTCTGGGCCAGGCATTTTAATAGCAGTCATTGGCTGTATAGATCATCACTGAATATCTCAACTCTGAGTCAAGGCCCGGAAGCGCGCTGTGTGTAGATGAGTGATCGCAATGGCTAGTGCGTCGGCGGCGTCATCCGGTTTGGGAATCTCCGGCAGCGCCAGCAAAGTGCGCACCATCTCCTGCACCTGGCGCTTATCCGCCCCTCCATACCCCACCACCGCCTGCTTGACCTCCAGCGGAGTAAATTCCACAATGGGCAAACCCTGCTGCGCTAAAGCAAGCAAGATGACCCCGCGCGCTTGCCCCACTGCCAGGGCAGTGCGCACATTCTTCTGGAAAAACAACTTCTCCACCGCCGCGCCATCCGGGCGGTGGAGATCAATAACCTCAACTAACTGGCGATGGAGCTCCAGCAATCGCTCTGGCGATGACGAATCCGGCGAAGTCAGGATAACCCCAAAATAAACTACCTCCAGGCTGCCATCCGGGCGATCCCGCACCAGGCCATAGCCGGTCGTGGCTGTTCCCGGGTCAATTCCTAGAGATAACATCCACTCATTCTTCTTCGTACTGGGCCCATACTGCATCCGACACGCTCAGGTTATGATAAACGCTCTGCACGTCATCATTTTCTTCCAGCGCATCGATGAGCCGGAGCACTTGCAGCGTATCACTGTCGTCCAGTTCCAGTTCGTTGGTTGCCGCCATCCGCAAACCGGCTTCTTCGGGTACGATCTTTTTACTCGATAATGCCATCGTGATGGTCTTGAACGCATCCATCGGGCCGATGATTTCGGCGTAATCGTCTTCGAAGGTGACATCATCTGCGCCCGCTTCAACCGCCAGCTCAAAAATCTCATCCTGGGTATGTTTGCCCAGCGGGAAAGAGAAACCCGCCACGTGATTGAACTGCCAGCCCACCGAACCCGCCTCAGCCATCGAACCACCACTGCGGGATAAAACGTGGCGAATATCTGACACAGCGCGGTTGCGGTTATCGGTCACCGTTTCGATCATCAAAGCCACGCCATGCGGTCCATAACCTTCGTACCATATCTGCTCAAGCTCAAAACCGTCTTTACTGTCGCCCGTACCACGCTTGATCGCCCGTTCTATGTTATCTTTGGGCATGTTCTGAGCCCGCGCCTTGTCAATCGCCAGAGCCAGGCGGAAGTTGGAAGTGGGATCGCCGCCCCCATCGCGCGCCGCTAAAACAATTTCACGCGCCAGGCGAGTGAACACCTGGCCGCGCTTTGCATCCGCAGCGCCCTTTTTGCGCCGGATGGTTGCCCAATGAGAATGTCCAGACATATATTTATCTCCTACAAGTTACCGTTTGACTATCAAATCAGTGGGGAGAATTATACCAAATCTTTGCCCACCGCTCGTAGTTTCATCAGCGTTCATGGCATGGCGAGGGCATAATTCATCATTCCAGAACAAAACCGGCCCGGCAGAAAACTCGCCAGGCCGGTTCTACGAAAAACTTCTAATTGGCTGCTACTTTAACTCGAACTCCGCACTCACCGGCTTGGGCGCTCCCAGCGCCTGGCCGCGCTCGCCCGGAGAGCAGGCGCCCACTTCCAGGCGGAAGGCGCCGGCCTCGAGCATTGGATAACCGTCTTCGTCGATGAAGGACATCATCTCTGGCGTCAAAGTGAATTGCAGCGTGCAGCTCTCGCCCGGCTGCAGGTATACGCGCTCGAAACCCACCAGATGGTGCAGCGGCACCACCGTCGAGGCTTTCAGGTCGCTCAGGTAGTACTGGACAACCTCTGCCGCGGCGCACCCGCCCACGTTACTCACCTGCACGCTGAAGCTCAGGCTCTTGCGAACGGCAACACTCTTCTTTTCCAGCTTCAGATTAGAAATCTCGAACTTACTGAAGCTCAAACCAAAGCCAAAGGGATACAGCGGCTCTTGCGTCATATAACGATAGGTGCGCCCCGCCATAGAATAATCGTCAAATGGCGGCAGTTGGTCTAACGATTTGGGGAAAGTCAACGTCAGCTTGCCTGCCGGCGACATATCGCCAAAGAGCACGTCTGCCACGGCCTTGCCGCCTTCCATCCCAGGGTACCACACGAACAGGATGGCATCCACCAGGTCTTCCACCTCGCCCAGCGCAATCGGGCTGCCACCGGTAACCACCAACACGATCTTGGCTCCGAATGAGGCCAGGTCCTTGATGAAATCCACCTGGTTCTCCGGCAGACTGATGCCCGGTCGATCGCCATTCGCCGGCGTGAGCAGTGATTCGCCTTCCTCGCCTTCCAGGAACGGCGCCGACCCCACGCAAGCAATGGTCACATTGGCTGCCTGGGCCATCCAAGATGCCCAGGTGCGGGTAACTGCCGGTTTTTGCGCCAGCAGCGCTCCGGGGTGATACTCCATGCCCATCCCTTCGGGCTTGCGCCCGGTGATGCCTTCGAGCAGCGTGCTCATCTGGTCGTTGAAGCCATAGTAATTGCCCAGCAGCACTTCCAGGCTGGTAGCCGTGGGGCCGGTCACAAAAATCTTGGGGGTGTTGGGCTGGATCGGCAAGATATTGCCCTTGTTCTTCAGCAGGACCATCGATTCGGCCGCCGCCTGGTAAGCCAGCCGGCGATGCTCGGGGCAAGCCACCACGTCCATCTTGATCGAGGTGAACGGCACGTCTTCGGGCGGGTCAAACATACCCAGTTTGAAACGCGTGCCCAAGGTGTATTCTAATGAACGGTCCACATCCGCCTCGGTGATCAGGCCGCGCTGGATGGCTTCGGGGATTTCATTAAAAACCGTATCGCAGCCCAGGTCACAGCCGCGCTGCAGCGCCAGGGCCGCCGATTCGGGGGCGTCCTTGGTGATCTTATGGTTCAGGTGAATGTCGGTCAACGCGCCGCAGTCCGAAACCACGTGACCATTGAAGCCCCACTCATCCCGCAAGATGTCTTGCAGCAAGAGTTTGCTGGCGCAGCAAGCCTCGTCCAGGGTGCGGTTGTACGCGCCCATGACCGACTCGACCTTCGCATCCATCACCAGTCTCTTGAATGCCGGCAGGTAAGTGTCGTACAATTCACGCTTCGAAACAACGGCATTGAAGGTGTGGCGATCTTTTTCCGGGCCGGAATGCACGGCATAATGCTTGGCGCAGGCAGAGGCCTTCATATACTTTGGATGGTCGCCCTGCAAGCCTTCCACATAGCACGAGGCCAACTCCCCAGTCAGGAAGGGATCCTCACCCCAGGTTTCCTGGCCCCGGCCCCAGCGCGGATCGCGAAAGATATTGACGTTCGGCGACCAGAAACACAGGCCCTGGTATTGATCGGTAGAACCCTTGCGGCGCAAAGCTTCATGATACTTGGCGCGGGCCTCATCGCCGATGACCGAGCCGATGCGCTCGATCAACTGGCGATCCCAGGTAGCCGACAAGCCGATCGCCTGCGGGAAAACGGTTGCTCGTCCGTTGCGGGCCACGCCATGCAGCCCTTCGCTCCAATAATTGTAGGCCGGGATGCCCAAGCGCGGCACGCCCTTGGCGGGATGGCTCATCAGCCCCACTTTCTCTTCCAGGGTCAGTTGGGCGATCAGATCTTTCACGCGCTCGGCCTGCGGGCAAGTCGGGTCCAGGTAGACCGGCTTTTCAGGATTAGCTTTTTGACTCATGATACTCTCCCTTGTTCAGTTTGCTTTCTCGGCATATAGATGGCACTTGACCAGTGTATCTTCTGCAATGGTATCGGCAGGCACTACGGTCTTGCATTTTTCCATGGCAACGGGACATCTGCCGGCAAATTTGCAGCCTGTGCGCATATATTCTTCGGACTCCAACTCAGTGAGGTTGACTCGGCTGGCCCATCGTCGGGCCGGATCGGCCTCTGGAATGGACTCGCGCAGCAGCTTGGTGTACGGATGCCGAGGGTTCATCAACACTTGTTCCACCGACCCCATTTCAATCAAATTACCTCTGAACATGATCGCAATGCGATCGCTGACATAATAAGCGGTAGCCAGGTCGTGGGTGATGTAGAGCACGCTCACACCCAGCTCGTCTCGCAGCTTCTTGAAAAGGTTGACGATCGACATTCTTAAGGAAGCGTCCACCATCGAAACCGGTTCGTCGGCGATCAACAGGCTGGGGTTGGTCAGCAGGGCACGGGCAATCGATACCCGCTGCAACTGCCCACCGGAGAATTCGCTCGGATACTTGCCGTGAAACTCACTGTAGGAAAGGCCGACCGCCTGCAATTTCTGATCGATCAACTCGACCGCCTGCTCTTTGTTCTCCGCCAGTTTGTAATTCTGCACGGTCTCGAAGAAATACGCCTCCACCAGGCGCAGCGGATTGAAGGTACCGAAGGGATCCTGGAAAATTGCCTGGATGCCTTCAGTAATCCACACCCTTTTTCTCTTTTCCTCTTTCTTGCCGCTGTGATAAATGGTGCCCGAGGTGGCTTCCTCGAAACCCAAGATCATCTTAGAGATGGTGGTTTTACCGCAGCCGCTCTCTCCCGCCAAGGCAAAGATCTCCGCCGGCTTGATGTAAAAGCTCACCTGATCCGTAGCAGTGATGTGCATCCGAGAAAAGATGCTCCCCAGGGAAAAAACTTTCGTAAGATTTTCGAGTTCTAGTAGTTTATCCATACGAATGGGTTCCTTTTTAATGCACTAACCAGCAAGCAACTTTATGGTAAGGATCGATGGGCAAGAAATCCGGCATTTGCTGGATGCACACATCGGTGGTATGGGGACAGCGCGGATGGAAAGGACAACCGGTGGGCAGGTTGGTCAGCAAAGGCGGGCTGCCGGGCACACTGCTGCGTTGGCTCTTATCGCCAAACCTGGGCAGAGAATTGATCAAGAATTTGGTGTACGGATGGATCGGATTATTAAAGATCTCCGCAGTCGTCGATTCTTCCACCATCTTGCCGGCATACATGATCCCGATCCGGTCGGCGATGTTGGCGTGCACGCCCATATCGTGGGTGACCAGGATGATGGTATTGCTCAGCTTCTTCTGGATATCCATCAAGAGCTGCATCACCCCTCGCTGCACCACCACATCCAGGGCCGTGGTAGGCTCGTCCGCAATCATGATACTCGGCTTGAGCAGCGCCGCCAACGCAATGGTCACGCGCTGGCGCATACCGCCAGAAAGCTGGTGCGGATAAGCGTCCAGGATATTTTTCGGCAGGCCCAGGTCGGAAATATGTTGGGCGGCCAGGTCGAAGGCTTCCTGGCGCGAGCGCATGCTCACATGGCTGCCCACAAAATCGCGGTAGGTCTCTTTCAGCTTCATCACCGGGTTCAACACGCTCATCGAGCCTTGCGGAACATAAGAGATGTATTTCATGCGCAGCTTGCGTCTTTCCTCTACGTCCAGCGTGGTGATATCGACCGCCTGGTTGTTCAAGAAGTAGAAAACATGGCCGCCGATCAGGCGCAAAGGCGGTTCGATGGCGCCGAACAGAGCCTTTAATAGCGTGGTCTTCCCGCAGCCGCTTTCGCCGGCAATTCCGTAGACCTCATTCTTCTGGATCTCCAGATTGACATCGTTGACGGCCTTGGCTGTTTTTTGTGTACCGTGCATGTCGAGCACGTAGAAGGCTTTCAGGTTTTCAGTACGCAGGATGTAATTATTCATGGCTCACTCCGCTCCCACCCGCTGGATGCGCGTTCTGGGATCCAGGTATTCACTAATGCTGACTGACATCCAGTAGAGGGCGATGAACAGGAAGAGTGATAAAACCACCGGCGTCAAGATCCACCACCACCGTGCCAAGAGGATTGATTGGTAGAAGAGCGCCCAATTCAACATCGTACCCAGGGTAGGAATGCTGAGATTGACCAATCCAAGGATAGCCAGCGTCATCTCCAGCCCGATCGCCCAGGCAATGTTGTTAATCAGGGTCGAAAAGATCAACGGCGTGGCAAAGGGTATGTATTCCTTCAAGACCAGTTTGATGGTGCCCGTGCCCGAAAGGATGGCCGTCTTGGTAAACTCGCGCTCGCGCAGGCTCAAGATGATCGAGCGGATCACGCGTGCGTCCCATGCCCAGCCGAAAAACGACAGCAGCAATCCCAGAACCATCAGGTTCATGAATTGCCGCACCATCATAGCCAGCATGACCATAATCAGAAAGATGGGGATGACCAGCAGGCTGTCGCCGATAAACATCAGCACCCGGTCGGCTGTACCGCCTAGATACCCGGCGACCATGCCAACGATGATGGCAATCACCCGCGAGACCAGGGCGGCGATCAGCGAGATGATCAACGAATTTCGCACCGCAAACGTCGCCTGCCAAAAGATATCCTGACCGTTTGAATCGGTGCCCA
>CAZVRZ010000018.1:0-52300 GCA_964629965.1 uncultured Anaerolineaceae bacterium
CCATCCGCGAAGGCGGTCTGACCGTCGGCGCTGGCGTTATTACTAAGATTTTAGCATGACCAAGGTGAAGAATGGCTAAACAGAAGATTCGCATCCGTCTTAAGGCGTACGATCATCGAGTTTTAGATCAATCAGCCAAGCGCATTGTCGAAACTGCCGAGCGAACGGGTGCTCGTGTGGTAGGTCCAGTACCGCTGCCGACTAAAATTGAGCGGTTCACGGTTCGTCGTTCAGCTTTTATTGATAAAGACTCTCATGAGCACTTTGAAATTCGCACCCACAATCGTTTGATTGATGTTTTGGATCCAGACTCCAAGACAATTGATATGCTGATGCGGTTGAATCTGCCAGCAGGTGTTGATATCGAAATTAAGATCTAGGAAGCGTTTGAATGAGTTGGTATCATGCGATTGTTGCGTGCTGCCAGGAAGTTAATAAATAAATAGTTTCAAGTAAGATAACAGTGCAAGAGCGGCTCTGTACGCGAACGTGATGATCCCTCTGTATTGCGGCAGGCAAGCTGACTGTACTGTTTTAGGGATGATGCAACCAAGCCCAGGTTGACAGTCCCGCATATTATGAACATTAGGAGAAAATGGAGATATGAAAGGGCTGATTGGTAAGAAAATCGGCATGACCCAGATTTTCGATGATGATGGCCGCGCACTGGTGGTCACCTTGATCGAAGCTGGGCCTTGCTATGTCACCCAAATACGTTTGCCCGAAAAAGATGGTTATTCGGCAGTGCAATTGGGTTATAATGAGGTTAAGCCAAAGCACCTCACTGGTGGTCAATTGGGGCATCTAAAGCGCAACAATTTATCTCCGTTGCGCTTTTTGCGCGAGTTCCGTGTCAAGAATCCTGAGCTTAAGGAAGGCGACAAGGTAACGGTGGAGAGCTTCCAGGTTGGCGATCACGTCGATGTGGCGGGCACAAGCAAAGGTAAGGGTTTCCAAGGCGGCGTGAAACGGTATCATTTCCGAGGCGGCCCCAAAACCCACGGTCAATCTGATCGTTGGCGAGCTCCGGGTTCACGCGGCTCAACGACAACCCCTGGTCGCGTCTATAAGGGCGCACGCGGCCCAGGTCATATGGGATCGGATCAGGTCACCACTCAAAACATTAAAGTTGTCATGGTTGATGCCGAGCGTAATGTCTTGGGTGTGAATGGCGCTGTACCCGGTTCGAAGGGCAGCCTGGTTATCATAAAAGAAGCCAGGAAGCAGTAGCCAATTCTCTCTCAAGTGGAGCGATAAGACATGGAAGTAGATGTTTTCAATATGGAAGGCCAGAAGGTCAAGACGGTTGAATTGCCCGCCAAGATCTTTGATGCCCAGATAAATGTAGATTTGATGCACCAGGCTTATACACGCCAGATGGCAAATGCGCGCCTGGGAACGCACAAGACAAAGGGCCGCAGCGAGGTATCAGGCGGCGGCCGCAAACCATGGCGCCAAAAGGGTACAGGTCGTGCTCGCCAGGGATCCACTCGATCTGCGCAATGGGTTGGCGGTGGCAAGGTGCATACACCTAAACCGCGTGATTACGAGCAGAAGATGCCTCGTAAAATGCGTTGTGCAGCCTTGCGATCGGCTCTTTCAGTCAAAGCATCAGAAAGTGGTATTGTAGTGCTGGACGAACTCAAATTGGCGGAGCCCAAGACGAAGCTAATGGCTCAGGCGCTCAATCGCCTGGTTGGGGATGCTTCTGCCCTGGTTCTTATCCCGCATAAAACCGTTTCTTACGATGAGGTTGTGCGGTCAGCCAATAACCTGGCAGATGCGAAGACCCTGCTGGCAAACTATTTGAATATCCGTGATCTGTTGAGCTACGATAAAGTTGTTCTTCCGCTCGAAGCTCTGGATGTTCTGCAATCTTATTTAGGATAGAGAGGAGGCTGAAATGTCTACAATTCACGATGTTCTCTGCCGTCCGATCATCACCGAGAAAACCAACTACCAGAATGCTGATCTTCATCAATATGTGTTCGAAGTGACGCTAGACGCCACCAAAACCCTGGTGAAAGACGCGGTTGAAACTCTTTTCGATGTGAAGGTGCTACGCGTCAATATGATCAATGTTCCTATGAAACGTGTGAGACGTTGGCGAAACCGTCGCCTGGCAACTCGCCGTGGTGATTATAAAAAAGCAATTGTTACCCTGGCCCCGGGTGACTCCATTGAAACCTTTGAAGGGGTGAAGTAATGGCTGTTAAAACTTATAAACCAGTAACACCCAGTCTGCGTGGAATGACCGGGTATACTTTTGAAGAAATCACTAAATCGACGCCAGAGCGATCTTTGTTGGTGGCTCGGCGGGGTCATGGTGGTCGCAACCTATATGGCAAAGTAACCGTTCGCCATCGTGGTGGAGGCGTTCGTCGCAATATCCGCATTGTGGATTTCAAGCGCGATAAGCGTGATATTCCGGCGAAAGTGGCTGCGATTGAATATGATCCGAACCGCACTGCGCGCCTGGCGTTGCTATATTATGTGGATGGCGAAAAGCGCTACATTATTGCACCTTTGGATCTAAAGGTGGGAGATGTAGTTATGGCTGGCGCCAATGCGGAATTACGCCCTGGCAACAACCTGCCCATTGCCAATATCCCTGTCGGCACTTTGGTTCATAATATTGAACTGAAAGAAGGCCGCGGCGGTCAGTTGGTGCGGGCTGCAGGCAGCGCTGCGCAACTCCTGGCAAAAGAAGGCGACTATGCTCAGATTCGTATGCCTTCGGGAGAGGTTCGCCTGGTTCGCCAGACTTGCTATGTCACGGTCGGTCAGGTTGGCAATCTCGATCACAAAAATATCAAGCTGGGAAAAGCCGGCCGCAAACGTCATCTAGGTTTTCGTCCGGCCGTGCGTGGTTCTGCAATGTCTCCACGCGATCACCCGCATGGTGGTGGTGAAGGTCGCCAGCCGATCGGTATGCCTGGGCCTAAAACCCCCTGGGGCAAACCGACCTTGGGGTATAAGACCCGCAAGAATAAGCGAACGGATCAGTACATTGTGCGCCGTCGTGGTAAGTCACGTCGGTAATCGTGAAGCGATGATACACGAACAAGGTTGGAGTTAGTATATGGGACGATCTCTAAAGAAGGGGCCCTTTGTTGCCCCAAAACTATTGAAGAAAATTGAAGCCATGAACGAACGCGGCGAGAAAAAGGTTCTTCGTACCTGGAGCCGGGCCAGCACCATTTTCCCTCAGATGGTAGGGCATACGATTGCAGTTCATGACGGAAGACGCCATGTTCCTATCTATGTTACTGAGAACATGGTTGGACACCGGTTGGGCGAGTTTGCCCCAACCCGAACCTTCCGAGGTCATCTTTCTGAGAGAAAGGTCAAGAAGGAGTAAACCATGGCAGGAGAAGATATTCGCGCTTATGCTCATAATGTTTCTATCTCTGCTCAGAAAGTTCGCCTTGTGATCGATATGGTGCGTGGCAAGGATGTCACTGAGGCCCTGAGCCTGTTGAAATTCGTAACAAATTCTGCCGCTAAGCCCGTTTATAAGCTGTTAGCCTCTGCGATGGCAAATGGTGAAGAGAATTTTGGGGTTAGCCGGGATGGCCTCTATGTGTATAAAATAAATGCTGATGAAGCTCCCACTCGTCGTTGGCGCCGGTTTGGCGCCCGTGGTCGCTTCAAACCCTGGCTGCGTCGCTCTTCGCATGTCACTGTGATCCTGCGCGAACGGCAGTAAAGAGAGAGGAGATATTATGGGCCGTAAAGTTCATCCGATTGGTTATCGTTTGGGGATCAACAAAACCTGGGAAGGTCGTTGGTTTGCTGAGGGTGAGGATTATGTCACTCAGCTTCACCAGGATTTTGCCATTCGTGCTTTGGTTCGAAAAGATGCTCCACGAGCTGGTGTTTCTCGTATCGAGGTCGAGCGCTTTCCTGGCAAGGTTAAGGTGATTGTTCACACTGCCAAGCCCGGCGTTCTGATCGGCCGGAAAGGCGAGAGCGTTAAGAAGATGCGCACCAGCCTGGAACAACTAGTAGGTAAGAAAATTGATCTTGAGATCAAGGAAATCAAGTACCCTGATTTAGATGCTTACCTGGTTGCCCACAACATTGCTGAGCAGCTCGAGCGCCGCATTAGCTACCAGCGCGCCATGAAGCGTGCGATGCAGCAAGCGATGCGCCAGGGCGCGGAGGGTGTGCGTGTAGAGGTGGGTGGCCGTTTGGGCGGCGCTGAGATGGCGCGCGCGGTCAATATGCGTGAGGGACGTGTTCCTCGGCAGACGCTGCGGGCAGACATCGATTTTCACCAGACTGAAGCTCTGACCTCTTATGGTCAGATTGGCGTAAAGGTCTGGATTTATCGTGGCGAAAAACTGCTTGAGGTAGAAGAACAAGTTGAACCTACCGAAGGCGTTTACGTGAGCGAGTAGATAGAGGTGCCAAATGTTAATGCCGAAGCGTGTTAAGTATAGAAAAGTGATGCGCGGCCGTATGAAGGGCAAGGCGAGCCGTGGAGCCGAAGTTCATTTCGGTGAATTTGGCTTGCAGGCTCTCGAACCCGGTTGGGTTACTGCCAGGCAGCTTGAAGCTGCCCGTCGCGCAATTGTCCGTGGCATGCGCCGCCGTGGAAAGATCTGGATTCGTGTTTTTCCAGATAAGCCTGTGACCCAAAAAGCAGCAGAAACGCGTATGGGTAAAGGTAAAGGTAATGTTGAATTCTGGGTTGTCGTGATTAAACCAGGCCGGATTATGTTCGAAATCGGCGGTGGTTTGCCAGAAGATATTGCCCGTGAAGCTTTGCGCCTGGCGCAATATAAATTGAACATCCGAACGAAGATCGTGGCCCGCTACGATCGTATCGGAGGTGAATCATGAAGGTGAGCGAAATTCGAAATCTACCGACCGATGCTCTGCGTATCCGGCTGGTTGATACCAAAGAAGAATTCATGAAACTGCGTTTTCAGCAGGCTACGGGTGAGCTCACTGACACCTCACGTCTGCGTCAAATCCGTCGCGATATTGCGCGTATGGTCACCGTGTTGACTGAGCGCTCCCGCGAGGCGAATACGGAAGGTGAAGCATGACAACTCGCCGAAAGTTAATCGGTTATGTTACCAGCAATCAAATGCAAAAAACAGTGGTTGTGGAAGTCTCACGTACTTTCCAACATCGTTTTTACAAGAAGACCGTTCACAGCCGCAAACGTCTGATGGCTCACGACGAGTTGGACTGCCAGGTTGGCGACCAGGTTTGCATTATCGAGAGTCAGCCGTTGTCTCGTCGCAAGCGCTGGGTAGTCACCGAAATCCTCCGGCACACTATTGCCGTTGGCGAAGAAAAGTTGGAGGTTTAGCGATGATCCAGCAGGAAACTCGTGTAGTTGTAGCAGACAATACCGGCGCCCGCGAATTGCTGGTGATCCAGGTGCGCGGCGGCTCCCGTCGCCGATACGGCAGCATTGGTGATGTGGTGGTGGCAACCGTCAAGGAAGCCACACCGCAAGGCTCTGTCAAGAAGAGTGATATTGTGCGAGCAGTGATTGTGCGTTGTGCTAAGCAATGGCGGCGCGACGATGGCTCTTACATTCGCTTTGATGATAACGCTGCTGTGATTTTAGATGCCGATGGTAAAAATCCTAAGGGGACGCGTATCTTTGGCCCCGTTGCTCGTGAGCTGCGAGAAAAGGGATTTATGAAGATAGTTTCGTTAGCCCCCGAAGTTCTCTAGGGCTAATGGGCAGGAGCGATTACTGTGATTGTAAAAATTCGTAAAGGCGATACGGTTGAATTGATCAGTGGCCGCGGAGACGAGATTGGTAAGCGGGGCGAGGTGATCAAGGTTTTGCCGAAAGAACATCGGGTTGTGGTGCAGGGTATTAATCTCCGTAAGAAGCATCAACGCCAGGTTCAGACTCAAGGCCGCACCATGACTCCCGGAATTATCGAGTTTGAAGCGCCAGTGGACATTTCAAATGTAATGTTGGTTTGCCCCAAATGTGACGAGGCGACCCGTGTACTAGTCAAGCGCGAGTCTGATGATGCACAGCGGGTTTGTAAAAACTGCGGTGCATTCATCTAAGGCTGGCAGGAGCGAAGAAATGATTCAGATGAAAGAACGTTATACGAATGAAGTGGCGCCGGCTCTTTTCAAGGAGCTACAGCTTGAAAATGTTATGCAGGTGCCGCGCATTGCGAAAGTGATCTTGAACATCGGCGTTGGCGAAGCTCTGGATAATGCCAAAGCTTTGGACGCTGCAGTTGGCGATCTTATCAAGATCACCGGGCAAAAACCGGTTATTACCAAGGCGCGCAAAAGCATCGCGAATTTCAAGTTGCGCGAAGGACGCGCCATTGGAGTGAAAGTCACACTTCGCGGAGAACGCATGTGGTCCTTTTTGGATCGTTTGATGAATGTTGCGTTGCCGCGTGTGCGTGATTTTAGAGGTATTTCTGCGGACGCTTTTGATGGCCGCGGTAATTACACCCTTGGTCTGCGGGAACAACTGGTGTTCCCAGAGATCGAATATGACAAGATTGATAAAGTGCGTGGCCTGGAAATATCCATTGTGACCACCGCTCGCACAGATGATCAAGCTCGGGCGTTGTTGGCAATGCTGGGAATGCCGTTCAGGAAGGATGGAGAGTAATGGCAAAAAAGTGCATGGAATATCGTGAAATGCGGCGAAAGTATGCAGTGCGTGTTCGAAACCGCTGTAAAGTTTGTGGTCGACCGCGTGGTTATATGCGCCGGTTTGGATTGTGCCGTATTTGCTTCCGTGAACTGGCATTGGAAGGCAAAATTCCGGGTGTCGTAAAATCGTCCTGGTAGAATGGGCAGAGGAGTTCAAAATGACTGTTAGTGATCCTATTGCTGATATGTTAACCCGGATGCGGAATGCCGTGTTGATTGGTCATAACATGGTTGCCATCCCGAGTTCAAATGTTAAGGCGGCAATCGCCAAGATTCTGAAGGAAGAAGGCTATATTAGTGGTTTTGAAGTGGTAGATGGCCCCACTCCTGCTCAGAAAGTACTGCGGGTCCGCTTGAAGTATGTTGGCGAACGGCGCGATCGCCGTTCTGTGATCACGGGTTTGGAGCGCATCAGCCGCCCCGGTCGCCGTGTGTATGCAGGCAAGCGTGAAATCCCGTGGGTTCTTTCGGGCCTGGGTGTTGCGATCCTGTCTACTCCAAAAGGCGTTATGACTGGTCAACGAGCTCGCCAATTGGGTGTAGGCGGTGAGGTTATCTGCAAAATCTGGTAAAGAGGTTGCTCGGGTTTGTTGATGAACGCTTCGAGAAAGAGCGCCGTTCACAAGCCTAGAGGAACCACAGGAGGTTGTAACAGTGTCAAGAATTGGTCGCATGCCGGTAATCGTTCCGCCGGGAGTCGAAGTGGTAATAGATGGAACGCAAGTGCGGGTCAAAGGCCCAAAAGGCGAGTTGCAGTACACTTTCCCTGCAGAAGTAAATTTCTCCAAGGAAGGCCAGGAGATTCATGTCATTCGCCTGGCAGAAGACAAATTCAGCCGCTCACTACACGGATCCACGCGTGCCATCCTGAACAATATGGTGCACGGAGTACACCAAGGGTTCGAAAAAAGACTGGAAGTGAATGGTGTAGGTTATCGCGCTGAAATTGAAGGAAATAATCTGGTGTTGCACGTGGGTTATTCTCACCCTGTTAAGATAGAGCCTCCTTCGGGAATTTCTTTCAGCGTAGATGGGAAAACTCGCCAGATCACCGTAATGGGATTTGACAAACAGCAGGTAGGCCAGGTTGCTGCGAATATTCGTGAGGTGCGCCTGCCGGAGCCCTACCAGGGTAAAGGCATCAAATATCTGACTGAAAAGGTTCGCCGCAAGGCCGGAAAGACTGGGAAGTAAAGGTAAAGCCTATGGGAAAGAATAATTCACGTTCAGCAGCTCGTGTACGGCGCCATGCTCGGATCCGCAAGAATGTCAGCGGTACTGCCGCACGGCCCCGATTAAACGTATTCCGCGGATTGTCACAGATCTATGCCCAGGTGATTGATGATGAAGCTGGTCATACGCTGGCGTCAGCATCCACAATTGATAAAGATCTGCGGAGTGAAGTGACAGGCAAGAAAAAGACCGAGCAGGCTCGCCTGGTTGGTTTGGCTTTGGCAGAGCGCGCAAAGGCGTTGGGCATCAGCCAGGTGGTTTTCGATCGCGGTGGTTATCGTTATATTGGCCGCGTCAAGGCATTGGCGGATGGCGCCCGCGAAGGCGGCCTGGATTTCTAGTAGCTAGTAAATGGAGAATAGCTCGATGGATTATCAAACATCTGAATTCGAACAGGAATATGACGAGCGTGTCATCGAGATTGCTCGTGTATCAAAGGTTGTTAAAGGCGGACGCCATTTCTCTTTCCGCGTGACTGTTGTTGCCGGGGACAATCGCGGCAACATCGGCGTGGGTGTAGGCAAGGCGAATGCTGTACCTGATGCTATGAAGAAGGCAACCGATCATGCTCGAAGCAACATGCACAAAATTGCGCTTTCTGGTACCACAATTCCTCACGAGGCAATTGCAAAGGTCAGTGGCGCTAAAGTACTGCTCAAGCCAGCTTCTCGTGGTACGGGTGTTATTGCGGGTGGTGGTGTGCGCGCTGTGTTGGAAGTGGCTGGGATTTCTGATATTCTCACGAAGTCGCTTGGCAGCAGCAATGTGCTTAATGTGGTTTATGCTACGCTGAAAGCACTTGATCAACTGCGATCGCCAGAAGAAGAAGCTGCTCGCCGTGGTAAAAATGTGAAAGACGTAATGCCCTTCTGGGAGCGGAGGAAGCAAAATGCCTAAGACCGCTGAGAAAAAAGAAAAAATTCTGCGAATCACCCTGATCAAAAGTCCGATTGGGTATTCAAAGCAGCACAAAGGCACGGTTCGCGCCTTGGGTTTGCGCCGCTTGCATCAAACAGTAGAACAGGTGGATTCGCCGGTACTTCGCGGCATGATCTATGTGGTCAATCACCTTGTTCAGGTGGAGGAAGTTGAATGAAGCTGAATGACCTGCAACCTCAAGTAGGTTCAAAAAAGAATCGCAAACGCGTTGGGCGTGGTATTGCGGCCGGCCAGGGAAAAACCTGCGGTCGTGGTACCAAAGGCCAAGGCTCTCGTTCTGGCGGCAGCACCCGGCTGTATCATCAGGGTGGTAACCTGCCTTTTTATCGTCGCTTGCCCTTCATCCGGGGTGAAGGTTTCACCCCCCTGACGCAGGTTGACTACAACGAAGTTAACCTGGATCAGTTGACGAAATTTGCTGCGGGCAGCGATGTTACGCCAGCAACGTTAACAGATGCGCGTTTACTTCGTGATCCTGAGAATCCCGTGGCCATTTTGGGACGTGGAGAAATCAAGATAGCTTTGAAAGTCCAAGCTCATCGAGTAACGGCGAGCGCCAAGGCCAAGATCGAGGCTGCCGGCGGTACTGTTGAGTTGATCAAGAGCTAGACATACAAAGGAGCTTGCATATGAAGCGGTCTGCCTGGCGTTTTCTGTGGACTTCTGTTGATATCCGCCGTAAGATATTGATTACTTTGGCGCTCCTGGCGATTTATCGCCTGGTTGCACACGTACCGGTTCCTGGAGCGGATCGTGACGCAATTGCATCCCTTTTATCTGGGGGCGGCGCGGCTGGTACCCTGGTGGGATTGATGGATTTACTCTCGGGTGGAACAGTTTCTAACTTTTCTGTTCTGGCGATGGGAGTGTATCCTTACATCACGGCTCAGATCATCATTCAACTGTTGGTACCGATCATCCCGGCGCTGCAGAAGCGTATGGAAGAAGATCCGCGTGAAGGTCGCAAATGGATGGAGAAATGGACCTATATCCTGGCGGTTCCGATGGCAGCCTTGAATGCAGTTGGACAGATCAATATTTTTAATAGCCTGGCGCAACAGGCTGGTTTGGGACTGATCATCAGCAACTTTGGCTTGATTGGACCGAACTGGCTATCTTCCTGGGCGTTGATCGCGAGTATGTCCGCCGGTACCATGTTTGCCATTTGGCTGGGTGAGTTGATCTCCGAGTTTGGTATTCGCAACCAGGGTTTGTCTCTGATTATTTTCGCCGGTATTGTGTCCCGTATACCTCAGAGTATCACCTCGATCTGGGTTGATGAAACCTACCGAATTCCAGGTTTGATCGTAATGCTTTTGAGTACTCTGCTGACGATCTTTGCAATTGTGGTTGTGCAGCAAGGCCGTCGTAATGTTCCGGTGATGTACCCAGGCCGCCGTGTTGGCAGTCGAATGTCGATGCCGGTGAGGGGCACGCTGCCGTTGATGGTCAATATGGCAGGCATGATCCCGATCATCTTTGCTCAATCTCTCCTGACTTTTCCGGCGATCATTGCTGGTTTCTTCATGACCAGCAAAGTTGAATGGGTAGCCAACCTCGCTAATTCGACCTCGCGAGTTTTTGGTGGCTACGGCAATGCCTATTGGATCATGTACTTCTTTGGTGTCGTATTGTTTTCTTTCTTCTATACGGATATTCTTTTCACTCAGCAAAACTATGGTGATAATCTGAAGAAGGTGGGCGCCCAGATACCAGGCGTCAGCCGGGGTGCACCAACCCAGCGTTATTTGACGCGAGTTCTTCGTCGCATTACCTTGCCAGGTGCTGTTTTCTTGGGTGTGGTAGCTATCTTGCCATGGTTGTTGACGCTGATCTTCCCCTTCGGAAACAGTTCAAATATCATGTTGGTTTCTTCTGCCGGCTTGCTGATCGTGGTGGGCGTGGTGCGAGATACTTTCTTCAATATTGAAGCCGAGCTTAAACTGCACGGTTACGATGAAGTCTCGCTCGTTCGCTAAGGAGGAATGATGTCGACATTTGTTGTTCTCTTGGGGCCTCCTGGCGCTGGCAAAGGCACTCAGGCTAAGGTAATCTCTGAGAAGTTGGGCCTCTCGCATATTTCCTCTGGAGATATTTTCAGAGAAAACCTGAAGAATCAGACCGAGCTAGGAAAGCTGGCCAGTCAATTCATGAATAAAGGCGAGCTGGTACCCGATGATGTGACCATTGCCATGATCCGTGAGCGGCTTTCGCGCAAGGATTGCGAGCGTGGAGCTTTGTTGGATGGTTTTCCCCGCACACCGGCCCAGGCTGAAGCGTTGTCTGCCATGTTAAAGCAGATGAAAGGCAGCGTCAATGCTGTTCCTTATATCAGTGTTTCCGAAGATATCTTGGTGGAACGCTTGACTGGACGCTGGACGTGTCGAGCTCAAGGGCATGTGTTTCACGAGAAGTTTAGCCCGCCGCGTGAAGCTGGCCGCTGTGATTTCGATGGTTCTGAACTTTATCAACGTGAAGATGACAAAGCGGAAACAGTGTCTCGCCGGATCCGTGTTTACCTTGAGCAAACTCAACCCCTGATCGATTACTACCAGGAACGAGGTTTACTGCGAGAGGTCGATGGAGTCCAGACGATCGAGCAAGTATCAGAAGCAATGTTGGCTGTGCTTTCAGATCTGGTTGAGTGATTGAGATGAGTTGGGAACGCAACGTTATCATTAAGAGCGAACCAGAAATCGAGTTGATGCGTGCAGCTGGGCGCGTCAACGCGGCGGCTTTGAATGCGGTGCGTTCTGCAATCAAGCCCGGTGTTACTACCGGCGAATTGGATGCGATTGCTGCGGAAGTGATCCGCTCCCATGGCGGTAAACCGGCCTTCTTGGGTGTGATGGGAGCATATCCTTATCCGGCAATCATCACCACCAGTATCAATGAAGAATTGGTGCATGGAATTCCGGGAAGCCGCGAGTTAAAAGAAGGCGATATCATTTCGATCGATTGTGGCACCATTTTGAATGGCTTTGTAGCGGATTCTGCTTTTTCATCAGGCGTAGGTGAAATTTCAGCCAGCGCCCGAAATCTGCTCGAGGTAACAGAACAGGCTTTGTTGATCGGGATTGGTCAGTCAAAAGAGGGCAATCGGGTTGGCGATATCGGTTATGCTATCCAGCAATTTGTGGAAGGCCAGGGATATCATCTGACACGCGAATACACTGGACATGGGGTGGGTCGCGTCATGTGGGAAGGGCCGCAAGTCCCGAACTATGGTATCAAGGGCCGAGGTCATATTTTGCGTAAAGGAATGACCATTGCCATAGAGCCAATGGTATTAGTGGGAACGCCAAACACCCGTGTGCTTGCCGATCAATGGACGGTGGCATCGGCCGATGGGTCTCTGACGGCTCATTGCGAGCATACGATTGCAATCACGGATGGCGCTCCGATCATCCTGACTGGGTTGGAGTAGGGAAAAAATTCGGTCTGGACGAGAGAGCGATAGGCAGGTATAATGGAAACTTCGGCTGCACTAAATGCCGATATGGAAAACGGAAGGAGTAAGGAAAGGTTACAATGAAAGTATCTTCTTCGATTCGAACACGCTGCTCGAAGTGCAAGATTGTGAAGCGCAAGGGCAGATTGTACATTATTTGTGAAAATCCAAAACATAAACAGCGACAGGGATAGACATTTATGGCTCGTATTGAAGGTGTTGATTTACCGCGAAATAAGCGGGTAGAAATTGGTTTGACCTATATTTTTGGAATCGGACGTTCACGCTCTGATGAGATATTATCGTCCACCGGCGTTAGTCCGGATACACGCATCAAGGATCTGACAGATGCAGAAGTGCAGCTCTTGCGCGATTATATTGGCCAGAGTTACAAAGTTGAAGGCGATCTGCGTCGAGAAGTTCAATTAAACGTCAAGCGTTTGATTGAAATTGGTTGCTATCGTGGGCTGCGACATCGTCGCAATTTACCCGTTCGCGGCCAGCGCACTCGCACGAATTCCCGCACACGTAAAGGCCCCAAAAAGACCGTGGCTGGGCGTGGCCGAAGACGTGGCGCAGCCAAGAAGTAAGTTCTTGGGTATCAATGGTTTGGTTCGGCGCGATCTTGCAAAGGGATGGGTACCTTCCACCCAGCGGCTTCCCTTCACAGATTGTGCTATTATTAGACGAATCTCTTGTCTATTGTGAGGTGTTATGGCTCAAAGTGGAAGCACTACTACGCGCCGAGTAAAAGGCGCACGCAAGGCAAAGCGAACCCTGTCTTCAGGGCAGGTACATATCCTGGCGACATTCAATAATACGATTGTGACAGTGACCGATCTTTCGGGCAATGCAGTCGTTAGTTCAAGCGCGGGACAGTCTGGTTTCAAAGGCTCGCGCAAGAGTACACCTTTCGCAGCTCGCATGGCAGCCGAGAAGGTGATGAAGGATGCCCAGGCGCTTGGTTTACAGGAAGTCGAAATTTACGTGAAAGGCCCTGGCCCGGGCAGAGAATCTGCCATCCGGGCGGTACAGGCGCAGGGTTTGAAGGTGGTTGCAATTACCGATGTAACCCCAGTTCCCCACAATGGATGCCGGCCTCCAAAGAAACGCCGCGTATAATTTTTGAAAAAAAAGGAAGAGGTATAAGATATGGCGAAGTATCGTGGGCCAGTATGCAAATTGTGCAGACGCGAAAATGAAAAGCTGTTCATCAAGGGAGCGCGCTGCTTTTCGCCCAAGTGCTCTTTCGAGCGTCGTGCTTATGCACCCGGCGAACACGGGAAAAGCGGGCAGTTCCGCGGTCGACGTGAGTCGGATTATAACCGCCAGCTGCGCGCAAAACAAAAGGCACGTCGTGTATATGGTATTCTTGAACGTCAGTTCCATCGTTACTATGAAATTTCTCTCAAGCGCCGTGGCGTGACTGGTTTGAATCTGTTGCAGATTCTAGAATCACGCTTTGACAATGTCGTTTTCCGCCTGGGTTATGCGGAAAGTCGCGCTGAAGCTCGTCTGTTGGTGACGCATGGCCATTTCATGGTGAATGGTCGTCGTACGGATATCCCTTCTATGTTGATTGACATTGGTGATGTTGTTGCAGTCCGAGATGGTTCTCGCCGCCGCAACTACTTCAAAGCCCTGGCTGATTTGGCAGAAACTCGCACTCCTCCAGGTTGGTTAAGTCGAGATTTAAAAAACCTGGCTGGATCTATGCTAAGACTACCGGAACGCTCTGAAATTGACGCTAATTTGCAAGAGCAGTTGATTGTTGAATATTACTCGCGATAGCCTGACGTTGCACGTTGTCGGTTGAGAGGATCAGTGGCTATGTTTTTCAGCTTGCAACGTGCAGCGCGCGGGGGAAGAGGTGAACTGTGATTGGATTGAGTAACATGGTAACACCGAAGATCGAGCGAGAAGCAGAAGCTCGAAACTACGGAAAGTTTGTCATTAGCCCGCTTGAGCGAGGTTATGGCATCACTCTTGGGAATGCCCTGCGTCGTGTTTTACTGTCATCCCTGGATGGCGCTGCGGTAACATCCATGCGAATACTTGATGTTCAGCATGAATTCAGCGATATTCCGGGTGTTCGTGAAGATGTCATCCACGTTATGTTACAAATCAAGCAACTTCGCTTGCGCCTGATGGATGTAGATAGCGCTCATATGCATCTACACGTCAAGGGTGCGGGTGTTGTAACTGCTGCAGATATTGTGATGCCGCCTGAAGTAGAGATCATTAACTCTGATCTTTATCTGTTCACGGTGGATGATAGTAAAGTAAATCTCGAAATTGAGCTGACAGCAGAGCGCGGTCGTGGTTATTCTCCGGCGGATGATCGTATTGGACGTTTGCCTATTGGCGAACTGCCGGTCGATGCGATTTACGGCCCGGTGCGCCGGGTAAACTGGGAAGTGGGCAATGCCCGTGTTGGGCAGAGCACTAATTACGACCGCCTGGTAATGGAAATTTGGACCGATGGCACTGTAGCGCCTGAAGAAGCGCTGAGCGCAAGTGCTAAGATCTTGATCGAGCATTTGCGCCATTTAGCTGGTATCAGTGAGGAATCTTTGGCGACGATTACAGAGCAGGTGGAAGAAAGCAGCCGGCTGACCAGCGAGATGATCGAAACTCCGATCGAGAATCTGGATCTATCTGTGCGTGTCTTCAACTCCTTGAAGCGTACCGGAATAACCACTGTGGGTGAGGTCCTGGAACTCCTTGAAAAGGGTGATGAAGCAGTGATGTCCATCCGAAACTTTGGCGAAAAGAGTTTGGATGAACTGCGCCAGAAGATGCGTGAAAAGGGCTATCTTCGGGATGAAATTGAAAACGAAGTGGAGTAAGTAAAATGCGACATAGAATTGCAGGAAAAAAGTTGAGTCGTGGTAAAGACGAGCGTACGGCGTTACGCCGTATTTTGATCTCGCAGTTGTTCGACCACGAGCGTATTCAAACCACTCGCGCGAAAGCCGAAGCCGTACGTGGCCAGGCAGAGCGCTTGATCACCCTGGCAAAACGTGGTAATCAGGCTGGAAATGCCCAGATGGTTCATGCTCGCCGTCTTGTAGCTGCGCGCTTGAGCAACCCGGATGCAGTCAAGAAGCTTTTTGATGACATTGCGCCTCGTTTTGTTAATCGTCCTGGTGGTTACACTCGTCTGGTTCGCCTTGGACCTCGTGAGGGTGACGCAGCCGAGATGGTGTTGTTGGAGTTGGTTGAGGAGTAGTTCCTTGTTTGGACAGTCTTCGCTGGTGGCTGGATAAGTGACAGCATTTTTTTATCAGAGGCAGGCTGTTGGTTTTTGAATGGCACGTTACCAGGTTATTCTCGCCTATGATGGCACAGATTTTCATGGCTATCAACGCCAGGCGAAAGGTCGCACAGTTCAGGCAGTTGTCGAACAAGCGCTTCACAGGATGGGCTGGCAGGGCGATCATATAAGATCGGCCGGCCGCACAGATACGGGTGTGCATGCTGTCGGTCAAGTGATCGCTTTTGACCTGGATTGGCATCATCCAGTCCAGGATATCCAAAATGCCCTGAACGCGTATCTGCCGATGGATGTTGTTTCCCGGCAGGTTCGACAGGTTTCAATGTTTTTTGATCCTCGTAGGGATGCGATTTCACGGCGCTATCGGTATCGTATTTTCATCGATTCGATCCGCTCTCCCCTACGCGAACGGTATGCCTGGCGAGTCTGGCCCGCTCTTGATTTGGCAGTGTTGCGGCAGATGGCCCGTTTTTTGTGCGGGAAGCATGATTTTGCTGCTTTTGGCACCCCGCCCCAAGCTGGAGGCAGCACCGTGCGCACTGTGTATCAAGCTGATTGGCTGTTGGATGGCTCCGATCTGTTTTTTGAGGTAGTCGCTGATGCGTATCTTTACCACATGGTACGACGGATGGTGATCCTTCAGAGTTCAATTGCCTCTGGCAAGTTGGCAGAAGATGATATGCATTTGTATATGCTATCGCCCGATGCCAAACCCCTAGAAAAGGTCGTTTCTGTGCGAGGATTAGCGCCTCCACAAGGACTTTGCTTGGAAGAAGTTTGTTATCCGCAAGATAAGTTGGCGAGTGAATAATCGTATCGTGTTATTGAAATATTTTAGAATATTAAAGGTTATTGCATCCAGTTTGATGCTGGTGTAAAGAATAACCAGTCAAATGAGTTGGAGAGGTAGAACGTGCAGAAAACATACATTCCAAAAGCTGATGACTTGAACGCCGAATGGGTTTTGGTAGATGCAAATGGCCAAAATCTCGGGCGTTTGGCTAGCCAGATTGCCGTAATCTTGTTGGGCAAGCACAAACCAACTTTTACCCCGGGTGTATCGGTAGGTGATTTTGTAGTGGTGATCAATGCCGAGCAGATTTCTGTTACCGGCAACAAGCTGGAAGACAAATTCTATTATCACCATTCGGGTTATCCCAGTGGCATTAAATCGATTTCTCTGCGCCAGCAACTGGAAAAACATCCAGATCGCGTGATTCGAAGCGCCGTGTGGGGTATGCTGCCTCATAATAAGTTCGGTCGCCACATCATCGATCGTTTAAAAATTTATGCTGGATCCGATCATCCGCATGAGGCTCAACAGCCCAAGCCCCTCGCCTGAGCGGTTCTAGTGGAGTATTTCAGGCTAATCTGAAGGAGTTATTATGACAGATCAGTATTACGAAGGTATTGGCCGGCGCAAAGAGAGCACCGCTCGTGTGCGCGTTAGCTCTGGTACGGGCATTTTCACTGTTAACCAGAAATCGGCTGAAGAATATTTTAATCGTTATGGTGATGTTGAAACGATCTTGGCACCCATTTCTACTGTGGGAGAGGATCGTTCTCAACTAGACATTACCGTTGTCGTCCAGGGCGGTGGCGTTACCGGCCAAACCGATGCGGCCAAAATGGGATTGGCGCGTGCTTTAGTCCTGATGAAACCCGATATGAGGTCGGCTTTGCGCAAAGACGGGCACCTCACTCGTGACCCGCGTATTAAGGAACGCAAGAAACCTGGTCTTAAGCGTGCTCGCAAGGCTCCAACCTATACTAAACGTTAATTTCTGTTGGTATAACAGTTGATCGTTTCGTGTAATGCGCAAAGTGTAACCGTTATGGTTGCACTTTACGCATTACGTTTTTAAGGTACTGTCAGGGAAGGGGAAAATAGCAATGGTGGAGAATGGTATTGTCATATTGGGATTAGGGCCAGGGGAAGCAACATTGCTCACTCGGCGGGCCTGGCAAATTATTGAAGATTGCGCTGCTAACCAGATAGAAATCTATGTGCGTACCAGTCAACATCCGGTAGTGTCCTCCTTCCCTTCATCAACTCGGGTAATTTCTTTTGACGAGTTGTATGAGAAGAATGATACATTTGAAGCAGTTTACCAGCAGATTATCGAAACTATCCTGCAGTTGGCCCAACGCCCACAAGGAGTAATTTACGCGGTGCCTGGACATCCGTATGTTGCAGAAGCAACTGCACCAGAAATTGTGCGGCGCGCTTGCCAACAAGGAATTCCTGTTCAGGTGATCGATGGTTTGAGTTTTTTGGAGCCTGTGTTTACTGCTCTTGCAATAGATCCTTTGCCTCAATTAGCCCTGGTGGATGCATTGGACTTGGGCCGTGCACATATGCCGGCTTTTCCTCCCGAATTCCCTGCATTGGTGGCTCAGATCTATTCGGCTCAGATTGCTTCGGAAGTTAAGCTAACACTGATGGAAGTTTATCCAGATGATCATTCGGTTAAATTGGTACATGCTGCCGGCACCTCTCAATGCAGAGTAGAAACTCTTCCTTTGTTTGAAATTGACCGCAGCTCTCAGATTGGTTTATTGACCAGTTTGTTTGTCCCCCCGCTCCAGCCGGGCACTTCTTTTGAAACATTTCAGGATATTATTGCTCATTTGCGGGCTCCCGAAGGGTGCCCATGGGATCGTGAGCAAACCCACCAAACATTGCGCTCCAATCTTTTGGAAGAAACATATGAGGTATTGGCGGCACTGGATTCTGATGAGCCTGGTTCGATGTGTGAGGAGTTTGGCGACCTTTTGTTACAGATTATCCTGCATGCCCAGATTGCCAGCGAGTATGGTGAATTTCGCATGGCAGAGGTGATCAAGGGTATTCACGATAAGATTATCTATCGCCATCCCCATGTTTTTAGTGATACAAGCGTAAGCGGCGTGGATGCTGTATTGACCAATTGGGAAAAATTAAAAGCAGCAGAGAAACGCGCCAAGGGGAACAAGGCGCCGAGTGTATTGGAAGGGGTTGTTGCTGCATTACCGGCGCTTTCTCAAGCCGACCAATATCAACGCCGCGCCATGCGTACTGGTTTTAAATGGCCCGATCTCGAGAGTAAACTGGAGAAAATTTACGAGGAAATCGAAGAATTACGACGGGCCGAAACCCAAGAAGAACGCATGTTGGAACTGGGCGACGTCTTCTTTACGATCGTGAATCTGGCCATTCACTATAATCTGGATGCCGAAAGCGCATTACGCCAGGCCAATGCTCGTTTTCGCAAGCGCTTTGGTTATGTGGAACGATCTGCTCTGCAATCGGGCCGCCCCTTGGCTGAAATGTCATTGGATGAAATGCTTGGGCTTTGGAAGGCAGCGAAACAATCTGAGGGTTGAAAGGGGCAATGCCGGCGATCCAAGAATCATCAAAGCGGGTATAATCTAAATAAGATTAAATCGACCTAAAGACAAAAAATGCTTCATTGACCTGCTAATTATTGCATGAGCAAACTTGTCATCGTTATACCTACTTACAACGAGATAGAAAACCTTGCTTCGATCACAGCGAAGTTGTTTGAGCAAAATATTCCAGGCACCGAGATCCTGATCGTTGATGATGCTTCACCGGATGGTACGGGAGAAATGGCGAATCGCCTGGTACTGGAGTATGCAGGCCGGTTTCATGTGATCCACAGAGCAGGGAAGTTAGGCTTGGGAACGGCCTATATCCAGGGCTTCACCTGGGCGTTGGAACAAGGGGCCGATTATGTGATCCAAATGGATGCGGATTTTTCCCATTCTCCCGAATATATCCACCAGTTTCTTGAACGGATGCCGAATTATGATGTGGTGGTAGGTTCACGTTATGTGAAAGGGGGCCGGCTGGATGAGCGCTGGGGATGGGGTAGGTGGTTTTTGAGTTGGTGGGCCAACTCGGTATGGGTGCGCCTGATCCTGGGCGTCAAAACACAGGATGCAACAGCAGGTTTCAAATGTTGGCGCTCTGATGCTTTACGACGAATTTCATTGGATCGTATCCGCTCGAACGGATATGTGTTTCAGGTGGAAATGTGTTATGTTGCCGAAAGAATAGGCTTGCGGATCAAAGAGATCCCGATCTATTTTGAGGATCGTCGCATTGGGCAGAGCAAAATGTCTATGCGGGTGAAACTAGAAGCGGCAGTAAGGGTGTTCGATATCCGCCGCAGGCATCATGCGCTGCGTCCTCCTAGATAACAAGCAGGCCTGTTGTCTTGTGAAAATACCCGTGCTCCTGCTGGATGATGCCCATTGATCGATTTAGCATTATGGTAACAAACCTAACTTTTTCCGGAAAGATAGCCCTGGTCACGGGCTCGGGACGGGGGATAGGCCGAGAAATAGCTCTGCATTTTGCGCGCCAGGGTGCGGATCTTTTTGTGAACTATTTCCGTAACCGTGCGCCGGCCGAGGAAACTCAAAGACAAATCCTCGATTTGGGTAGACGCGCCTGGCTGGTGAAGGCTGATATTGGAAAGCAGGATGGGATTGAATTCCTGTTTGCGGAGGTAAAGCGTCAAATTGAAGAGGCTGGCCTACTGCCGGGATTGAATATCTTAGTTCATAATGCTGCTTCAGGCTACAACCGTCCGGTGATGGAGCAGCGCGTAAAGGGCTGGGATTGGTCGATGAATATCAATGCCCGGTCGCTGCTGTTTATGGCTCAGAAAGCTGCCGTTATGATGGATGCTCGTGGCGGCGGTCATATCGTAAGCCTATCCAGTCTAGGTGCAGGACGGGTTTTACCAGATTATATAGTGGTAGGAGCCAGCAAGGCTGCTTTGGAAGCTTTGACGCGTTACCTGGCGGTTGAGTTGGCGCCTAAAAACATTGTTGTTAATGCAGTTTCGCCGGGCATGGTGTTAACAGATGCCTTGAAACATTTTAAAACGATGCGCGAACAGGAGGATGTGATTGAGGGCGCAATTGCTCAGACACCTGCTGGACGGTTGGTAACGCCGCAAGATGTTGCTGAGGTGGTTGCGTTTTTATGTTCCCCTGCAGCGAATATGATTCGTGGGCAGGTTATTGTGATTGATGGGGGTTATACATTGCCGGGGCGTTGAAGGTGCGCGGCAAGGCTGTCTCTTCCAGGTCGATTCACACAGCGCTTCAATTGAAATTTCGACTCTGCTAGATGATGATCAAACACCTATCAGAATTGCGCGTGCCGGGGCTCCATCCGATCCAGCTATCTTAAGTGGCAGGCAAAAAAGGGTATATCGTCCCTGGGTAACGCGAGATAGATCGATGCCTTCTAAGATCACCACACCTGCCTTAAGTAAAATTTCATGGGCTGGCCGGCCGTTTTGATAAGGAGCAATCGATAAGTAGTCGATGCCCACGAGTTTCACCCCGCGATCAACCAGGTATTGCGCCGCATCGGCATCTAAGGCAGTAAAGCCGGTTTGGAACTGCTTCTCACCGTTTTTCCAGAAATCCGAATTGCGTGTTTTAAATAGAATGCGTCGTGTGCGTGGGGGAATCTCGGCATGTTCTAAGATGGAAGCGGTGATCAGGTTTACTTCCGGCAGATGCAATACATAGGCGCGGCCGGTCATTGTATTGATTGATAAGTTTTCGACAGTATTGCCATTCCCCAAGAAATGATCCGGAGCGTCGACATGTGTGCCCATGTGCACGCTCATGTGAACCTGGGAAGTATTGGTTCCGTCACCCGAAGCGATTTCAGCGATATGTTCGATCTGGTATGGCGGATCACCAGGCCAAACAGGCAAGTCTGATGATATAGTCAGGCTGATATCATAAGTGTGCATACTTAATCTCCATTATGAGAAAAAGTATAGATGATGTTCTGAAAAAAAGCAACTTATTTGGATTACTTTCCGCGGATCACAGTTCTTTTATCGCCCTGGACGACGGAATAATTTTTGGAACATTCCTATTCTTTTATAACTGCGCAGGTGATCGAGGCGATGTGAAAAACGGCTGGGCAGAAGATTGAATAATCGCGGAATGGTATCCAGGTTGCAAGTACGATTAGCTGCCATGTAATCCAGCCAATAGGCAGATACTGGCAAACCCGGAAAGATCGTTTCTAAAAACAGGGTTAACATGTGCAGGTAAGTGGGGTGCAGATGAATGATACTGCGCCGCAAGCCGGTTACATCCTGTATATTTTGCACAATTTGATTCAGAGTGATAAATTCGGGTCCGCCAATGGAGATCGTTTGATTGGACACATCCTGATTATCCAGCGCCCATACCAGGCAAGTTGCAAGATCTTCAACCCATAAAGGTTGCAACAGATTCTTGCCATCACCTGGCGCGAGAAAAATGAATGGGAAGGCACTCAAAAGCTGGGCCAATCCACTGGTGAAATGATCGTGATTCCCAAAGACAATTCCGCTTCGTAAAATCGTGTAATTCATGCCACTGCGACGAATGTATTCTTCTGAGATTGCCTTGGCTTTAAGCGCAGGGTAAGCAGATGCCCGATCAGCACCAAGGTGGCTTACGAAGAAGAGCCGTTCGACGCGCGCTTCTACCGCTGCCTGGCAGATGGCCTGAGTTCCTAAGATATCGTTTTCCAGCAGGCTGAAGCGGGTTCCATACCATTCAACACTGGCCAGGTGATATATGGTATCCACACCTACCAGGGCAGCTCTTAGCCCGCGTTCGTCCGATAGGCTGCTAACTGCGACTTCCAATGAAATACCACGCGGTAGATCGGGCGAGCGGCGCGATGGGCGCAACAAGATGCGCACCGGGTAATCGTTTTCAACCAGGTGTCTCACCAATACTTTCCCAATGAAACCGCTTGCTCCAGTGACCAGGATCATATGCCTGGGATTATAGCATGCTCTGTCAGCCACACAACGTGCTGCAACTTTGTATCGTTGCCTGCGTAGATATCTACAAATAATTCAAGTTGTTGTGCGCTGTAAAACTATTCGGGAGGTTTGTATGTTCTTGGTAAAATTGATCGTTGGTCTTGTTGGGGGGATCCTGGGCCTGGTATTGGGAATCGTTGGATTGGTATTGGGCCTGGCGGGGGCTGTTGTTGGCCTGGTGATTGGTGGTATTGTTCTACTGCTATTAGCGCCAATTGCTTTGTTGATTTGGATTTTCTGATCTACCTTATCTTGCTTATCAGCGAAACGCTCCTGGATCGCATGCCTCCAGGAGCGTTTTTCGTTTAATGGAATATATTGTAAAATAAACATCTAACCAATACTCATGGTTTATGGATGGTGTAAGGTGAACCTGGCGGCGGAACTTCAGGCTGAACTCATCCGTGGGCAAAGTTTTCCATTGGGTGCGATCATGTTCCCAGATGGTGTAAATTTCTCTGTATTTTCCAAGAACAGTACTGCTATCGAATTACTCCTTTTTGACACGGCAGACCAGCAACAGCCCAGCCGGGTGATCCCTTTGGATCCGGAGCGTAACCGTACATTCTATTATTGGCATGTTCAGGTGCCCGGTATTAAAGGCGGGCAATTATATGGTTACCGGGTTTATGGGCCGAATGATCCGATCGTCGGGCATCGTTTTGACCCTCAGAAAGTTTTGCTTGACCCTTACGCAAAAGCAGTTGCGGTTGGGTCACATTATTCTCGCCAGGCTGCTATCAGGCGAGGTGATAATTGCGCCCAGGCGATGAAAAGCGCCGTGATTGACACCCGTGGATACGATTGGGAAGGTGATCACCACCTCCAATTGCCCTATTCAAATACGATCGTATATGAAATGCATGCGGCTGGCTTCACCCGCCACCCCAGCTCAGGCGTTTCTCCTGAAAAACGGGGCACTTATGCAGGTCTGGTCGAAAAGATCCCTTATTTGCAAGAACTTGGTATTACTGCAGTGGAGTTGATGCCGGTGCAGCAGTTTGATGAGCAGGATGTCAATCCTCCCCTAAAAAATTATTGGGGTTACAATCCTATTGCGCTCTTTGCGCCCCATGCTGGGTATGCATATCACAAAGAGCCACAGGGGTTGGTAAACGAGTTTCGGGATATGATCAAATCTTTTCACCGCGCCGGAATCGAGGTGATCCTGGATGTAGTGTTCAATCACACTGCCGAAGGTCCGGCGGGCGGCCCAACGCTTTGCTTTCGGGGCCTGGAAAACCGAGCTTATTATATTCTGCAATCCGATCTATCTCAATATGCAGATTACAGTGGCTGTGGTAACACCCTGAATACGAATCAATCCGTAGTTCGCCGGTTGATCTTGGATTGCCTGCGTTACTGGGTTTCTAGTTACCACGTGGATGGCTTCCGGTTTGATTTGGCTTCTGTGCTTTCCCGCGACGAATGGGGGCAGCCGCTCAAAAGCCCGCCCATTTTGTGGGATATTGAATCCGACCCGGTGTTGGCAGGCACCAAGATCATTGCTGAAGCCTGGGATGCAGTTGGTTTATACCAGGTGGGCTCCTTTGTTGGTCATCGGTGGGCGGAATGGAATGGGCAATTCCGCGATGATGTACGCTGTTTTGTCAAAGGTGATCAAGGCTTTGCACCACGCCTAGCAGCTCGCCTGACCGGAAGTCGCGACCTATACCCTCAACCCGACCGAGAGCCGAATCGCAGCATCAACTTTGTAGCGGCGCACGATGGTTTCACTCTGAATGACCTGGTCTCCTATGATCATAAACATAACGAGGCTAACCGGGAAGATAATCGCGATGGGCTCAATGTCAATTTTAGTTGGAATTGCGGCCTAGAAGGCTCTACAGACGATCTGGAAATTGAAGCCCTGCGATTACGCCAGATCAAGAACTTTTTTACCTTATTGTTCATTTCTCAAGGCACACCGATGATGTTGATGGGTGATGAAATTCGCCGTACACAGTTGGGGAACAATAATGCCTACTGTCAGGATAATGAGCTGAGTTGGTTTGATTGGGGTTTGTTGGATAAGCAGGCCGGTTTACTGAGGTTTGTGCAAAAGCTGATTCGCTTCACTCAGTGGCACCCGGTTTTTAGGGAAGAAAATTTCTGGCTTACGCAGGGAATTCATGCGCGCTTATCATGGCATGGTGTCAATCTGGGTCAACCGGACTGGAGCGATCCATCGTACAGCCTGGCGTTTACACTAAGTCATGCAGACAGCGGCGATCTGCATATTATGGTGAATGCTTATTGGGAACCACTGCGGTTCGATATACCGGTACTGCCAGAAGGGCAGCGTTGGTGGTGTATCGTGGATACTTCGCTGCCTTCTCCAGATGACATTCGTTTGCCTCCTGGGTATGCGCTCGAAGATGTATTTCTCTATAAGAATCATATAATCAACCCAGATAAACACCCGCAGGTGATAGAATCGTATTACCTGTTATCGCCACGTTCTACGGCGATCATAATGGCAATACCTGATACACCCAAAGACTCCATTGGCGAGGCAGCCAAATCACCCTGAAAAAGACACCAGGAGAGATTACTATGTCACCATCCCGTCGGCAAAACTCCGATTCGAAGAAAAGCGCATCCAAAGCCACCCAGCTTGCTTACCAGCTTGCCTGGAAGCGGCGTATGGATGAACAACCTTTGCTGGAAAGCTCCCAGAGGAAGGTTACTCTGAATTTGCTGCGGGAGATGCTGCCATCGATCATCCGGATATTTAAATATAAGCGCCAGGAAGAGAAACGAGGCCGCCTGCCTGTTATGGATCCAAACCAAGGTTTCATGGTGGCGCCTGAAATGGGGGTTCCTATGGGTGGATTAGGAGGCGGAACAATCACGCGCGGCTGTCATGGCGATTTTAATCGTTGGCAATTGCAAGCTGGAATGGTCGAATATAACACGGTTCTGGCAGATCAGTTTTCGCTTTGGGTGGAGCGACCAGGACAAGATGCGCAGGCTGTGGTCTTGAATCCTGCGAAGCCATCTGGTTCATCACTTTCAGCCTGGAATTGGGGATTCCCGTCAAAGCAGGCCACCTACCGGGCGCTTTACCCGAGGGCCTGGACAGAATATGATCAAGTCATTCCAGGGATTCGCCTGACCTGCCGCCAGGTTTCGCCAGTTATACCGCACAATTATCATGAAAGCAGCACGCCGGCAGGTGTTTTTGCTTGGACGATCGAAAACACAGGCTCAACCGATATGGATGTGGCCGTAATGTTCACTTTTCAAAATAGCATGGGAAATGATAATGACCTGGCGGGTGGTCATTCCAATCATTTGGTTCGCCAACGAGAGAAGAATGGTGAATTCGTAGCCATCGAATTACGCCACATCCATCGCCAGCCCAAACCATTGGAAGACGGGCAGAAGTTAAGCGAGCAGACCAATTTTGAAGATCCCCTGACTTTTGCTATCGCTGCTCAAGCCACCGAAGATGTGCAGATCACGTACAACACTCGCTTCGTATCAAACTCCAGCGGACGGGATGTGTGGGATCAGTTCTCTGTCAATGGTCATCTGGGCAATTATTCCTCCGAAAAAACCTCTACCGAAGGAATGGCGATCGGCGCGGCGCTAGCGGCTCGCGTTCGTGTGCCCGCAGGTGAGCAACGTGAAGTGGTATTTGTATTGGCCTGGGATATGCCGGTGGCGCGCTTTGGCTCGGGATCGGGTTGGTATCGCCGGTATACGCGCTTCTACGGTCGCAACGGCGATGCTGCTGCCCGTATTGCTCGCGATGCGCTGCTCAATTATCCCAAATGGGAAAAACAGATTGATGCCTGGCAGCAGCCAGTGTTGGCCGATCCCGATCTGCCGGAATGGTACAAGGCTTTGTTGTTCAATGAAACATATTACCTGGCAGATGGGGGAACGATTTGGACTGCGGGGAGAGAGAGCGTTGCGGGCAAGGAAAACAATAAAGATCCACAGGATACGCTTCCCGAGCCGGAGATCGGTCATTTTGCATACCTGGAGAGTTATGAATACCGGATGTACAACACCTATGATGTGCATTTTTACTCATCTTTTGCCCTTGCAATGCTGTGGCCCGAGTTGGAGCTGAGCTTGCAGTACGACTACATTCATTCGATTAATGTGGAGCACCCCGAAATGCAAATCATGTGGTCCACAGGTCAAAAAACGCCTCGCAAAGTGCGCAATATGATTCCACATGATCTGGGCTCACCTATTGCTGCTCCCTGGGAGAAGGTGAATGCTTACCTGTATCAGGATGTCAGCCGGTGGAAAGATCTTAATTCAAAGTTTGTCTTAATGGTTTATCGTGATTATGTTTTAACGCAAAATAAAAAGTTTCTGGAAGATGCCTGGACGGCCTGCCAGCAGGCTATTGATAAGCTGCAGCAGTTCGACCGCGATGGCGATGGATTGATCGAGAATGATGGTTTTCCAGATCAAACCTATGATACCTGGACCGCCAGCGGCGCCAGCGCTTATACGGGAGGTTTGTGGCTGGCTTGCCTGAGCGCTATGCAAGCCATAGCGCAGATGCTAGGAAAAAACGAAGAAGCCTCAAGCTACCAGAAGAAACTCGATCAAGCGCAGCATTCCTATGAGGAAAAGCTCTGGAATGGGGAATATTATTATTATGATAGCGGTGGGCTTGTTCGTAAGAGTAGACACTTCGATAGCATTATGGCGGATCAGCTTGCAGGCCAGTGGTACGCCCGGGCTTGCAACCTGCCGGATGTGATTCCACCGGATCATGCTCGCCTGGCGTTGCAGAAGATATTTGATTTTAACGTAATGCAATTTGAGGAAGGAGAAGCCGGTGCGATCAATGGCATGCGCCCGGATGGCAGTATCGATCGGAGCAGCATGCAAGCAAATGAGATGTGGATTGGTACAACCTTTGCCCTGGCAGGCTGTATGTTACAAGAGGGCTTGAAAGAACAAGCTTTCAAAACCGCCGCAGGCGCCTTCTTGTCGGTCTATCGCGATTATGGTTTATTCTTCCAGACGCCCGAGTCTATTAATGATGAAGGCGTCTATCGTGCCATCGGTTATATGCGACCTCTTTCGGTCTGGGCTATTCAATGGGCCTGGGAGCGCAGCAGGCACAAGGCACAAAACGATTGACGTTTGGTTCTGATAGGTAGAGAGACTGTTACGGTATGCAGCGTTTCTTCGGGAATTTGCTGAGGGTGTTATGTTTTGATGGAAACGCTTTCTTTGGATTAATCGCGAATCGTTGGGCTTTACCTCAATCATTTGCCGTGTTAATGTGTGCGGTGGTGTTGGGGAGCATCCATTGGATCTATTCCAGTCCATCTCCCATCTTTTTCTCGGTAAGCCTGGCAGCCAGCGGAATAGCGGGTTGGTGGATCTTTGCGGGAACGATGAAGTTCCTGGGACAAATCTTCCTGGCTGGCCTGTTTAACAGGCGTGAACTCTTGAGCCTGGTCGGCTTTGCTACCTTGCCGCTGGTATTTCTCAGCCTGCCGGTGGTGGGTTTCGTATCGGTTATTTGGATGTTGGTGCTGCTGTGGTTTGGCTTGCGTAGTTCTTATTTGCTGAAACCGCTGCCTGCCCTGGTATTGGTCTTGATCGGCGGCGGCGCAGCCTTTATCACCTGGGGGATGATGCTCTTGTTTATCAATATACCATTACTACCGTCTTGAAGGATTTCTCAGGCAGCCAGGCATTTGAGTAACGCTAAAGCCTCACGTTTACCACCGATTCCCTGTTCACCGCCTGGCCCAACGCAGGATGGGCAGCCATCGCTGCATTCGCAATCGGATACCAATCCCAGTGCTTGCCGGATTACTTGCGGATAAATCTCGTGTAGACGCTCGCTGAGACCAATCCCGGCGGGTATCTGGTCATAGATAACGATCACGGGTTTACCATCTGCTAGAGGCGATTGTGCATCGGTATGTATTCCCAGGTCGAGAGGGTCACACATCAGAAATAATGGCGCCAGGTTGGCCAACGCATAGGCGGCGCCGGACAGGCCACTGCGCATGCGCACAGCGGTTTCAGCCTGGTGATGACAACTGGGACACAAAGTGACTAGATTATCCAGGCGGTTGGCCTCCGCAATATTGTTGAAAGTGCGGAAGGGTATTTTGTGGTGCACATCGTGGTTTTTACCTTGTTCAGGGGCACTGCATTTCTGGCAGCAGAAATCATCACGTTGCCGGACGCGGATGCGCAACGCCTCCCAGCCAGGTCCGTAGTCATTGGGTGTATTGTTCCATAGACCTTCTTCAGATAAGGCTTTGACGGCCTCGTCAGAAATCGTTATCCAGCAGCCAGTGGTTAGCAGGGTGGTCGACGGCATCTCTAGTGGTTGGGCGCCCAGATTCTCGTGGGTCAACCAATTCACTTTTCGGAAACCGGTCACCTGGCTGGTAACCGATATCTCGCCATATGCCATCGCGGCAGCAACTATCTCCGATCCGATAGATTCGGACTTGCCGCTAGGCGTCTCTTTGATCGTTCCCATAACCTGCACCTGGGTGGCACGCAGCGGCTCAGTATAAAAGTCTGGATTGACCGGCTGGAGCAAGGCTGTCTTCTCTTCGAGATCGAGAACGTCGACCAAAAAACTTTGCCCCTCGTGCAGGTAGATTGCACCTGGATGCACCATCCAGTAGGAGCTGGCTAGATCAACCTGACCAATCGTTTGCAAACCATCTTCGCGCATTACTCGCAGGGATACCACATCTGCTGAAGCGCTGCGCAATGATATTCCTTGAGAAGGGTAAGCATCTGCCATCCAGTAATAGCGTTCACCTGAAACATGTAACACACCTTCTTGGTGTAGATAGGCGAGAAATTCATTCAAAACTTGCGAATCTACACTGCCAAAACAGTCGCCCTTTCGAAAAGGCAATTCAAAAGCTGCGCAACGTAGATGGCCTAGCAGGATCATGAGATTGTTTGGATTTACCAGGCCTTGTTCAGGCGATTTCTTAAAAAAATAATCGGGATGGTGAGCCAGAAACTGATCTAAAGGACTGGCAGAGGTGATGAGAACGGCCAGAGATGGTTCGATATTTTGACCGCCCTTTCGCCCGGCCCTCCCGGCCTGCTGCCAGGTGGATGCAATGGCGCCTGGATAGCCGGCCAATATGGCTGCGCTCATTTGACCAATGTCAATGCCAACTTCCAGGGCATTTGTTGTTACTACTGTGCGTACTTTTCCTAGCCGCAAGCCCTGCTCGATCTCTCTACGCTGCTTTGGCAAATAGCCGCTGCGATAACCTCTAACTTGAGGTTCTGGAGGGGGAGTGCCTGGTTTAGGGGGCACAGCCCCGCCTGTTCGTTCGTCCGATCCTATTCGCTCGCGCAAATAGGTCAGGATGAGTTCTACCGTGCGCCGCGCCCTGGCGAACAAGATGGTTTGTACATCGTAAGTATGTAAATCTTCAGCCAGGTGAACACTTTCTTGAGATAGGCTGCGCCGGATCCCCAGGTCGGGATCGATGATGGGCGGGTTATATATAATGAAATGACGTTCTCCATGCCCGGATCCATCTTGATCCACTACTTCCACTGGCGCCTCAATCAAAATCTCGGCCAGTTGGGCAGGATTGGCGATGGTGGCGGATGTCAAGATAAACTGCGTATCTCGATGGTCTTTCTTATCATTATTATAGAAATGCGCGATCCTTTGCAAGCGCCGGATCACATTGGCTACATGCGAGCCGAACACACCCCGGTAGAGGTGGAGTTCATCAATGATCACGAATTGCAGACTCTGAAAAAACTCAGCCCAGTTGGTATGATGAGGCAGGATACCGACATGCAACATATCCGGATTACTGATGATAAGGCGAGCTTTATTTCGGATGGCAGGACGCGAACTGGCGGGTGTATCGCCATCATATACGGCGGGTGCAATCGATCTGGCTTCGTTTACACCCACTGCTTTTAGTAAATGCTGCAGCCCTTGATACTGATCATTTGCTAGCGCTTTCGTCGGAAAGAGATACAAAGCGCGTGCCTGCTCATCGCGTAACAGGCGATCCAGCACGGGCAGATTGTATCCCAAGGTTTTTCCGCTGGCGGTGCCGGTGACAATTACGATGTTTTTTCCATTTTGAGCGTGTTCCCAGGCTGCGGCCTGGTGCGTGTATAAGGCATGGATGTCTTGCATTGCCAGCGCTTGTGAGAGTTTCGGGTGGAGATTGGTTGGGATGGGTGCATAGCTAGCAGGCTGTGCGGGCAGGGTATGCCATGCCTGCACATTCCCGGCGAAATTGGGGTCGGCGCGCCAATGCGACAGCAAGGCCTGGAGAGTCAATCGACCTCCTCAAGAACAGAAATAGTTTCGGCTGCTAATCTAGACAAGGCTGCTGCTAATTCAATAGCTGCCAATCGCACCGGTTCAGAGAGCGGGGAGCCGAATTCGTTCTGCAAAGGTTGAATACCGATCAGGGCGATCGGGCAGTTCAACTCTCTTGCCAGGTATTTACCGATCACCGATAGTGGCAGGCTGTGCGTTGAAGCACTCATGCCATCGATTTCGTCCAGCGACAGTAAACGCAAACTACCACCGGGGGTATTCATCTGGGCGGCATCAACGAACACCACCAGGTGGGGCTGGAATCGTCGCAGCAATCCACTGGCATTTTCGGGGATTGACCCTGCCTCGCAGGGGAACCAGATGATGTTTGGGTGGGATTTCTGGGATGATTGCAGGTTTTTAAATTGCCGAACAACCTCGATCCCTACGGCATCATCTCCGCGCAATTCCTGTCCAATGCCGACAAGCGCAATGCGAACAGGATTGTTGTTGTCAGCTTTTTGTTCCTCCGGCAGCATTGTCACTATCTGAGCAATCAGTTGCTCCGTCACCGGCAACGGCTTCTGTTTCGGCTTTTTGAGATAGGATTTTTTCGATATCCTCATCTCTGCCATAATACACCTCGAAAGCTTCCTTGTTTAACGCAGCCAACTCCCATTGTTGACTGGACATCTCCAGGCACTTGAAGCGGCAGTTTTGTACACATTGGGCGCAGTAAGTACACCGGTCGACGTGATAAAGCGCCACGAAACGTTTCGTGGCTTTATCAACGGTGATAATCTCTATGGCCTCCGCACAACAATCTTTTACACACAACATACATCCAACACATTTCGCTGGGTCATAAATCAGCTTACCGCGCAAGCGCTCAGGCGCTGGGCTTTTCTCAAACGGGTAAAGTTGCGTGATCGGACGCTTGAAAAATGATTTTAATATATCCGTAAACATCGTACCTAATTTCATGATACAAATCCTTTCCAGACGATCAGGATGATCCATTGCAGCAGTACCAGGATGGTGCCATAACGCCACCAGATACCTACCGTCTGGTCAATGCGCAAGCGGGTCAATATGGCTTGCATGGAAGCCATTACGATCAGCAGCAGCAGAGTTTTGCCAAAAAATACCAGTGGATTGCCTACACCGCCGAGGTAGATGGCTGCTATCAAGGTCAGGCCGACCACCAATTCGATCTGTTTGCCGATTTTGAACAGTGCCAGGCCACGCCCACTGTATTCGGTTAAAGCGCCTGCCACGATTTCTGTCTCAGCTTCCGGAGCGTCAAATGGGGGTAGCTCTAGCTTTCCCATTAATCCGATCAAAGCAACCACGAAGCCTATAGGCTGTGTGATCAAGAGAAGCGTTCCGGTATTCCGTTGAATGATCTCGTTGATCTGCCAGCTTCCGGCCAGTAGGGCCGGTCCTAACAGTGCCAGCAGGAAAGGCGCCTCATAAGAAAAAACCTGTGTCAGTGCCCGGGTTGCGCCCACCACTGAGAAGCGGCTGCTAGTATTCCAACCGGCTAAGCCCATACACATGGTCAGCAAGCTAAGCAGATACAGGGTGACAATAAGATCGCCTGGAAAGCTAAAGGCTGCAGACAAGCCACCTATCGGCACATATAAAGCAGCAGTGAGTGAGCCGGCCAGGGCTGCAATGGGTAGGCCGATGAACAGCACTGGATTGCCAATGGCTGGGATGATCTCCTCCTTCGTCAAGAGCTTGATCAGATCTGCTAATGGTTGGAACCAACGGGGGCCGATGCGATTCTGAAAACGGGCAACCAGTTTTCGGTCGATCCACTCATAGACCATTCCCAATGCGATCAAGAACATCCCGCTGGGGAAGACAATCATTTTTAAGAGAGATACCAGATATTCATTCATGTAAGAAATCCTATATACGGTTATCGTTTTTGCTGGTAGTAGTTGATACCGTAGCGGCGCAGCTTATCCCAGCTCCAGATCTCCGTATCGCCTTTGATAGGATGCAGGATAACCATGCGGTCATTGCAAGAGAAGCAGGGATCCATTCCCGAGATGAGCATCGGAACGTCTGCCAATTGGCGTCCAATCGCTTTATGCAGCACAGAGACCCAGTTGCAAAGGCTTGGCGTGCGAACTTTAATTCTTGCCGGGTTTTCTCCCCCCTCGCTTTTGATAAAATAGAATACTTCACCGCGCGGGGCCTCTACCCGGCTGACTGTTTCGCCTGCCGGGATGCGTCGAGGTACTTTCACCGAAAGCTCACCTGGGGGCAGATTATCAATCAACGTAAGGATCGCATTGCAGCTTACCAGGATTTCTTTTAGGCGTACCACGAAGCGAGCTTCCAGGTCGCCGGCTGTCTCACGCACCATGCTAACCGGGAAATGTTTATACGCGCCATAGGGCGCATCGATGCGTACATCACGCGCCACGTTCGAGGCCCGCGCCGTTGGCCCCAACAGGCCAAAGTATGCAGCTTCCTTCTCGCTCATCGTCCCAATGTCGCGGGTACGCTGCAAGAAAAGAGAGTCGGTGGTGACAATTTCGAGGTAATGCCGGGTGCGCTCGTCCAGGAAGTGCATCCCCTGGCGAAGTGAGGTGATGTGATCACTTGTAAGATCGTACTTGACGCCGCCCAGCACATTCATGGAGTAGTTGACCCGATTCCCGGTGATATTTTCGAGCAGATCCATTACGGTTTCTCGGTCACGCCACGAATACATGAACAGTGTGTCGAAGCCTGCCTCGTGAGCGGCTACGCCCAACCACAGCAGGTGACTGTGGATGCGCTCCAGGCCTGCTACCAGTTCGCGAAGCGCCAAAGCGCGTGGCGATGGCTCTACACCGGCTAGCTGTTCTACGCCCTGGCAGTAGGCAGAGGAATGGGTGTGCGAACAGATGCCGCAGATGCGTTCCAGTAGATACAGGTTTTGGGTCCAATTGCGCTCTTCGGTAGCCTTTTCAATACCACGGTGGACATAACCAAGGCGCATGTAAGCCTCGCGTACGATCTCGCCATCCACAACGAACTCGAAATGTCCCGGTTCTTTTAGGGCGGGGTGCTGCGGCCCGATTGGAACGATGAACTTATCGCCATGCTGGCCCTCGGCAGGTGGGATTGCTCGGCTGACTGCCTGGCTTGGATCAAAATCCTTACGCCCTGGGAATAAGCCGGCAGGCCAATCGTCTGGGGTGAACAAGCGGGAGGGGTCGGGCGTATTGCTGACCGTTATGCCATACATTTCGGACAGCTCGCGCTCGAAAAAGCTGGCAACGGGGTACAGTTGGTACACACTTGCCAGAGCAGCTCCATCGCGGGGCACATTCACGCGCAGGGTGGTAACTGCAGCGCCTTCGCAGAAATGGTATAGAGCCTCCATTTTGCCAGCTTCAGGACCTTGGTCCATTCCGGTGATCGCACTCAGATATCCCCAATGGTTCTGATACATTGCTGCGCTAGCTGCGTAAAGGTCATCTGCATCAATATAGACATCCAACCGGTTAAGTTCGGGATTGTTTTTCTCTTTCGTCCATTGTTGCAAAATGGTTTCGGCATTTATTAAGTTGGTTTCTGTGTCCATCATCTATTCCTTTAAACTTGTTAGTAGTTTTACCAATCCATCAATAATTGCTTCGGGGCGGGGTGGACAGCCAGGAATATAAGCGTTTACCGGGATTACATCATCAATCTGTCCCACCACATTGTAACAACCCCTGAATGTGCCTCCTGAAGCTGCACAACAACCAACAGCTACTACGTACTTTGGATCTGGCATTTGTTCGTAGGTACGCAGCAGTCGTTCACGTGCCTGGAAAGTAACCGGCCCGGTGCAGATCAGGATATCTGCGTGACGCGGGCTGCCCTGCAGCTTAACCCCCAGGCGTTCCAGGTCGTAGCGCGGCGTTAAGGTAGCCAGGATCTCAATATCGCAGCCATTACAAGAACCACTGTTGAAGTGGATTGCCCAGGGGGAATTGACGCGTGCCCAGGTTTTTAACTGCGACATTATTTTTTGTAAAGATGTCTCATTGATAGTGTTCATAACAACCTCTTATCCCAAGATCAGGGCGATCAGAATTAAGATTAATCCTGCCACATAAGCACCGGTGACCGGTGTCAAACCGCCGCTGCCAGCCATCAATACGCCCAGGTGCAGCACAGCAAAGAACAAAGCAACCACAAAGAACTGCCGGTAGCCGGGAGCGGCGTTGGTTGTTGGAGCGGCCTCGCCGCTGGCGTAGATGCTGGATTTGGCGGCACTGGTTTTTCCTCGTTCGGCACTAATGCGCCAAAAGCCTGTGGTCAAAATTACAATCACCAGGTAGATCAGAAAGGCGATCGGTGGAGAAAGTAAGATATTCATTAGAAAACTCCTTGTGATAATAATCCGTCAGGTTCAAATCGCCATCAAGGCATCATGGCAGTCAGTAAAGCTGAACCAGCTGGAGCTGCCAACCAATTCATTAGCCCGGGCCAGAAACCGATCGCAATGATTGCCAAACCCAGGATAACCAATGGCGCTAGCATCGCCTTGGGCATAGGTGCGCCATCCAGAACTAATTGAGACGGTTTTTGTCGATACATGATGTTGACAATCGGCGCATAGTATGCCAGTGAAAGCACGCTGTTCAAAGCCGCAAAAATTACCAGGGCGATGATCCAACCATTGTTTGTGCCAAAACCTGCCACAAATATTTGCCACTTGGACATAAAACCAGCCAATGGTGGCAGGCCGCCTAAAGCCAACAGAGCGATGCTGAGCGTCAAGGCAGCCAGAGGATAACGTTTGGATGCGCCTGCCAGGTCGCTGATGGACAGGGGTTCGTGATTCTCGAATGCCAACCGTAGGGTAAAGAGAAATGCGCCGACTGCCAGGAAAGCCAATCCCTTCATCAGCCCGTGGTTGATCATATGAAAGAATGCGCCTTGAACTGCATTCTGCGCCACTTCAACCTGGGCGGGTGTACTATACAGATAGAACCCGATTCCTAAACCGATTAACATATAACCGATATGACTCAGACTGGAATATGCTAACATCCTCTTGATTTGAGTTTGTCGCAGGGCCAGCAGGTTGCCATAGATCATGTTTAGAGCGCCAAACCCCATCAACAGGATGCCCCAAGATGATGATACCCCTGCCAGGGTTGCCAACGTGCGCAGAAGAGCCACCAAACCGGTTTCAATCACGACGCCAGATAGCATGGCGCTGATGCTGCTGGGGGCCTGCGAGTGGGCATCGGGCAGCCAGGTGTGCATGGGAACTAATGCGACTTTAACGCCATACCCAATCAAGAAAAAGGCTCCTGCTGCCAACAGAGGTAGGCGATCTACCAGGCTGGCATTTGGGTCTGTATTTGCAATGGCGAATTGGATCTCTTTTAACGAGAGTACACCCGTATTAGCTAGTACCAGGGCGATACCAAACATTACCAGAACTGATCCGGTTGCGCTTTGCACCAGGTATTTCATCCCGGCTTCCAACGATGGTGCCTGGCGGCGGTAAAAAGCTACCAGCAGATAAGAAGAGACAGCCATGGCCTCGAACCACACCCACAGGTTGAACAGGTCACTGGCGCATCCCAGGCCGATCATGATGCCGATCATGGCGAGTAACATGGCGTAGTATTTCTCTTCACCAATCTCATCTTCCATATACGGGCCGGAAAACAGCACCACCAACGTACCGAGCGTCAGGACGATCCCGGTCAGCAACAGGCTTACCCCGTCCATTTGCAGCCAAATCGTCTCAATAGCAAACATACTGCCCGAGCAGCATTCTAATAAGTTTTGCCCGGACTGCTGGAGCACCATTATGAATGGCACCCAGGTTGCTAGCAGGGCTGCCAGAGCTGCCCAACGGACAATATAAGTGCGCCGTTGAAGGATATTTTGGCGCACGCCGATACGCCCAATCAGATAGACCAACGGCGAACAAGCCAGGGGGATGATGATCATCCATAGAAAAGCTGTAGAATTCATGTTGCTTGCTCCTTGAAAAGGCTATCCTGCCCAATACAGGATAGCCAGGATAATGCCCAGGCCGGTAACAATCCCGACGATATTCCAATTCAAATTGCCAGTTTGAGTAAAACTCAAAATCCGTCCACTTCCCTGGAACAGGGATGTGATTTGGCGATTGATCCATTCAAACCCCAGGCCAGCTTGTAGAGCCTGGTTTAACCATTCCAGATTGCGTACCAGGCCGGCGAAGAATTTACGCATCTGCCAAATGAGTAAACCAGCAGCAATCACTGCCAGCGCACCCCACGTGGCAGGAGCAGTGACGATTTCGATGAGTATTTCGGCTGTGCTCAATTCGTGAATATCATGGAACGGCAGGCTAGCATGCAGCATGTGGGCAAACGGACCAGCAACCAACCAGGATACCAACGTTCCGGCAGCCAGGATAACCAAGGAAACACGCATGGCAGGTGTGGCATCGTGAGCATGCAATTCGCTGCGGGTCTCGCCAAAGAATACCATCCAGACGCCGCGCAGGGTATACATGGCGGTCAACCCGGCGCCTAAAACCATTATGGCAAATGCCCAGATGGGCCCTCCTTGAAGGCCGGCTTCCAGGATCATTTCCTTGCTCCAAAAGCCATTCAGAATCGGCAGTCCGGCGAGCGCCAGCGCGCCAATGATGAATACATTGCGTACTATGGGCATTTTGGCACCAAGACCGCCCATCTGGCGCATATCGCGTGTACCCACGGCATGGATCACCGCGCCTGCTGCCAGGAACAGCAATGCCTTGAAGATTGCATGACTTAACAGGTGGAACTGACTGGCTAAAATACCACCCGCTCCGATAGCATACACCATATATCCCAATTGGCTCACGGTTGAATAGGCCAACAAGCGTTTCAAGTCATTGGCAACGAGCGCCATACAAGCCGCCAGCAGGGCGGTTGCTGCGCCGACTACGATCACACTGATCTGCCAACCGGGTACCGCTTCAAAGGCCGGATAAAAGCGCGCCAGTAAGTACACGCCTGCATTGACCATGGTCGCAGCATGGATCAAGGCGCTGACAGGTGTGGGGGCTTCCATTGCATCAGGCAGCCATGTTTGGAAAGGAACTTGAGCTGATTTTGCTGCTGCTGCTGCCAGGAAGCCAAAAGCCAACAAGGCCAACCCGCCCGCAGAAAGCGCATTAGGCTGCGCTAGAAACTGATTGATGTCATAGCTGCCTGTGGCTGCCCGGACAGTCAAAGCTCCTGCTAGCAATCCAACCCCGCCCAGTTGCGTAATGATCAAGGCTTTAATGCCGCCGGCAACCGCTTTCGGATCGTCATTATAGAACGAGATCAGTGCATAAGAGCATAACGCTGTGATTTCCCAAAAGAAGAAAAGGAAAAGCAAGCTGCCGCTCAATACCAGGCCTGCCATGGCTCCGATGAAAAGCAAAACCATGGAATAATAGCGGCCAAGTTGAGCTTCGCCATGCATATAATCACGTGAGAAGATTACCGCCAGGCTGCCGATGACGGTCGCAATGGCGGCCAAAAAGACAGCCAATCCATCGGGAACGAATGTTAATTCTCCAAAAATGCTGCCCATGGAAATTGTAATAGCAGGTTTCTGGCTGGGGAAGAACAGGAGAACCAGGGCTGCGACTCCGGCGGCCACGCTGAAACCTGATGCCAGGTTGTTTTGCAGGCGAGCATCTCGATCACGCGTCAGCCAAATCACAACAGCCCCAATCCAGGGCAGGCCAATTGTAAGTATGATCAACCACTGTGCCATTGGTTTATCCTTTTAATGTTGAAATTCTTGGCAGATCCAGGGTGCCAAAACGCCGTCGAACCTGGACGCCCAACGCCAATCCGACAACTGCCACCATGGTGTCTGCTACGATCACTGTCGCAGCCAGGCTTTGTCCCAGGCTGACTTGCCCGCTGTATTGTCCTGCCAAGACGAGCGCTAACACTGCCGCTTTAACCAGTATTTGCAACACAATGATTATTTTCATCAAGTTGCGGGTGATCAACAAACCGTATAATCCTACGCCTAAGAGGCCGATGCAGCCAATCAGGACGATAGCTGTGGGGTTTAATGTTTTCAAAAAATCAAGGCTCATTTCTCGGCCTCCCGATCAATCTTTTCAGGTGAACTATCAATGTCAGCAATGATCGCTTCTTCATCGTCTTGCACAACTGGCGGTTGGAAGGTCTGTTCAGCGATCAGATCGCGTCCCATCACTTCTACGAGAGATTGCAGACCAGAGCGCTGCTTGGATTTTCCCTCTGTCAACAACCCCAGCACCCCCAATACGCCGCAGAAAATTAGCACAATCTGCACCCACACATCCAACACTCGATGCTGCCATAAGGTCTCGCTCAGCGGTTCAGCTACTGCCAACGCATTATCTGCCACGGAAGGCTGTCCAATGAAAGGCAGCGACATTAGCGCCAGGAAAATTGCTATGATGATGCAAATAATCATAGCAAACGGCTTTGGAATGATGGATGGCAGATCGATTGCATCGTCTCCTACCACGCTGATAGCATATACCAGCATTACGGTTACCAATCCGGCGCCTACGCTTAACTCGATGACTGCTACCTGCTTTGCCCCAATTAAGAACATCAGGGTGGCTGCCAGCATACTGACGCTGGCCAGCCAAATGGTCGCAGCAAGTACACTCGTGGCACGCATGGCCCGGTATGCGCAAAAGATCATGCAGATCACCAATAAGATATAGAAGAATTGTTCTAGCATGAAATAAGAAACTCCTTTAGATCTTTATAAGCCCGTATGTGTTCCTTAATGATCAGTACTCGAGACAGGCATCTCAAGAACCGCCTGGATTTGGGGAAGCACCAGGATAGCAGCTTGCTCCCCGATGGCAATTACTTCTGCGGCCCGTGAAAAGCCCAGGAAAATCGACAAATCTTCTGGTAGATCTGGATGGATCACCAGGTCAGGCTTGTTTTGATCCAGGCGTGCATCGGTTAGTGCCGCGATCATGATCAGAGCTGTTTGGTACGCCTCTTGCAAAGCCGGTGGTAAATAACGCGGCAAAGCGTGAATATGGTGTTCGTTGTTCTGGTCGAGTGGGCGCGGAAAATGCCAATTGACATTTACTGCGATGACAATATCTGCACCCATCTTCCGAACAACATCGGCGGGAACATTGTTCAAGCATCCGCCATCTGACAGACGGCACCCATCGCGCTCGACCAGGGGAAAAATGCCTGGGAATGCGCTGGTAGCCATCACCGCTTCGATCAATGGCCCGCTGTCTAGTACAAGTTCTCTGCCCATGTCTATATCGGTAGCTACAACGGACAGGGGAATACGCAAACTTTCGAAAGCGGCTTCTTTGCCAAGAAAACTCTCAAACCAGGCCCTCAAGCGACTGGTTTCAATTAATCCATGCCGACTGAGGCCCATCAAACGCACCATCTGTCTTGGATTGGCAAATTGGAGCGCCAGTTTTTCTATTTCAGAGATTGTCACATTGGCTGCATAAGCTGCACCGATGACGCCTCCGATGCTGGTACCTGCAATGAAATCGACAGGTATATGATTCTCTTCCAGCACCTTTAGCACGCCAATGTGCGCCAGGCCGCGAGCCCCGCCACCGCCTAAAGCCAATCCGATTGTTGGACTGGCTTTAGGTGGTCTATTACTAGGTTGTAAAGTACTCATGATAGAAACCGCCGCTTAGCCTCCCCAGGGCATATCTGCGTATTCTTCAAAGGCCTTATCATGGAATTGCTTGAAGATTTTTTCGTGACCGCGTTCCCATTGGGCCAGCATGGTGAGCACTTCTTTGGCCTTACCATCTGCTTTTTGGGCAGCCATTTCGTAGAATTCGGCAAAATCGCGCTCGATCAGATAAGCTGTACGCAATACGGGCAAATCGGGGACCATAGCTTCGAGCACGGTTTGATCTAAGGCTTCGGATGCAGCGCGCTGCGAAAAGAAACTGCTTTCTTGCATTTCTGACATGAGAGAAGTCATGTCTTTTTGTTGGTCGAGAGCATTCAGCAAACCCTGAATGAAATCAATGTGCTTTTGTTCTTCCTCGGCGAGCTTCTTGAAAGCGCTGCTTGCAGCAGCATGATTGAGGCGGTCTGCGTTTTGTTCAAAAAAATGCTTGCCCTCGTACTCTCGCTGCAGTGCATACTGGTAAACTTTCCGAATGTCCATATCTTTCTCCTTTATTATCCGCTATAGATCGTTGCTGATCGTATTAAGACTTTATGTTCGTTTCGTAATTTATGCAATTCTTCATAGTGTAACATCACCGTTGGTAACTGTCAGGTAATAATTGTCACATGATTTTATGACCGTTCATCGTTGTTCCGCCAGGATGCGCTGCGGATACGTGTATAGATTGAAGCTATCTCGGCGGGCATACCCGACCAGGGTGATACCTTGCTGCTGTGCCAGTGTCATGGCTGATGAACTGGGCGCCGAACGAGATATCACGATCTTCGCTCCCATTCGGATGGATTTCTGCAACATTTCGAAACTGATCCGGCCGGTCGTCAGTAGGATGCGCGGTTCCAATTGTATGTCTTCTAGCAAGCAACGCCCTGCGATCTTATCCAAGGTGTTGTTGCGGCCGATATCTTCTGCCGCGATGCACAACTTTTCCCTATTGCTCAGGCCGGTCATGTGCACGCCTCCCGATTGGGGGTAGATTTCCTGCCTGGCGTATAGCTCTTCCATCAGATTACAAACCTGGAATGTTGTAAGCATGGCGGTTTCGCCGCTTACCGGGATGGCAGGGTGGGGTAAGGCAATCGGGTTTTGAGAGTGATGGCCGCACACGCCTCCAGTGCAGCCCGATGTCCTGCTCCAATGAGTTGGTTTTTCTACGCTGTGTTGAAGCCAGACATCAACATTATCTCCCTGGGGGCAGACACGCACATCTGCGATTTCTGACCTTGCTTCGATAAACCCTTCGTTATACAAAAAACCAACCGCGAGCGCCTCCAGGTTTACGGGAGTGCACATAAAGGACATCCATACTTCTCCATTGACCGTTAGCGAAACAGAGGTTTCAACGGTGGCTGTTCCCTGCTGGGCATTCCACTGGCCTTGCGAATATTGATGGAACTGGATGGGTTGGTTGGGGATAGGCATGGTTCTACCTGAATTTGAAAACCTCAAATCATTGCGTACAATTTAGACCAAATATAGTGTATCACCAATTTCTTGTAATGACAAGACTTTGTGATGTTTGTCACAAATAAATGTGTATATACATTTACTAGACTTGCGCTATGTAAATTTCGTAAGGTTGTAGGATAAGTTCGGCCGGGTTATCTGGTGCCTCGCTGCGAGTATGACTGGAGAATAATTGTTTCAACCTTGGGGCATCTGCTGCCACGTTTAATTTTATTCTCTTTGCTGAGTAGTTTAATGTGACCAGGCAAGTCTGTCCCTCTGTCTGCCGGAGGAAAGCCAGGTAACGGCGTGCAGCTTTGTTCACCGGTATATAATCTCCCGCGATCAAAGCAGGGGTATTTTGACGGAAGGCCAGCATGCGCTTATAGAAATGCAACAACGAATCTGGGTTACCTTGCTGATCGTTTACATTGAAACCCTGCGTGTAGTTTGGGTTAACTGGCAGCCAGGTGGATATGCCTTGCGGACTGAAACCGGCATTGACTGTGTTAAGCCATTGCATCGGTGTGCGGTTCTTATCACGCGTTTGCCGGATGGCTGCCTGGAATGCTTGCTCCGCGGTTAGACCGGCTTGCTGCATGGCATGGGACAGGTATACGCCTAATAAATCCTTGAATTGGCTGATATCTGCCAACATAAGGTCGCTCATGCCTATTTCTTCGCCGTTGTAGAGGAAGGGTGTGCCGCGCAATGTAAGCATCAATGCCAGGCTCAGGCGCGCCAACGCCTCATTATGTTCGCCATCACCAAAGGTGTTATAGATGCGACTGCAGTCATGGTTGCCCAGTGTATTGCAAGGCCAAGCCAGCGGGCTGATCTTTGCCAAACCTTCCAGGCGCTCCTTTTGATTCTTGCGAATCCAGGCCGGGGTTAGCCTTTCGGTACGCATCAAAGGAAAATTGAATACCATATGCATTTCGTTCGAGCCATTGCCATGATATTCGATCATATCACTCTCTGCAACCAGCATACGATCATCATATTCATCGATCACCGAGCGCAGCTCTTGCAGCAGTTCGTGCATACCAGGCCGGTCAACCTGATACTGGAACATTTGATCCCATAGGTTCCCCATTTTCCTCATTTCAGCGGGCGTTTTGGCATGGTGTCTCATTTTGCCCAGTTCGACCAGACTGTACGGAACGGGATGATCTGGCATATCTGGGTGTTCGAACACAGTGCCAATGGCATCGATGCGGAAGCCATCGACGCCCATGTCAAGCCAAAAGCGCACATCGTTGAACATGGCTTGCTTCGCTTCTGGGTTGCGCCAATTGATGTCCGGCTGCTCTTTGAAGAAGAAATGGTAATAATATTGGCCGGTCTGCGGGTCAAATTCCCAGGCTGAGCCGCCAAAGGTGGAGTTCCAGTTATTGGGCGGACCGCCATTCTTGCCATCTCTCCAAATATACCAGTTGCGTTTCGAATTGTCCCGGCTGGAGCGAGATTCTTTGAACCAGGCATGCTCGTGTGAAGTGTGGTTGAGCACTAAATCCAGGATCAGACGAATGCCGCGGTCGTGGCAGCCTGCCAGGAATTCACGAAATTCAGCCAATGTGCCATATTCAGGGGCGACCGCGGCGTAATCGGCCACATCATAGCCACAGTCGAACTGCGGAGAAGGGTAGTGCGGCGATAGCCAGATGCCATCGACACCCAGGTCTTTGAGATAATCTAGTTTGGAGATCATGCCCTTTAGGTCGCCAATTCCATCGCCATTGCCATCTGCAAAGCTGCGCGGATAGATCTGGTAAAACACTGCCTTTTGCCACCATTTCAAAGCCTTCATACCAACAATACTCCTAGAATCATTCTGTTTATCGAGATGGGTTATAAGCGTAATTCAGTTCCGCTGATAACCCATCTCAATGCAATTGACCGATTGTACCCTTTCACGGATGCAATTTTTGCGGCCTATTATTTTACCTGAAATGTACTTGAAACGGTTGATTGTTTGGGCGATTATTTGGATAAATACGAACCCGAAAAGAAATCCGCCAGTGGAGGATCGACTGTACGCCCGTTAACCACAATATCAACCAGCATTTGCAATAGAGGTAAGGCTTGGCTAGCATTTCCTCTACTCCCGTGGATTGAAAGCAGGGTAGGCAGAATCTTGCTTATTTCCATGACGATCTCGGCTGCTTCCAGCGTTTCTCCCCTCATGATTTGCCGTGCTTCCTGGTAAGATTTCCCTGAGCCGAGCAGTTTGCCCAGGCGCATGCTGCGCCCGCCTTGCACGGTGACGAAGAAATCGCCCGCACCGGGCAATCCATAAGCGAAGGATGGATTGCCGCCGCAGAGCGTCAATACCCTGGCGATCTCTGTGCAGCCCTGCGCAAAAAGGCCGGCTGCCAGGTTGTGCATGGCTGCATCTGCCTCGTCCACCCCGCCTTGTCGTTCGAGCAATCCGGCCGCTATGCCCACTCCGAGTGTATAGGCATTCTTTAGGGCGGCGCACAGTTCCAGGCTGAGTAGATCTGTGGTCGTCCAGATGTTGTAATAACTGGTGCGGAAAACGCTTGCCAGGCTTTCTACGGCTGGCGCGTGGCGTGAACCGAATACCACGCAACTGGAATGCCTGCCGGCTAATTCACCGGCAATGCATGGCCCTCCGATGGCGGCCAGGGATACCTGCTTGCGCACAGCGGAGGGGAGTTCCTGGTAAAGCACATCGGGTAGGATAAGCGGCTTGCCATCTGCACCGGCTTCCAAACCCTTAGTGACTGCAATAACCATTTGCCCGGGTTTTAGATGAGGACCGATCGTTTTTCCGACCCAGTGCACACCCAATGAATTCACGCCGCTAACAATGATCTCTACACCATCCAATGCTTCTCCTATCTCTTCTACATAGAAAGGATACACACCTGCGGGCAGGCGGCGTTTCAAGCGCGGGTGATAATGATCCGCTTTGCAGCTTTCAATAATATTTTTATCCAGATGGGTGCCTACCAGCCGCACGGTGTGGCCATTGTCGCTCAAAGGCCAGGCCGTGGCGGTACCCATCAAGCCAGCTCCAACGATTGCAATAAGTGCCATATTTTTATTGTATAAAGAATCCTACCCCTAAGATACCTGGCCCACCGTGGGTTACGATGGCGGGTGGCATATCATGAAGGGGTATATGTGGTATGCTCAAAATCTGAGCCAGTTCGTCTGCTAATGCCTGGCCTTGCTCAGGCACACCGGCGTGCAGCACACTCAGGAAGCTTTGTTGAGGATCTTCAATCTGTGAAATAGCCAACTCTTTTAAGCGTACCAGGGCGTGTTTCATGGTACGCTCTTTTTCGAATTGGTCGACGTGCCCATCTTTGAAAGTCAAGATAGGTTTGATTTGCAGCAAACTGCCCATTAACGCCTGGGCGCCACCGATACGTCCACCCCGCGCCAGGTATTCCAACGTGGCAACCAGGAAGTATATCCGCCCCCTGGGCATCATATCCTTGACGCGGTTTTCGATGATATCCGCGGTAATACCTGCTTGCGCCCAGAGACCTGCCTGCTCCACCATGGCTGCCAATGGACTGGCGATCAGGCGAGTATCGATAATCCGGATATCTGCTCCGGGGAATTCATTCCTGGCGACAGTCGCTGAGCGGACGGTTCCACTGACCTCGGCGGATGGATGGATGCACAAGATCGGCTCACCCAACGGGACCAGCCGCTCGAATTCCTTGATGAACAATTCCGGCGGTGGAGCGGCGGTTTTTGGCAGATTTTTGGACCCACGCAGCCGCTGCATGAACGCGGCGATATCAATATCTATTCCCTCCAAGAAACTCTCATTATCAAAATTGATCACCTGAGGGATGATGGGGATATCGTGCGCCTGGGCAAATTGAGGAGATAGGCATGAGGTGGTGTCTGTGATAATCTTTGTCACATTTTGAGCCTTAAATGTAATGATAAGACCTTGGTGACATTTTAATCTATCTCACTCAAATATAGAAGATATTCACCGATGTGTTTTCAGGGCTTTCAGATGGTGTGAAAGCCCCGTGATGTATTCGTTGGATCACTATTGGCAGATCACCAGTATTTAAGTCCCTAAACAGACGGTGATCTGACAGATCGCAGGGAGATCCTCTAGAAGCCGAAATCGGTCCAATTCGTGCCGGAGAGCACCGAGCAGCTCAGAGCGATAAAAATGATCAGCAGGATGAAACCACAGCCACAGCCGGTGCAGGATAGACCGCGGCCAAACCCAAAGCGATCTTGCAGCCAGTTGAAAATCCAGTTCAGAAAGGTCAGTTTGAGTAAACCCGATAAGCAACCAGGTCGATCGTTCATACGAATTTTCTCCTATTCTCATATTGTATACGCTGTTTATCATGCAAAGTTTCATCGTGCGCCGAAAACCAGCCGTTCTTGCTCGAACATGCGCACGGCTGCGACTGCCAGTAATAACGCTAACAAAGTGGTGGAGAGCGCTGAGACCAGGAAGTTTTGCGGCGATACCGCCTCGGCGCGCATGAACTGGTTGATCAGGATCTGCTGCCCAAAGGTAGGCACCAACATAGTCCAAAGGTTGGCCTTGACTGGCAAGAAAGCTAGTCCAATCCCGGGCAGCGCCGGGATGAGCGGCAAGAAGCCGGTGTAGGTCTGGGCTTCTTTCACAGAGCGGCTGAAGGTGGAGATCACCATTTGCAGCGCGGCTGCCAACAGGATCATAGGCAGTGAAAGCAGCACGATCCATACCAATGCGCTCGGGTCGATCGAAAGCTGGAATCCAAGAAAGTTCTCCAGAGGAAAGGCGTTAAATACCAGGCCAAAAGCAGCCAGGTTAACGAGCAACGCCCCAAAAGCAAACGGGATTGAGGACAGCAGCTTGCCAATTGCGAACTCCCAGCGTGCCAGCGGCGCGATCAAGAGAGGTTCCAGGGAGCCGCGCTCACGTTCGCCGGCCGTGGTGTCGACCACTACATACGCGCCGCCCACAAAGATCACCATGATCACAAAATAGGGCATGGTGTTCAAGAACATCAATGATTGAGTCTGGGGTGTTGCCAAATCTACGCGTTCCACCGCTAGGGGTTTGATCACATCGGCGCTGATACCACGCACCATCAGGCGCAGCGAGCCCATAAACTCGTTGTAACCTTCGAGCATGCTATAGATACGGTTGATATCCGCGAGCGAAGATTGGCGTGATGTATCCAGGATCAAGCGCACCTTAGCCGGCTGCCCTGCTGCAAACTGAGTGGCATAGTTTGGTAGGATCTCTATCACCAGGTTCACGTCACCATTGCGTACGGCTTCTTGCGGGTTGGCGGGTGCCGCTACGATCTGGACATTGCGATTCTCCAGAAAAGTGATCAAGTCGGGGGCGTATTCTGCTCCGATTACCGGCAGCATCAGGGGTTTCTCCACCTCTTCGGTGAAAAGTGATTTGCCGATCACAATGATCATAACCAGCATCAAGACCGGCCCTATTACTGATCCGGCCAGGGCGCTGGCCAGCGAGCGGTAATCACGCAGGTTGTCGGACACTTCTTTGCTGAAGACGATCCAGATATGGTTAAGGCTGGAGCGCAGTCTCTCCCTCATACTAATCCCTCCAGAGAGCCAATAGCAGACACGAAGGCATCTTCCAGGTTATCTTTGCCGGTTGCCTGCAAAAGATCCTGGGAGCTGCCGCTGGCAACTACTTCGCCGTGGCCGATGATCACAATATGATCGCACAGCGCTGAAACTTCTTGCATGATGTGGCTGGAGAACAAGACGCATTTTCCTTCTTCTTTCAGGCGTATGATGAAGGTTCGCATGGCGCGCGTGCTCATCACATCCAGGCCATTAGTAGGCTCGTCAAGCAGTATGTTAGCGGGTTCATGTACCAACGCACGGGCAATGGCTACTTTGACGCGTTGCCCAGATGAGAAGCCTTCTGTTCGGCGCTCAATGAAATCTTGCATATCCAACAGCTTGACCAGCCGGTTGATTTGCTCTTCTAAAGCATTTCCGTTCAAACCATGCAACCGGCCGTAATAGCGGATGTTTTCGCGAGCCGTCAGGCGCGGGTAAAGCCCCTGGCTGTCGGGTAGCGCACCCAAGCGGCAGCGCGCCAGGATGCTTTGCTGGATGGTATCGTATCCATCGATGCGCGCCTGCCCCTGGTCGGGACGGACTAGACCATAGAGAACGCGCAGTGAGGTGGTTTTTCCGGCGCCATTGGGTCCCAACAGACCAGTAATTTGCCCGTTCTCGGCCAAGAAGCTGACACCTCTTAATGCCTGCACCTGGCCAAATGATTTATGCACTTGATTGACATCGATCATATCTCTACTGCCTTATCAGGGGTGCGGCCCGTTGAAATTGACAAAGAAGGGCAGCGGTTTGATCTCTTGCACACAGCTTGTTTCCAATCCTTGGATGCTGCCGCTTTCCACAAATTGAGTTGCCAATTGCGGCAAGCAGCCTCGGAACACCACAATATGTCCCTGCCCTGGCACAACGATTTGGATACTATTGGGCAGTGTTTCAGCAGCCAGTTCAGCGTTGCGCGGCGGCGTCACTGGATCAGCCTCGCCGGAGAGCAGGAGGGTAGGCACGTTCGACTGCACCGGTTCCTTGAAACCTGCCGGAATATCGCCGCGCGGCCAGGTCTGGCAGATTTCGGTAAAAGAATCTTCTACCCAACTGCCCAGGTAACCCTGCGGTGGGCTGGCGCTTTCGGGGTAGTAGGGGACATCTTCTGCGCACACCACTGAGAAACGCATACCCTGGCTGATACTTTGGCTGACCAGGTTGTACGATGAAAACATTTGAGCTGCCAGAGGTTGATAATTTTCATCGGCATAGGCCGCATGGATCATGAGCGGCAGCATGGCGGCAGTCTCAGAGGCATAGCTCATGGTGTCCACAGCGCTTCCGATCATTTCAGGAGTCAAAGTAGTCGGTTGTGGCCGGCCGGTTGCAGGATCATCGATCACGACTTCGATCGGCTGCTTGCTCAGGCGCTTCATTAGGGCTTCAAATTCCTGCGGCAGATTGGGGAAAGCTTGTTGGCAAGTGGGCGTATCGGCGCAGCGTTGGAAGATCAGTTCCAGAGAGCGCTGGGCATCTTCACCTGTGGTTGGCCCCAGCGTCCAATTCGGCGGTGCTACGCCATCCAGGATCAGCGTCCGCGTCTGTTCAGGGAACTGCCGGGCGTAATCCAGCGCGGCGCGCGTCCCATAAGATGCGCCATAGATATTGATCCTGGCGTAACCGAGCGCCTGGCGTACCTGATCCAGGTCTTTCATTGCTATGCTGGTGGTGTATAAGCGCGTGTCGGCATCCAGGCTTTGCAGGCAGGTTTGCAGCTCGGCAACCGCCTCTCCTTCTTCCTGACTGTCATCGACCTCTTCTTCCAGGCAGTTCAGGGGGTGTGATTGTCCTACGCCGCGCTGATCGACCAGCACTATATCGCGTTTTTGGTTGGCAAGCTGAAAGGCGGCATAAACCACCAGGAATGATTCTGTGGCGGCTTCTCCGGGGCCTCCGGCAATGAAGAAGATAGGATCGGCTTCTGGGCTGCGACTGACAGCTGGCAGTACGGCGATGTGAAGATTGATTTGCCGTCCAGATTGCACCTGGCGATCTTCGTACACTGTCAGCGAGCCGCAGCGTGCTTCCAGGCTGGTGCCCAATCCAGATGCAGAGAGGTAGCAGGGCTGCAGCGCAATAACCTGGCCTGTGGGTGGAGAAGCCGGTGTGCTGGTTACCTGGCTACAGCCTGCAAGCAGGCCGATCGACAGGCATAGTAATAGAGCGAACCGTTCGACACTGCGAAATTGACTTTTCACTGTTTTAGCGATTTTGTAACCAATGCCCTGATACCATTCACATGTTCTTCTTCATGTTCGGCTCTGCTGACGCATATTTCTGCCAGGGGAGATTGCTTTCCCCAGGGAGCAGTAACTGGACGGGTGCACTGTTCTTCCGATAGCCTGGAAAGCAGGGTCATGAGTTCCTGGCGGACGCCTTCCATCTCGGCGAGGGTTTCCTTAACCGACCAGCTTTTACGGCGGGCGGCCTCGATCCGATTGAAGGCTTCGGTATCTTTTACATTGGCAGGATTGAATGGACCGCCGACTGCAAAGGAGCGCATCGGTTGGAGTAATGTGATATCCCAGGCTGCAATGTGGCCTGCCACGTCTTTAATCGTCCATACGCCTTCGACTGCCGGCCCATCAAGCTGGGCTTCATCTAATCCCTGGAGCACTTTAAGAAATGCGGCCCTGCTTTGTTCCATTCGGCGAATTGCGATTTTTTTATCCATCATATTATCCTTTCTCTTATTCCTGGCAGGTTTGGCAACCAACCCGATCGCAGATCAGCCTGGGATCGCGCACCCGGGCAATTTCTTCACCATTCCAGATTTCAGCAAAGGAGCTGTTTGACAGACTGCCAATGCGCATGTCGTGATGGTAGATTTTATAACACAGGCGCACATCGTTGTTGGCGGTGACGAAGAACAGGATATAAGGCAGCAGGCAATTGTGATCGCGCATGACCTTATCAGAGTCATAGCGTTTACGAGGCTGGGTGGCTTCGGCAATCACCTGGAAGCGGTCACAGCCCAGGTCGCGGGCCATTTTCTCGGCTGCAGGCTGTTCTGCCCGGTTCCAGGGAAAATCGACCATCTGCCATTCGATGAACAAATGTGCGCCGGTTTCTTTTTTCAACGCCAGGATCTTTTTCAGGTTAGCCATTGCCAGGTGAAACTTGCCATTGCGCCGGTATTGATTATATACCTCGGGCGTGACGCCGTCTAACGCCACGATCAGGTAGTCCAGCCCAGAAGTGACCAGGTCGCGCCAGAACTGGTCATCGCGCTCAAAGGAGAGCGAGGACGAAATCACCGTGCCTACCCGGTTCTGATGCGCATAATGGATATACTCGAGCACGCGGGGGTTATGCAGTGGTTCACCGATATCGTACAACGAAACTGAGAAAATGGTGTCTTTAAACTGGTCGATAAGCTGTTTGTAGGCTTCTAATGGATAAAGCAGTTCCTTTTTCGCTGGGAAGCAGTACAGGCAGTCCACGTCGCAGTAACGGCAGATCTCGACCTTCAGAAAGGCCGGCATAGACGAGATTTTTGGTAAACCGCGGCGAAAGGCCAGGTAGGCCTGCACCAGGTTCCAGTATTTGCGCGGTGCGCCGTAACGAATAAAGTTTGTCAGGTGGCGCTGCCAGTAGCTTAAGGGTGTGTTCATGTATACCTCTATATTTGTTTAATGGCGACCATTATACCCCAAGTAGACTTACAAGGTTTCAGATCAGAGGTGTGCCCAAAAAGGTGTTTGCTGAAATGCTATCTGCGCTGGAGACACCAAAGCAAAACCATATCCCGGGGCCGCATAAACGCTGCCGGCGCCACGGTGCTCAGGCTTTTACTGTGCTTATGCCGATTTTCTTGGGTTCGAGCAATATTGCTAACCCGGCTTTACACTTCCGCAAGAAATTCACATACTGCTGCCAGGTAGAGTCGGAACTGCTCGCGACGGATGTTGTGCCCTGCCTGCGGGATAGGTACTACTTTTACCTTGGGTAACAGCGCTTGCAGCGCAGCGGCGCTTTCTGGTGTGATGATGCCGCCGAGGTTGGGGTCGGAGCGTATCAGCAGCACCGGGCAGGTGATATTTTTCATAGATTCCCAGTCGATGGATCTGTCAAGCCGGCTGCGGAAAAGATTGACCAGGTATGGGCTGGCCCGTACTTTGGAATCAGCCCAGGGCCCTAATTCGGCCTCGCTCCAGCGTGCCTGGGCCTGTTGGCGCTGCTCGGTCAACATTTCCTCGCGCGTTTGGCGCTTGAAGTGCTCGAACCAGGCGACCAAGCCAGCGTGTGGAGCCTGCTGCTCGCTCGTCTGCGGCGGGGGAGGCATCCACCAGGCTGGGGGGTCTTCCAACAAAATAGCGCGGGGAGCCTGGGGATAGGTGCCCGCCAATACAAGCGTGGTTGCTGCGCCCATCGAATGTCCCAAGATGAGCGGTTTTTTCAACTCGAGTGCCTGTATCACGCCGTGTAGGTCTGATGCCAGGGTGACGATATCGTACTCGTTCTCATGTGCTTCAGAGAAGCCGTGGCCGCGGGCATCTACCATGACCACATCGTAATTCGCCTCCAGTTGTTCGGCGACAGGCGTCCAGCACAGGCCATCATCGGTAACCCCGTGCGCCAGCACGAAAGGCGGCTTTTCCCCACCGGTACGCGTGTAATGCAGCTTCAATCCATTGACGGTCACATATCCAGACTGCCAATTATTTAGAGAGGAAGACATATCGGAATCCTTTCTGTGGATGAGATCCGGCAAATGCTTTGCTTTTGTAATTTGCCATGCTGGCAATTCTGTGGATCCAGGCATTTTTGGCGAATTACTCATTATAATAAGATGATAATTATAATTAACCCAAGTTGCCACCATGCGGCAGCATGAAAAAATCCATGCGAAT
>CAZVRZ010000019.1:0-50766 GCA_964629965.1 uncultured Anaerolineaceae bacterium
GGCGTGGTTCAGTTGGTAGAATGCTTCCTTGCCAAGGAAGAGGTCGTGGGTTCGAATCCCATCGCCCGCTCAGTTTCGATAAGCTGATAGCAGATGGCTGCGAGAAGACCATTTGTTGTCAGCTAAATTTTTCACCAATATGGCGTCGTGGCCAAGTGGCAAGGCAAGGGTCTGCAAAACCCTGATCAGGGGTTCAAATCCCCTCGACGCCTCAGAACAAAAATCTGCGTTTTTCTGGCGCAGATTTTTGTTTTAAAGGAATTGTAGAAGATCCGTTCAAACAGGTTTATCCGAATTACTTGCTGCGAATTTCGTTGATCTCACCGAAGGTATTGACAGCCAGTATCCATTGCGACTCGATCTCGAACTGTTGGAACTCTGTCATGCTAGCAGGCGTATAAGAGTAGGTTTGCCCGTCCGCATCGAAAATGATCTGATAGGCTTCAGAGCGGCTGCCTTCTTGCTGTCCAGTTTGCATGAAAGCCGTGGGCCACTGAGGGTAACTATCGCGGCCTTGCGCTACGACTGTATCCACCACTGTCCAGTCCAACATGGTGAATTCACAATAGCTGCCATAAACAAGATATTCGCAATCTTGCATTACCTTGCCGGCGCCGCTGCCCTGGTCCACAACATAAGCCGTTCCGCATACTTCGGTCGCGTTGGCTACGGGGAAACTTACGGTCTCTCTGTAACGATCCTTGCAGGAGATATCCTGGACATCTGAGGGCACATTCTCGCTCCAGGCTCCCTTTTGAACGGGCCGTTCTTCAAGAATATCAACTGAGAGCTGCCAACGCATATCTGAAACATAGGCTGTCACATCATCTGTTTTGCTGCTCATCGCCATAAAGGAAATAATGGATATGCAGCATAAAGCCAGCAGGACAACACCGGCAATAATAAGCCAGATCGGGATTTTCTGGGGTGCGGTTGGAGCGGCAGCAGGCTTTGCGGCCACTACCAGGCTGCCGCCACAATTGGGGCAGCGCGAAGCGTTCGCTTTGACGGGCTGGCTGCAGAAAGGGCAAGGCTTGTTGGGCACCGGCCCTGTTTTGTGAGTGCCAAGCACTTCTCCGGCCTGCCGCGCCAATCCTTCCTGGATGTCGCCGCCGCATTGTTTGCAGTTTACTGTACCTGCGGGGTTGAGCACATTGCAATAGGGGCATTGGATAGCCGGGCCTTTTTGAGCTTCTTCCAGTTTTTCTTTGTCGGTGATCAGCTCCTGTTGGTCAGGCAGCTCGAACTTGTCGTCCGTTGCTATGGGTGCGCCACAATTCAGGCAGACACGGTTCATTCCAGGGTTTTTCGTGCTGCAGTGTTTACATGTCCACTCTAATTCGATATAACCAAGTTCTTTTTTGGTCATGAGAACAATTCCTCGCTAGTTAAACATCATTCGCTGTTGTCTTTTTGTGTTACGGTGCCAATCGACAAACAGTTGTATTGTTGTCTTGGCCCCAGAGTATTTATTGACATTTTACACCGAAAGTGCAAACACGTTCAGGTGTTTTTAAATCTCGGCTTATTCACAGGCTGTTGCTCTTTCTATTTCTAACGAAGCCAGGATGAAAGCCCCCACACCTTTCGGGTCGTTGACAACGATTTTTTCGTTCACGTAGTATTCATAAGAACCATCACGATAAGGATTGCCACCCAGGCCGGCTGCGCCACAAGTATTCTCAAGCGTTAGCAAGCCATCCACATCCATCTTAACATTCTTTTGGAGCAGCCCGCGATATGCTCGTTGGGCCGCTGCCAGATAATCTGCCTCCAAAATCCTTAGGCGTACGGCTTTTCCAAAGGCATAGATAAACATTGCCGAACATGATGACTCTAGGTAGTTTTCGGCGCTCTCGCCAAGGTTCAGAACCTGATACCACAAACCGGTCTTTGCATCCTGAACCCGCAAGAGTGCCTGGGCCGTGCGCTCAAACAAAGCAGCCAGTGTATCTCGCCCGGGATGGTTGAGCGGAAAAAAATCCAGGATATCGATGATTGCCATCAGGTACCATCCCATTGCTCGTCCCCAAAAATGCGGAGAACACCCGGTAAGCGGGTCGGCCCATTTTTGCTGCTTGGATTCATCCCAGCCATGATAAAGAAGCCCACTATCCTTGTTGCGAGTGCGAGCGTCGACCAGAGATACCTGATGGGCAACATCGTCAAAGGCTGCCGGCTCATCAAAGTCGCGCCCAAACTGGGCATAAAATGGCCCAGCCATGTAGATGCCGTCCAACCACATCTGGTAGGGATATATTTTTTTGTGCCAAAAACCGTTGCTCATCGTGCGAGGTTGGCGTTTAAGCTGCTCGCGCAAGAGCAGGATTGCTTTCCGATAACGCTCTTCTTTGGATTGAGTATATGGGCGAAACAACAGCTTTCCCGGATTGATTTGATCGAGGTTTAAGTCATCCAGGCGATAGGTGCGAATGCTGCCATCTGGTTCAACAAATGAGTCTATCCAGGCCTCGGTAAAATCTACGTAGCGCTGGTTGCTGCGAAACAGCCCTGCTTCCAGGATGCCTTTAAGCACCAATCCATGTTCATAGTGCCAGGTAGGTGGGGCAATGGCATAGCGCTTGATCGTTGAATCGATGATATGAGTCAACCAGGAGTTATTCTTCATGAGTGTTTCGCTTGGGTGTTTTTGTATTGTTTCGGGTGTGCGGGGGTTGATCGCGGCCTGCTCCGTTTCGATATACATTATTCTTTGGGGAGACAGCGAAGGTGCGGGCGCTCTTGGAACCGATGCCTGCCGAGCCCATTCTGTCTGGACCAGGCGGTGACGCAAAAGCAACCCTATTCGCCATCAGGGAAGTTTTCATCGAAATCCTCGTAGTTGGATTTATTTGCCAAAATAGCGAGATTCTCATGCATCATACCACACTTGCCCGGCTTCCAAGGCGGTGCGGAAGTCGTCTTTCTTGATGGTGGGCCAGGTGATCTCGTTGTGCGTATCTAACTTGCTGTTTGTGTGTTGTAGAAACTTAATATATATCGCCTTATAATTCTTTAATTATCGCAAAGGAGAATCCCCATATGTCCCAAAAACCGTTCAACCCGTTCGAGATGGCGCAGCGCCAGCTTGATGAAGCAGCCGAGTTGCTTCAGCTTGACCCGGCAGTACACGAACTGCTTCGGTGGCCATTGCGCGAACTGCATGTCACCCTGCCTGTAAAAATGGATGACGGCACGACCAAGATCTTCCATGGCTTCCGTGTGCAGTATAACGATGCTCGTGGTCCTAATAAGGGCGGCATTCGCTATCATAGCGGCGAGACGATCGATACCGTGCGTGCCCTGGCAGCCTGGATGACCTGGAAAACTGCGGTTGTTGATATTCCTTTGGGCGGAGGAAAAGGCGGTATCATTTGTGACCCCAAATCGCTTTCGCAAGGCGAACTGGAACGCTTGAGCCGGGCTTATATTCGCCAGGTTGGGCGTATCTTGGGTTTGGAAAAGGATGTTCCTGCTCCTGATGTATATACCACGCCGCAGATCATGGCCTGGATGGTCGATGAATTTTCTGTTATGCAGGGCTACAACGAATTTGGCATGATCACCGGCAAGCCTTTGGCTTTAGGTGGTTCTCAAGGTCGCGGCGATGCGACGGCTCGCGGCGGGATGTATTGTTTACGCGAAGCTGCCAAGGCGCTTGGTGTTGATCTCAAGGGCGCCACAACCGCCATCCAGGGTTACGGCAATGCCGGATCGTTTGCTCACAAGTTGGGCGTGGAAATGTTCGACCTCAAGGTGATCGCTGTTTCCGATTCGAAGGGCGGGATCTATAACCCAGAGGGACTGGACTACAAGGATGTGTTGGCGCACAAGGCAAAGACCGGTTCGGTGATCAACTTCCCTGGAGCGAAATACATCACGAACGAAGAACTGCTAGAAATGGATGTGACCGTATTGATCCCGGCCGCACTAGAAAATGCCATCAATGCAGATAATGTAGAGCGTGTCAAAGGCAAATTCATTGTTGAGTTGGCAAACGGCCCGACTACTCCAGATGCTGATGCTATTCTGTATGCCAAAGGCCAGTATGTTCTTCCGGACTTCTTGTGCAATGCCGGCGGAGTAACCGTTTCTTATTTCGAAATGGTGCAGAATGCCTATGATTATTATTGGGAAGAAGCAGAAGTATACAAGCGTTTGGATAAGAAAATGACCAGCGCTTTCTGGACTGTTCATAATATGGCTCAGGAACGAAAAATTCACAACCGCCTGGCGGCTTATCTTGTGGCTGTCAAGCGGGTAGCGGAGGCAGTGCGCTTGCGCGGTTGGGCTTAACGATCTATGTCTCGCCTGCTCCCATTCGAATCGTCCAAGATCCTTAACCATCACCTGCTGATCGCACAGTATCCGATGCTGGCTGGGCGTATTCGCCAGCAAATGCGCGTCGAGCTTTTCCACCGCGGCATTATCACAGTGGAACGCCTGGAACAAGAAGTCAAGGAGCGCGCTGTGCAATCGCAACTGCGGGAGGGTATGACCGATCCGTTGTGGGAGGAAACAGCCGAGAAATGGGAACAGCGCCTGGCGTTGATCCGCGAGGGTTTAACTGATTTTTACTTTGCTTACAATCTGCCGCGAGAAATACTGATCAGGATCATCGAAGATATCGTAACAAATCAAGCAAAGAATAACGGCGTTCACCCCGATGTGAGCCTGATGTTCAATCCGGAATTGGCTCCTCTGGAATTGGTGCTGCGACAGGCAGAACAATATGAGTCTTTTCCACCTGAGCAACGCACTGCCGTAGATCATCACCAGGAAGAGCTGATCGTAGTCTTACTCAAAACTCTCATCAGCGACCAGTTGGCCTTTATCCATATTGCCAAACGTTGGTTTACCACTTCTGATTTCCGCAATATCCTTGCACACCGGATTGGAACCGGCAAAGTTGGCGGAAAGGCCGCTGGTCTGCTGTTGGCCTATAAGATCTTACAGAATACTGCGCCTGATATCTTCGATCACATTGCCTTGCCGCGCTCTTATTTTATTGGCGCAGACGTGTTCTACGATTTTCTGGCGCTGAACAATGTAGAATCACTAAATCAAAAATACAAATCTGATGAACAGATTCGTGCAGAATATCCACAGATCCAGGATACGTATACGCGCGCCCGTTTTCCTGAAGAGATTGCCGATCGATTACGCGAACTTCTGGCGGATGTGGGTAAAGCTCCGTTGATCGTGCGCTCTTCTAGTTTGCTCGAGGATAACTTTGGCACCTCTTTCGCTGGGAAATACATCAGTTTTTTCTGCCCTAACCAGGGCACGCCGAAAGAAAATCTGCGCGATCTGACGCTGGCTATCCGCCGGGTATATGCCAGTGTGTATAGCCCCGATGCGCTCATGTATCGTCGTCGGATGGGATTATTGGATTATGACGAACGTATGGCGATTCTGCTTCAGGAAGTGCAGGGCCAGCGTCACCGGCAGTATTATTTCCCAACTGCGGCTGGGGTTGCCTATAGCTTTTGCCCCGTTATCTGGAATCCTCGTTTGAAACGAGAAGAGGGCTTTGTGCGCCTGGTGATGGGCTTGGGAACGCGTGCTGTAGACCGGGTGGCAAATGATTATCCGCGAATGATTTACCTTAGCCATCCACAGCTCCGCCCGGATGTTACCCGTAAAGCCATCCGTTACTATTCGCAACATTTTATTGATATGCTCGATCTGGAGACCAATCAGCTTGTTACCAAACCGCTGGAAGAAGTGTTGGAATCCGATTTTCACTCCTTGCGTTGGGTTGCCTCGGTGGACGATGGAGATACGATCCGCCCACCGCTAACGCTTGGTTCCGGTATTCCTGCCGATCAATTGGTGCTGACCTTTGATTACCTGCTGCAGCGCAGCGATTTCACCCGGGTTATGAAGGAGGTACTGCTCCGCCTGGCAAACCAGTATCAATTGCCCGTGGATGTGGAATTTGCTGTTTCCCTTGCTCCTGGTGAACCCAAACCACAACTTACGTTCCATCTGTTACAATGCCGCCCGCAAAACCGCGGTATTGCTCGTGATACAGCCATTCGTGCCGTGCCTACTGATATTCCTACAGCCGCGCAGGTTTTTCGGAGCAGCCGCATGGTGCCGCAAGGTTCTGTCAGCCGGGTGGAGTACATCGTTTACATCGACCCGGCAGAGTACCATGCTCTTCAAACCCCGGGTGATTACACAGAAGTGGCTCGCTTGATCGGCCAATTGAACAAGGCCTTGGAGGGGCGCATATTTATCCTGCTTGGTCCAGGTCGTTGGGGTTCGTCCGACTATCTACAAGGCGTCCCTGTTACTTACGCAGATATTTTCAATACCCGTGCCCTGGTTGAATTGGCTGTGAAACAGAGCGGCTACTCTTCTGAGCCATCTTACGGCACCCACTTTTTCCAAGATTTGGTAGAGACTCAAATTTATCCCCTGGCCGTTTACCCTGAAGAGTCTGCTGATTATCTAAATTGGGATTTTCTCAAGCGATCTACCGATCGGCTGCAAACTCTCCTGACGCGTGAGCCATCGGATGCCAGCCGTTGTATCAAGGTTATCCATGTTCCCAGCGAGCATCCCGGTCAATTCCTCGAGATTGTCATGGACGGACGCAGCGGCCTGGGCTATCTTTGCACAACTCAACAGTAAGCCCTTCTCAGATTGGGGTAAAATTACCATACATGTGTTCGTTAGGATTCGGCGGGTATGATCGGTGCGAGTGCTAACGAGTAGTTTTATCCATTCACGAAGAGGCTAAGATGATCAATACTGAAGTAGGGCAGGCAGAACAACTCCGGGCTTTTTCCCAGAACAAACGGTTGGGCAGAGGCGTCAACGTTATTGGCTACGATCCAATTTGGCAATCTCGGTCAGAAGGCCGCATGCGGGCCAGGCACTTTCGCTTGATTCGCGAGGCCGGGCTTGACCATGTGCGCATCAATTTACATCCTTTCCGCTTCATGGGTGCTGCGCCTGATTACCCCATTGATCCGGCCTGGCTGTATACGCTCGACTGGGCAGTTGACCAAAGTTTGCAAAATGACCTCATGGTGATTCTGGATTTCCATGAGTTTGGCGCCTTAGGTAAGGATCCTTTTGGCCTGCAGGCCAAATTCCTGGCAGGCTGGAAACAATTGTCCAGGCGTTACCAGGGAACTCCGGACACGGTGATCTTTGAAGTATTGAACGAGCCTCACAATCAGCTAACTGCTGAAGTGTGGAATCAGTATTTGCAAGCTCCTCTGGATATAATCCGAGAAACAAATCCTCAACGAACCCTGATCATTGGACCTGCCTTTTGGAATGGTATTGATCAAATTGGAGCGTTGGAGCTGCCCGAGGCGGATCGCAATATTATCGTAACGGTACATTATTACCATCCCATGCCTTTTACGCACCAGGGCGCTCAATGGACGGAGTTCCGTTCACTCAGCGGGATAGAGTGGCTGGGAACCCCTGAAGAATGCCAGGCCGTGGAGCGTGATTTGGGAAAGGCGCAAGCCTGGGCGGTTCAGCACCAACGTCCATTATACCTGGGTGAGTTTGGTGCTTACGACCGAGCCGATATGATTTCGCGTGCCCGCTATACCGGTTTTGTTGCTCGCCTGGCCGAAAGCCTGGATTGGAGCTGGGGGTATTGGCAGTTCGACTCGGATTTTGTTCTATATGATATGGCCAAAGATGTTTGGGTCGAGCCTTTACTGCATGCATTAATCCCTATCCAAGGAAGCCCGGAGGCTTGATGAAGAGTAGTTACGAGAATTTCCGTGCGGCCATCTATGCCACGGTGTATGATGTGCGGCAAATGTCCGATCTGAATTGGCTGCGCGCTCAATTCGATGTGCTAAGCCGTTATATCAAAGTGAGTAAGGTGTACCTGGAAACGCATCGCGACCTGGCGATGGTGGATGAATCGGTGATTGTAGGGGCACGGCGTTTTTTTGAGGAGCGTGACGTTGGCGTGGCAGGTGGAATCACAGTGACTGTGAACGAAAGAGAACGTTTTAAAACATATTGCTACACCGATCCTGCGCAACGCCAAAAGCTAAAAGACGTGGTGGCCTTCACGGCTCGTTTGTTTGATGAGATTATCCTTGACGACTTCTTTTTCACCAATTGTAAATGCCCATCCTGTATCCAGGCCAAAGGTCAGCAAAGTTGGACGCGTTTTCGCCTGGATTTGATGGCAGAAGCTGCCCAGTCGTTGGTGTTGGATACCGCCCATGCGGCCAACCCCAAGGTCAAGGTTGTTATAAAGTATCCAAACTGGTACGAGCATTTTCAAGGTCTTGGCTTCAACCTGAAAGTCGAGCCGTTGCTGTTCGATGGTATTTATACTGGCAACGAAACCCGCGATCCGGTTATGAGCGAGCAGCATTTGCAGCCTTACCAGGGGTACTTGATCTTTCGTTATTTTGAAAATGTCAAGCCGGGCGGTAATCGCGGCGGCTGGGTAGATCCTTTTGGCTATCAGTACCTGGATCGCTACGTTGAACAGCTCTGGCTGACTTTGTTTGCTCAAGCGCCAGAAATTACCTTGTTCCACTTCGGTTCCATTCAACGCCTGATACAGGATGAACAGCGGGCGCCCTGGCAGGGAAAAGGGACCAGTTTCGATTACGATCAGGTAACCGCCTCGGTACGCCGGGCAGACGGCAGTTTATCAGACGGGGCTACCGTGGCGCTGGCAGCCGGCGCGGCTTTTGAACAGGTAGATCAATTCATCGGTGAACTCGGTAAACCACTGGGTGTGAAAAGTTACAAACCATATCACTCCCACGGCGAGGACTTCTTGCACAACTACCTGGGTATGCTGGGCATCCCGTTGGATCTGACGCCCGAGTTCCCTGTCGCTGCTCAAACCATTTTCTTGACCGAAGCAGCCAGCTTTGATCTGGAGATCGTAGCGAAGATCAAGCATCAGTTAATGGACGGCAAGGTGGTGATCATAACTTCGGGCTTGCTGCGGGCTTTACAAGGACACGGCATCGAGGATATCGTTGAATTGCGATACACCGATAGAAAGCTGTCTGTAGATCAGTTTCACATTGGTTGGGGGCGGGTTTATTCATCGGCCTGCCCGATCACAGTACCGCAGATTAACTATCTGACCAACGATTCCTGGGAGGAAGTGTCGTGTGTCGCGGGCGTGGTTGGCGGCCCGCTGCTGCATTCGGCCGAGTATGCCAACAGTAAGCTTTATATCCTGACCATTCCCGATCATTTCGGCGATCTGTATCACTTGCCTCCCGAGGTGCTCACGCGGATCAAAGAAACGTTTATGGCTGAACTGCCCGTGCGTGTGGATGGTCCCAGCCAGGTGGCTTTGTTCGTTTACGATAATGATACGTTCATCATTGAATCTTTTTTGCCGGAGAGCGTGGAGGTTGGCGTGGTGATGGATGAACGCTACGACACGATCCACGATATTCTCTCAGGTGAAGTGATTACAGGAATCCACCTGGAAAACTGGCGTGGCCAGAAGATAGGTAAAAAGAAATGCGCGTTGCAGGTAAAACCGCATTCCTACCGGGCCTTTCGCTTGTGTTCCCAGGGTGCGATGGTACTCTAGCCACGATCGATATTGCCGGGCCCATGATGAGCTGCCAGGTGAGATATTGGAAGATCCCCGTTAAACTGAAGAGATCAGAGCAGCAGGTTCCAATAGATCAGCGTTGCCAGGATAGAAAGAGCGGACAGCGTAAGGAGCGTGTAGAACAACCGCCCTCCGATAGTCCAGAAACGCTTCCACCAGGCCAACAACGTACAAAGGATCATTGCCAATCCCAAAAGCCCCATCCATTGGGGCAACCTCATCACGACATCAATCCAGGCTGGAATTTCAAAGAAGAAATTGGGCACGCCGTAGGCCGGATTATAATCCGCGAACAAGGCCAGGAATAGAACCATGAAGCTCAGGTAAACTAACCCAAACATCCCACCGGCCAAGCGCGCCAGTCGCGCCGGTAGAGGCTGCTGCTCGTGCCGGATCACCCCTCGGATAAAAGAAATGCCCCAGCCCGTTATCGTTCCCAGGAAAAGCAGCAAGCCGCCGATCAAGACGAACCCGTTCCACGCCATGGATGCATACCAGGGTGTCTTGACATACACAAATGGTTGGGATGTGTATAAAGATACCTGCCCGTTTTCTTCTCGTAACACCAGGCGCTCTTCAGGGTGTTTGATGTTGACCAATAACCCTGGCTCCACTTCTACATATTGGTTTCTCTGACCGCTCACCGAAACTACCACGTTGCTTTGTTCATTTACACTGATGATGATCGGCTTGGTAAGCCGGACGATTTTCTCCATTGTAGTAAAGTTACTGCGAGAGGAATAATATTCACCAGCATATTTTTGCGCTCTCGCAGCAAAATCTGCCGTGAAAGTCAATGCCGGTGCGTGTTCTGTAGGAAAATAGCGATTTACGAAAGCATGTGTTGCCTCATATACCAGTTTTCCACCGTTTGTGCCGTTGGTTGATACGAATAACCCAACATTCTGTTCCGGAAACAAGTACAGTCCGGTATGAAAAAGAATCGTGGCGCCGCCGTGTGAGAGAACGCCCTGTTCGTTGATTTCGCTCTCGAAGAAACCATATGCCATGCCTGTCAGGCGCGGATCGTGTGTAAAGAGCTGGCTGTGCATCTGGCGGACCGTCTGCTCGCTGAGGATCTGCGTTTCGCCAAAACGACCATTTTGCAAGTGGGCGATCATGAACCTGGCAATATCCAGGCCAGAGATGCTCAGAGCCCCAGCCGGGTATGCCGAGATATATTCGAATCCCCCTTGCAAATATTCTCCATTGGCGTAATTGTATCCCCCCGACATATCGGCGGCGAATTCCGGCGGGAGCGGTTGGCGGAAGGTGGCGTGGGTCATGCCCAGTGGGGCAAAGATGTGCTCTTCTGCATATTCGTAGAATGGTTGGCCCACAACACGCTCTACGATGTAACCTGCCAGGGCTGTGCCATAGTTGGAATAGGCACCTATCTTGCCGGGTGGATATACCCGCTGCGGTAGGTATTGCTTCAGGTAGGTTTCCAGCGAAACCATATTTTCAGGATTGATCTTAAACAAACCATTGCTTACATCCTCGAAGCCAGGAGTGTGCGTGAGTAAATGTTTGATCGTGATGGGTTCCGGAAAAGTGGCTGGAATACTGAAATCCAGGTAAGTGTTGATATCCTCATCCAGCGAGAGCTTGCCTTGTTCAGCTAACTGCATGATCGCTGTCCAGGTGAAAAGCTTCGACACAGAACCGGGGCGGAACAGCGTTTTTGCAGGGTTAACAGGATCGCGAGTATCCAGGTCGGCGTAGCCATAGCCTTTGGAGAAGAATACCTGCCCATCTTTGACAACCACAACCACCGCACCCGGAATGTGGGCAGCGTTCATTTCGGCTGTCATAAAGCCATCCATAAAAGCATCTAATTCTGCCGGGTCATTAAGGTTTGTGGTTACGGCTTGTGCTCTGGTTGGCGTTACGCCTGCCAAAGCAAAAGTGAGCAGCCCAAGAGCAAGCCAGGTCGCCAGAATGATTTGAATCTTCTTCATATGCCAGGTACATCCTCGGATCGAACGTTGTTTATTCCCATGCCAATCCTTTCCAGGGAATGAAAATCGCAAACACGAGAATGACCATGACCAGGCCCACTGCTCCTGCCGCCTGCCAGGGCTGAATAAGGCGGATGTTTTGCCAGAGCAGCAGTGCAAAAATCCTCACCTGCTCCTTTATGGGCGGAGGGATGAGCTGCCCCAGGCTGAGAAAGAACATGAAAGTCAGGGACAGGCACAGGCTGGCAGCCAGGTCAAGCCAGGATAGCCGGAAGATTGGCCTGGACGCTGAGGCAATTTGCTGTGCTCGGATACGCAGCATCACGCCTGCAGCCAGCGTGGTTGGTTCCTCTACCAATGGGTACGAGCGCAGAGCTTCTTCAATGACTAAGTCATCATTCCAATCCCGAGAAGTTAAGTATTCCATACAGGTTCCTCTTCGAGCGTATAAGCGTGCAGCGCTTGGCGCAGGCGTTCTTTGGCACGAAACAGTCCAGTTTTCACGGTTCCTAATGGCAGGTTGACAATGGTTGCTATTTCTTCGTATGATAACTCTTGCATGTAGCGCAGCGCCAAAAGCAGCCGATAACTTTCTGGCAGTCGCTCCATCTCAGTGTATAAGAGAGCGTGCATCTCGTTGCTCTCAACCCTTTTGGCCGGATTGGCCTCTCCGAAATCTTCGCTGTGTAGATCCAATAAATAATCTTCGCCTAATGCGTTTAGCTCACGCCGCAGCGTTGGCAGGCGGTTGTAACACAGATTCGTCACAATACGGTACAGCCAGGTGCGAAACTGCGCCTGACGGCGGAAGTTGGGCAGTGCTTGCCAGGCGCGCACAAAAGCTTCTTGCGCCAGGTCTTCGGCTTCTTGTGGGTTGCCCACAACGCGCAGCGCCAGGTTGTATACGTAACGCTGGTGTTGGTGTACCAATTCCTCAAAAGCATCTGTGTTGCCAGCCTGTGCCCGAGCGATGAGGGCAGCTTCGTCTTTGATCACTCTAGTTCCTCATAGGATTAGACCTGTCAGAACAATAAAAGTTTCAGCCAGTTTTAGTAGTTTACTTTAAAATCCGTGAAACTTTTTTATCCTTAAGCCTGTCCAACTTAGTGTATATCAAAATAGAGAAATATGGAGGATGTTGTTTATGAAAAAATGGATTATTGTGGGTATTGTTGCAGCCGTAATGTTGGGTGTGTGCGCCTTGATCCTGGTGGTTTTGTGGGCTGGGGCAAGCCTGTTCACAACCTCTTCAATCGGTTTTCCTCAGGTGATGAATGCCACGGCACAGGAACAAGAAGAGCAAACTTTGGACTTATCTGGTCCGTTAACGTTGATCCTGGAAAATGATTATGGGGATGTGCAGATCAATGCTGCGAGCAGCGAGATCGACCAGGTTGTGATCCAAATGAACAAAACGGCCTATGGTCTCAACCAGGAAGATGCTGAGACTCGCCTGGCAGCCATGAATATCTCGATCACCCAAAATGCCAATGAGGTGCGGATTTCTTATCGCTACCCTCAGACGGGCATCCGCTCAGGTCAGAGCAACCGGGTGGACTTTTTGATACAGGTACCCTTGGAGACTACCCTCGATATTACGACCAGCGCGGGGGATGTGTCCGTGGCAGGCACCCAGGGTGATGCAGAATTGACCTCCAGCTATGGTGATATCAGCGTTAACGACCTAGATGGTGCTGTGAAGGCCGAAACCAGCAGCGGTGACGTAGAAGTGCGTCGGGTACAGGCCGGTGACGCTCTTCTGGAATTAAAATCCAGCTACGGAGATATTACCCTGGAAGATTGTACCGCACAGCAGTTGAAAGCTTATACCAGCAGCGGTAAGGTGAAGTTAGACCGGTTAGAAGTGAGCGGAGATGCGTCAGCCGAGAGTGATTACGGGAATATCGATTGGGAGTCCGGGTCAGCGAACAACTTGACCACAGATGCATCCAGCGGCGATATTACCTTGAAAGATATTACGGTTGAGCAAGGCGTTAAAGCGCATAGCAGTTATGGCGATCTGGATTTGATCCGAGTGCGGGCTGGATCGTATGATCTGGATACCCAGAGCGGCTCCGTTTCTGTAGACGGTGCGTCTGGTATTTTGAAAGCTCATTCCGGTTACGGTAGCATTAAAGTGACCAACAGCGAAGATATAACCATCGACCTCTCAACCAGCAGCGGTTCGGTCTCTTTTTCCGGTTCACTGGGAGATGGCCCGCACAAGCTAGATTCTGACTATGGCAATATTCAGTTATCACTACCCGCCGATGCTGTGCTGTCCATTGACCTGGAAACCGATTACGGCAAGGTCAGATCGGATCTGCCGGTGACGTTGAGCGGCGACATGGATGAAGATCATTGGGTAGGCACGATCAATGGCGGCGGCGCCAGCCTGGTCGCGACAACCAACAGCGGTGAAATTCGTATCGAAATTCTCAAACCATAACTTAGGAGGCTTATTATGTGGGACGGTCCGTTTATTCCTTGTATTGGCGGTGTTGTTTTCTTCGCTCTGCTCTTTGCTTTTTTGGGCTTTGTACGTTGGTTGCATTATCGGGAGACGCTTGCCCTGGCCGAAAAGGGCCTGGTGCGTCCATCGTCTAAAAGCAGCGACGGAAAAGATGTGCTGCGCTGGGGCATCGTGATCACGGCCATTGGCCTGGCATTGACCGTTGGCCTGTGGCCCTTGGGTCTCATGGGAAATGGCGCATCCCAATTCCCGCTGGGGCTGGGTCCGTGGATGCTGGCCGGTTTTATCCCCACCTTTTGTGGCCTGGGTTTAATCCTGGTGTATATCCTGACCAGGCCGGAGAAGCCCAAAGGCGAATCCTGAGATCAACCTTTGCTATCTTTTCATCGCCAGATTGCCCGTAGCTACCAAACGGCAGGTACGGGCAATTATTGTTTTGCCCGCAAGGTCATTTTCGTCGAGCTGCAACCACCAGGTTTCCGGATGTGATGGGGTCAAAAGGAACTTGAGATAAGCCTCCATAATAATTTACATCGCTAAAGCCGCCGGCTTGCAGCAAAGCGCTCATTTCTACCTGGCGCAGGGGGTAAAGCTGCGAGCTGGTCACCCGTTGCTGCCAGGGCTCGCCAGGCTGCCGCGACAGGGTGACGATGTTAAAATTCAAATGGCCATCAGCCTGGAAATCGTAAAAACGCAGGAAGATCCATTCGCCTTGATTTTCCTGGTGAGATTGGGGATCCATCCAACGTTCTTGCCGGGCTAGTACCCCATCGAAGTTTCGATTTTGGATCAGCAGCAGGCCGCCCTGGCGCAAACAGGCCGCAAAATCGTTCAACGCCTCTCGTTGATCTTTCGAGGTCAGCAGGTGTGGCAGCGAATTTCCCAGGCAGAGGATACAATCAAATGATCCCTCGCCAAAAACTCGAGCCAGGCTGCCGAAGCCCGCTGTCTCAAAACGCGCTTCGGTTCTCGCTTCTTGTGCGTTTTGCCGGGCGCGGGCGATCATGGGCTCGCTCAGGTCTGTGCCAGAGACGCGGAAACCGTGCTGGGCTAACGCAATGGCATGCATGCCCGTGCCGCAGGCTGCATCCAGAATTTTATTAACGCCAAATGTTTCCAGTTGCGCCAGAATAAAGGGCATTTCTAATGCCAGGCGGGCAGGCCAGTTCACAAATCGGTCGTAATCTAAACTGAAGGTGTCGTACATGGTTGGATTCATCGACTTCCTTTCCAAAACATCTTTGGGAACATTCTGGTGCATATCATACCATTGTTGACCGGCTTACAAGATTGTGCTATGATTTGTTTCGCTCAAAGCAGGGAACTGCTGTCTTCAAAATCCTGATAAAAATTGATCTGTGATGCGGATCGGCTTTTTGTAGGAAAGCCGGTGTTTCCATAAAGTGTGGTGTGCGTTGGAGGCTTGATCATCGTGAATCGGATCTTTTGGATTGTAATTATTCTGATCATGACTGGCGGTCTGGCGGGCTGCTGGTTTGGTGATAGCCCAATCACGGGTATTTCTGCAACGCCTACGCTGGCTCCTGAAAACTTGCCTACCCCACTGCCACAGCTTGATCCGCTCTTGATACCGTCTGCCGACATATTGGACAGCTACCAATTGCAAGCAGTCCAAAAAATTCAAAACGCTGATGCTTCGTACCAGGGTACCCGTATTCTTACGACAACCTTGTCTGTTTCTGATGCAGACGAGGCGCAGTGGCTGCGTTTTGAGAGCAACATGACCGTAGATTCGACCCCTGTCGATGATTTTTATTATCTTGGGCAGGATGTGTATGCCCACGCCTCGTTCGGCTGGATGCTCATGCACATGGATTGGGTCGAATATGTCGTGGGATATGTGCCCACGCCGGACGAGGTGCGTACAATCTTTGGGGATTACTTCCAATGGGTGAATGTTGCCCGTTATGACGGCATCGAAGCCATCGATGGCCTCTGGGTCTACCGGTATATTTTTGATCAAAGCGCCATCAACCAGGGAGCACTGCCCGATAAAATGTTTCTCGATTCTACCGGCGGTAGTTTTTGGGTATCGGCAATGGATGGTTATCTGGTGCGCGCCGAGCTAACCCTGAATGGACAAAATTTACGCCTGTCATCGCAGCAAAATAATGTGGACGTGGAGCATGGGACGGTTACCTTAACGCAGGCGTATCGCCAGGTGAACCAGCCAATAATGATCCAGGTGCCTGCCGAAGTTTTGCAGATAACGAAACCACCTCAGGATATACCGGTTTACGAGAATATGACCCCGTTGATCGGCGGGCCGATGGACGGAACGCCTTTCTTCTTCTATGAAACGAATGATGATCCGGAAAACGTGGCTGCATTCTACAAACAGAGCATGGAGCAATCTGGCTGGCATCTGGCGACTACCACAGAAGGCCCGCCGCGCTATACTTACATTTACACACTGCGTATTGACGAGACACTGCGTACCGTGGTGATCGACATTTCCACCAATACCGATAACGGAAAAACGAACGTAGCCATTTCGTCGGTCACTAGCTAAGAAATGACCCTTGTGGTGAAGATGTTCACGGCAATATAATCTATTCAATAAGCGGAGGAGAAGATGGAGCAATATTTTGTCAAAGATTATACGGGCGATCCTTTTTTGTTTTTGGGAATACATCACATCGTGACCATGTTGATCCTGGTCGCAATCAATATGTCCTGGGTCTTCCTGCGGAACAGGATGGATGAAAAGGCGCGCCGGACAGTTCGCATTACCATTGCGGTTGTGCTGTTGGTCAATGAGCTTTCCTGGCATATCTGGAATTGGGCAGTCGGTCAATGGAATATCCAGACCATGCTGCCGTTACACATTTGCAGCGTGACGCTTTTTGCCAGCATCTACATGCTGCTCACTCGAAATTATTCTATCTATGAATTTGCTTATTTCCTGGGCATTGGAACTGCCAGCCAAGCCGTGCTGACGCCGGATTGTGGCATTTATGGGTATCCGCACTATCGTTTCTTTCAGACCTTTATTTCTCATGGTGGAATCGTGACTGCAGCAATCTATATGACGGTTGTTGAAGGCTTCCGTCCCACCCTTCGCTCGCTTTTACGCGTGGCGATCTGGGGAAACGTCTACATGCTGGTGGTTACGGGCATCAACCTGCTGATTGGCAGCAACTATATGTTCACTTTACACAAGCCCGAAACAGCCAGCCTGTTTGATGTGTTGGGTCCGTGGCCCTGGTATCTGGTGATCACGGAGGGGATTGCGCTGGTGGTTTTCTTGTTGTTGTATTTGCCGTTTTTTATCAGCGATCGCAGGAAAACCCAAGCGGCTCTTCCTGCGATGGGATGAGGTATACCACCGGCGTGCAAGAATAGACAACTTGCAAAATTGCCAGTCAAAATATCCGGTTTTATATTGACTCCCGGGTGTTTTTATGTGATACTATTTTCAAGTGGAATAACCACTGCTCCTCTGCTATCCCACCCAAGAGGAGGTGATGCCTAACATGGACCATAGTAGTTACCAACCCAGCGCTGCGGCATCCCTCCTCACAGTAGGATAAGGTGCCGCAGCGCAACAGAAGGCCGTCTGAAAAGGCGGCTTTCTGGTTTAAGCCGGCTGGCAGTTATGGGCCAGCTCGATCAGGTTGGCTAAAGGCATTTCATGTAGCGATTCCAGCCGCAGATCAGCCCGGCTGAGATCCAGGCGTCGTGTCATTTCATTGGGAATGGCCACGCAGAATAAACCCGCTCGCTTGGCAGCCAGGATGCCATTGGGGGAATCTTCCAGTGCTATTGTCTGGGAGGCTGAAACCCTCAGGCAATCTAATGCTGTTAAGTATAAAGCTGGATCGGGCTTGGTGATGGCGACATCATCCTTGCCGCGCACGCAGTCGAAATAATCCAGTAATTCCAGGCGTTTCAAATGACCTGTAACCCAGCGGCAGGATGAGCTGGATGCCAGCCCGATCTTTAAACCCAGTTGAGCAGCCGAGCTCAGGTACTCAGCCACGCCCGGTAAGATGGGTTGGGCTTCGACCAATTCCAGCTCGCGTTTTCGGCGCAATGTTAGCAGCTCTTCTTTGTTGAGGGGATAATTCACCAGTGTTTGCAGATGTTCAAAAGCGTCAAACGGCTCTTCGTACGTACCGATCACAGTTGCCCACAATTCCAAGGGCAGGTGCTGCTGGTGTGCAGCATACATTTCTTCCCAGGATTGATAAACCGGGCTTTCGGTTTCCAGAATAAGCCCATCGAAATCGAAGATCAATGCTTGGATCATGAAGGATTGCGCTCCTAATGCAGTTAGGTGTGCACCGGCTGGGCCTTCGACGGGTTTCTGCCGGTAACAGGGGGATTATACTTCGTGTTTGGCCTAACCGATTAACAACCTTTTCTTGCGCCCTGCAGGGATTTACCCTAATCCATCGACAGGGTTGGCGCGAGAGATGGAAATTTTGTGATAAAATACGGCTTGCTTAGCATGCGGGCGTCGCCAAGTGGTAAGGCATCAGCCTTCCAAGCTGACATTCGCCAGTTCGAATCTGGTCGCCCGCTCTGGTAAAGCCGCCAGCCATCCGTTCCCTATTTGCCGGAAGTGTGGCTGGCAGCGGCAAGTTGCCCATTTGTTGGGCCCGTAGCTCAGCGGCAGAGCGGACGGCTCATAACCGTTTGGTCGCAGGTTCGAACCCTGCCGGGCCCACAGTTGCTTACAACGCCAGCACCAGATAGCGCAGATAGGCTCACAGCTCCTTAACCCAGGCAGAAATGCCTGGGCAAGATCTGATGCTTGGTAACTAAATGGCGAGCGAATGATGCCAATAGGATGCATGATAAACTCTGGTTGCCTGGGGTGTAACTTCATGGTTCCCGTAAATTACTGATCACCGATCGTTTCTAGGGTAGAGCTCCCACATCCGGGTTAATTCATCTGCTTCACAATGAATCTCCTGGTAATGCCGGATCTGTCCCTCTTGAGTAATCTGTACACCCTGGCCATCAATCACCTGGCCGACATCGGCGAAGTGAATGCCTTTTTCCGCCAGCCGGAGTCTGGCGGATTCAACGTATTCAGGTGGGATTGTGGCAACCAGGGTCCCTGATGAAATCATCGTCAGTGGATCGAATTGGTAAGCTCTGGCAAAACGGGAAACAATTGGTGGGATGGGAATGCGCCCGGCATCCACCTGCATACCAACTTCAGACAACTTGGCAATCTCTAACAGGGTTTCCAACAGTCCCCCGCGTGTCACATCGTGCATCGCTGTTGCACCATGTTCAGCCAATGCTAATGCCTCGGGGATGATGCTCACCTCCGTCATCAATTGGCGCGCTTCCATAAGCTCGCCCTCGCTTAGCCCCAATCGCCAGGCAACCTGCGCAAAATCATAAGCAAGGATGGCTGTGCCCTCAAGGGCAATCCCCTTTGTAACAAAGATATGATCCCCAACCTGTGCGCCTTTGGTACACACAGGCGCGCGGCCGGACATGGTTCCCAATGCAGTGACCGCAACCAAAGGTCTGGATAAGTTGGCAGAATACCCGGTGTGCCCGCCAATGATGGAGACCCCCGTTTCACGCGCCGCTCGGCTGATGTCGCCCATAATTTCATCCAGGAGCTGCTCATCTTCTTTCTTGGGCACCAGAACCAGCAGCAAGACCCAACGCGGCGGAGCGCCGCTGGTGGCGATATCGTTACAGGCCACATGCATGGCGAGCCAACCGATGTTTTTCACCGCCCCAACGATTGGGTCTAGGTGGGAGATCAAAATACCATTGTCTATCCTCGTTAGCGCCACATCCTCGCCAAAAACTGCGCCCAGGATTACGTCTGGGTCTTGCGATACCAGGTGAGGGTGAACACACCGGTTCAGAACATCGAGTGAAAACTTGGACATTAGATACCTCCAACATTCGATTTCTATTCAGGGTAATGAGCCGAGGATGCACTCCAAAAACGAACTCCATACCGCTCTACAACCTGTGCTCTGCCGCTTTTTTCTAACTCTATCAATGTCTCATTCACTTCGCCCGGCGAAAAGTGTTTTAGCGTTTCAACTAACTCTTCTTCTCGCATAGGGTGGCGGGTAATGATCCCAATGACCGCGTCCACTAACGACAGGGTACCGCTCAGGTCGAAAGATCCGCCGGCCGGATGTATAACCCTGGCGATATCGCCGAGAATAGCACGGGCGCGTAACAGACCTTCCTCGTCTGATGGCTGCACCCAGGTTTCTGCCGGGGGACGATCTGGTTGAAGAATATGGACTTCGTTGGGCTGGATTTCTTTTAGAGCGTCGGCAATTTCCATCAGGGCAGGCTCGCTATCATTTAGCCCCCGTATAAGCATGACCTCGACCCATAGCTTACCTTGATACTCTTTTCGGAAAGCAGCCAACCCATCTATCAGGCGTTTGAAACTGACCTCTGAATGAGGGCGGTTGAGCTTGCGATACAGACTGGCATTCCCCGCATCGAGGGATGGCAGCACCGCGTCGGCAGCAGATAATTCGAGGCGCACTTTGGGCTGGTAGAGCAAAGAGCCATTGGTGATGACGGCGACCGGCACGCGGGTAAGCGATTTTACCTGCTGGATCAGCCAGCCGATGCCGGCGTGCAGGGTTGTCTCGCCAGATCCGACGAAGGTCACCCAATCGATATTACCTGGCGGGTGAGATGCCAATGCCTGTTCCACTTCGGCGAGAATCTCTTCGCGTGGAAAATACTCGCGCCGCTCGTTCACCAAGGGCTTGCTGCGCCCCAACTGGCAGTAAACGCAGTTCCAGTTGCAGGTTTTGAGTGGAACAGGGTCAATGCCTAAAGATTGCCCTAGCCGGCGTGATGGGACTGGTCCGAAAACATATTTCATGACTTCTCCCTCTTAGCCTTTCGAAATAACAATTAAAACAGCGATCAGGATGCCAGCCCCCAATGAGATCAGCGTATATTTCCGGTTTTCTTTTTCAACGGCAGGAAGCAAGTGAGAAGCGCCCACATAAACCAGCGCCCCGGCCGAAACTGCCAAGAGGTTACCCAAAGTCGCCCGATCAATCTTGCTGATAAATGGGAAGGAAATCAGTGTTCCTAAGGGTGTGGATATGGCCGTCGCCAGGAATGCATATAAAGCCGCTTTCTTTTGCGAAAAGCCGGCGCGCTTCAAAAGCAAGAAGGTAACAACCCCTTCGGGAAATTCGTGAAGCACCATGCCGGTCGCAGCCAGAGCGCCAGTGAAGATGCTGACGTTGAAAGTTATGGAGTAGATGACCCCATCGATGAATGAGTGTAAGCCAATGCCAAGCATGGGGATAATGCCGATTGAAAGGTCGGTGCAATCACGTTCATTACACACAAACACAGTCAAAAAGCGATTGAAGAGATAAAGTCCCATATACCCGATCAACAGGTATATGGGCGCTGTCTCGTTCATGCCAAATGATTCTGGAATGATGTGGATAAAAGATACAGAAATCAGCAAGCCAGCGGCAAAGCTCATGAAATAGACAATATTTCGGTTACCCCATTTTTCATACTTACTGATGGTATAGATACCAATTGTTGTGACGAGACATGCCAAGGTACTGGTTATGAGTACAGTTCCAAAGGTGGTTATAGACATAGATGCATCCTGTTTTGTGCTCGTATTTGTAAATCGTTCATTCAGGCGGATAGCAGTCAAATTGGCGATAAAGCCAGTGTGTCATTGCCAGTGCGCCTACGTTGGAGTGCGCCAACACTTGCGTCCCTACTGGCTGCATAATATGATTGGCAACCATCGGACATTTGACCTTGAACAAGAAGAAAAGATTGCCTGACTGATGGCTGAGTGACTCGAAATTTCCCTGCCCCTTGGCAATGATCAAGTCGGCCTCGGCAAAGCGATGGCGAAATTCCTGGCTGCAATCACCCAGGAGCGTACCCGGAGCATCCGACCCGTTATCAACAACCTCGACAATTTCGTCCAGGCCCACGGCCCGCGCATCAACCAGCGTGGCATCATTAATCACAGGGGCGCCGCGTACAACGAGGGTAACGCGCTTGGGTAAAATTTGCTCAATCAAAAGCCGGTCAAAAGCAATCTCGCCGGCATTATCAGCCAGGTACAGGATGGATCGCGCTTTGGCAAGCGCCTGACAAAACAACTCCTGTTCCCCGTAGAATGGCTCTGACAGGGCTTGCTGCACAGCCTGATGCATATCTGCTTCAGATACATTCCCGTTAACGCCCATATCAATCATATTTCCTGCAATTGCAATACGGGCTGCTGCTATCAGGGGGGATCTGGAAGATTGGATTTCGGCCCTGAGCTCAGGAAGTAATTCGATAGCCATGCAGTTTTGCCGAGTCTTTGCTGCAAGATAGGGGTCGTCTATGCCCGTTATCTCGCGTAACCGCCGGTGGATACGCTGCGCCATGGCTGGCGGCGACTGATTTAAATCCATCTCTTCAGTCCAATGCAAAACCTCGCGCATAACCTGCTCGTGAACAGCAGGATCTGCAGATACCAATCTAGCCGCTTCCAGAGCTTGTCTCAAGAGACAGGGGATACAGTCCAATGAAGTGTTCATGATATGTTACAAAGTTACCGATACCCGTACCGTTTCGCCATGCTCATTTTCGCTCAGTGTGTACAAATCCTGTAGATTTTCAATACGGTCAATAAAGAGCACGCCATCCAGGTGATCAATTTCGTGATGGATAATCACGGCATTGAAACCCTCATAAACCCGATCAAAAGGTTTCCCGTCCTCGTCCAGTCCTGTGATGCGGAGATGATGTGGCCGAGTTGTCTCGCCATATAGATCTGGAAAACTCAGGCAGCCATCGAAATCTCTATGTTCGCCGCTGGCCTCAACGATCTCGGGGTTTATCATGGCCATAGCCGGGCCAGCCTGCCACTTTTCATCCACAAGCGCCCCTGGGCAGACAACCACTACTCGCTTGTGAACATTGATTTGCGGCGCTGCCAGACCAATACCATCGGAATGGGCTTCCAGGGTATCTTTGAGATCTCTAATTAACCGACGAGCCTTCAGGTTGACGAGCGAAACTGCCTTGCTCTTTTTCCGCAGGGCCGCTTTGTGCTCGGAATATAGGATGATTTCACGAACTGCCATTTCTGCCTCCGTTCAACGTAACTTTCTCACAAAGGCCAATTATCGTAAAAGCGCTTTCACTTCTTCCAAAAGCTCATCACTCATAAAGCCGCCTTTTTGCATCAACGCCTGGATTTGACCCTGCAGGCGATTCTTTTCATCCCGCGTCAGCTCTTTGGCCGTGGAGACAATGACAGGGAGTTGGGCCGTCTCGGGGTCATTTTTTAGGTTGTCTAAAACTGCAAACCCGTCCAGTTCAGGCATCATTAGATCTAAGATCAGCAAGTCCGGGTGCTCTTTGGATACCAGTTCTAAGGTCTCACGCCCGTTGGCGGCCTCAAAAAAGGTATATTCGCCTTGCGATTGTAAAATACGGCGCACCAGGCGGCGTGCATCGACGGCATCATCTGCGATGAGAATGCGCGGGAACCGTTCTGGAGCCACTCGGTTGAGTGCGGCCAACAATCCTTCTTCCTGGGGCTTACTTTCTTCTGCCTGGGGGATTTCGATACTGCGCGCCCACCCAGAGCCCAGCACCAGGGGCTCTGCCGGCATGGTGTGCCCGGTGCAATTGATGACCACCACATCAGTCGGCTTAATAACCCCGGCATGGATCAATTTGAATACACCGGCAAAGGCCACTGCAGCCGCGGGTTCAGCTGAAATCCCTTCCATTTTTGCCAACACATGCATGGCGCGGTAGGCCTCTTCGTCGCTGACGCTTTCAAACACGCCGCGATCTTCTTTGAAGATTTTCCTCAAAAGGGAATATGTGCGCCCCGGTGTGCCGGTAGCCAGGGTTTCAATATGGGTTTTGGGGTTGGTTACTGGCGCGGCCTCTTCTTGATTTTTCTTCCAGGCATGCACCATCGGCGCGCAACCTTTAGCTTGTATGGCGGCAATGGCCGGGGGCTGGCGAACAAAGCCCATACGCACCATTTCTTTGAAACCTTTGCTAACCCCAATGGGGCCCATCCCACCACTGATGGATTGCACATACCAGGTGGGTGTGCGCCAGATGGCGCCAGGGTCATCGGGTATGCCAAGCTCTTCGGTGAGCTGCTCGGCAATTTCAAACGCAATGGTTTTCATAGCCTCGATCGAGGTGATCGTGCGTGCACCCCGATCCAGATAAAGGCCGCGCTGCTCGGCAAATTCTGCCGCGATCTGCTTGACCTGATCATACGTGCCGGTTACTTTCAGCACCTGGCTGCCATAGAGGGCGATTTCACGCATTTTCAGCTCTGGCACCAGGCTGGTGACGAAGGCCCACAGTTTGATTCCCGCGCGAGCGGCGTAAGCCGAGTAGGATATTGCCACGTTTCCAGTCGAGGCAGCGACCATTTCAGTAATGCCGGCCTCTTTGAGTGCTGCAATAGTTACAGCCGCCTGGCGATCCTTAAATGACGATGTGGGTCCCTGGCGTTCATCTTTGATGAAAATATTGGGACAGCCCAACATTTCGCCCAGGTTGCCGGCATGGATGAGGGGTGTTCCACCCTCGCCCAATTTCAAAGCGGGGTAGAGATTGCGAATCGGCAGCAGTTCGCTGTACCGCCAAAGGTCAAACTTGCGCCTGGCAATTATTTGTGGGAACCTGGCAGCTATTTCCTCGTAAGGGTAAAGAGCCTCTCGCCACTGGCTTTTGCAGTTTGGGCAGTGGATATCGTTCGGGTGATATGGGGTGGTATGACCGCAATCTATGCATCGGATAGAAAATAACATATGACCTCCTGTAGGCTCAGTTATAGACCTCTCGAGTATCTTTATCTGTCATGGTTGGCGCAAGCATTGACTCCCAGGCAGGTCCAGCCCAGGTTCCCAGTTTAGTATGCAGATCAAGATACTTCGTAGGGATTGGGTGCGTACCCAGAACAACCTTCACGCCATAGCGCGCTTCCAGGAAAGCTTTGAAAGTCTGGATGCGAGGACAAGGTGGGTAGCCAACCAGCATACCAGTCGCCAGGTGGATCACCTGCGCCCCATTCTTCACCATTTCTTCGCCAGTGTACTCAATGTTACCGCCCGGACAGCCGCCGCAAGTGGTGTAGCCCACCAACTCAATTTCAGCGTCAGTGTATTGGGCGAACGCACCTTCTTTGTTCCGTATTGCTCGCAGGCACTTCCCGCCGGCGCAAGTTCGATAGCGGTCGCATATAATGATCCCGATCTTTACTTTGTCGCTCATTTTTCTCTCCTGATAGGACTTCTACTCATTACCGGCCGCGTTTCGAATAGCTTGGCGCAGTGCATTGACTGCCAATGTGGCGCAATGCTCGTGATCTTTTGGTATGCCGTCCAATACTGCGATTAAATCTTCTGGTGTAATATGCTCTGCTTCGGTGAGTGTTTTGGTGCGAGCCATCTGGGTGATGATGCTACCGCAGGCAATCGTTGCCCCGCAGCCATCCGTGATAAAGCGGGCTTCTTGAATGGTTTTTCCTGATATTTGCAAATCAATTTGCATACTATCTCCGCACCAGCCGCGTACAAAACCTCGGGCATCCGGCTTTTCAATGCTTCCCATGTTCTCCCGGCTTTCAATCAAATGGCGGGCTTTTTCCGAGAATGAACTGGCGCTTTTATGCTGATACTCAATATTCAAGGTGGTGATATTCAGGAATGCTTCAACCAACGCCGGGATTTCCTTGAGGATAACCTCTTCAACTTTACCTGCGTCGCACAGGGCAGCCACCTGTGGATCAATGGGAAGCTGCGCCAGCAGCGGCGCGCCGGCGGCCTGTGTTACCTCGGAGACATGGCTGGGGCCGAATATGAAATGCTTCTTGCTAGTCTCAGGGCAAACAAAGTAAGCCATGTTTTCAACGATGCCAACGATGGGTGTCTTGACGGCTTGTGCCATATGAATGGCTTTGCGTACGATCATGGATGCCAGGCTTTGTGGGGTTGTGACCATGATGATGCCGTTGACCGGCAGCGATTGCATGGTTGTCAGGGATGCATCGGATGTGCCCGGCGGCAAATCTATTAGCAGGTAATCCAGATCACCCCACATCACATCACCCCAAAGCTGAGTGATTGCCTTACCAATTAATGGCCCGCGCCAGATAACTGCTTGATCTTCATTTTCCAGCATGAAATTCATTGAGATGACCCTGACGCCGGTTTTGCTTCGCAGCGGCCGAATACCTACCGGCCCAGGCTCAACCGGCCCATGTAAGCCAAATAACATGGGAATACTCGGACCGGTGATATCTGCATCCAACACGCCTACCTTAAAGCCTTCACGCGCCAGCGCAGTCGCCAGCAAACCCGTCACCAGCGATTTGCCCACGCCGCCTTTGCCGCTCATCACCGCTACAACACGCTGGATATGATTGTATTGGGCGGCTTCGCCCTCTTTGGGCTCTCCGAAGACTGCCTTACGTTCATCATCGGTCATAGGGGTCATCTTTACCGACACTTGCTTGACTTCTGGCAAAGCGCTGATGGCAGCGCGTACATCGGCTTCGATCTGGCGCTTGAGTGGGCAGTTGGGCACAGTCAAGGCAATGGTAACTTCTACTTTATTGCCATGAACTTGCACTTCACGCACCATCTTTAGATCTGTCAGGCTGCGGTGCAGTTCGGGATCATTGACCTGGGATAACACTTCGAACACTTTGTCTTTGTTCAGCATGAAATCTCCTATTTTACTTCGTAGTTTTTTTGCTTTGTTGATCAGCAAGCGCTTTCTTCAACCATACAGTAAACTCATCGCCCAATGCAAATCCAACAATTTCTACTTCTTGATCAGTTATGCCTTCTACCCTGGCGATTGCTTGTTGGATGTCAAGCGAGAGCGGCACGGCAATGGGGCAGAAGGGGGAAGATGGTCGGAACTTGCAGGTTACCCGGCCGACCTCATCTACAACCAGATCCTCGATCAACCGCATGTGCACTATATCCACGCCGGTTTCGGGATCAATAACCTTTGATAGACTTTCTAAAACGTCTTGGCGCAAACTCTCAGAATCCGTCATAAGAGCCTCCTGATGAAGCCAACCGGGCCGCAACGCTTTGCCAGATGGCTGTCAGCGCCTGGCTGGAAGGAGCTTCAGGCCGATAAGCGGTGACCGGTTCACCATTCAACATGGCTTCTGTGACGGTTGGGTCAAAGGGAATTCGACCAATCAGTTCAACGCCCAGTTCAGCACAAATCGCCTCAATCTCTGCGGCGCCCTGCGGATAAATATCTACTTTATTGACCACCACCAGCGCGGGGATGCGAAAGTGCGTTGTGGTTTGTAAAATGCGTTTGAGATCATGCACGCCAGCTACGGTGGGCTCCGTGACGATTACAGCCAGGTCCGCGCCTGCTGCCGCCGCGATGACCGGGCAGCCAATCCCTGGCGGACCATCTACGATCACCACCTGGCTGCTGGTGTCCAGCGCCAACAGGCGGGCGTTTTGCTTGACCAGCGTCACCAACTTACCAGAGTTCTCCTGGGCGGGGTAAAGATCAGCATGGAAGAGCGGGCCATAGCGGCTTTCGGAGCGGTACCAGCGCCCGGCTTTTTGCGGCTCCATGTGAATAGCATCTTCGGGGCATTGATAGACACAAGCCGCACAGCCATCGCAGGCAATCGCATCCACATCATAGGCAGGCTGTGTGTCGGTGGGGAGAATAACTGCATCGAAACGACAAGCCTGTGCGCAGTTTCCGCAGCCCTGGCAAAGCTGCGGATCAATCACGGCCACCGAACCGCCGGTGAAGTCGTGTGTTTCAAGGCGTTCGGGGTGCAGTACCAACTCCAAGTTAGCGGCGTCTACGTCAGCGTCGGCCAGCACGGCTTTGAGGAGAAATGGGCCAGTATGCGCCAGGTAGGCAAATGCCGCTGCCAGGCTGGTTTTGCCGGTACCGCCTTTGCCGCTGAGGATCACCAGTTGTTTCATGTAATGTTTATCTCCAAAGGTTTATTCTCAAAACACCCAAAAATACCGCGGCACCTGCTTTAAATAGCCCCGGTAAGGCTCTCCATACTGCTTCAGGCAAACCTCTTCTTCTGCCAGGATGCCAAAATGCTCCAACAGCCTGGCGGCTGCCCAAAAGGCTACCGCTATCCAAGAGCCGATGGCAATACAGGCGCCCAGCAATACTACTGAAGAAGTCACAATTTGAGGATGGCGAGACAGGTGATAGAAACCGCTCGTCACCGGCTCATCCAGAGGAGTGTTCTTGAAGTCAACAAGCGCCTTGACCAGGCCGATCAGCCCTAGCGCAATCAGGATTACGCCCACAACGAAGACCGGACTACCGATTTTGAGTGGCGTGAAGGCAAGTAAAGTCAGGCAGACGAACGCGCACAGCTTACCAGCAATGGTAAACCCCCGCTGCTTTTGGCTCCAGCTCGACCGGTCCCAGAGCCGCCTCACCACTTTTTGGGGGAAAATCAGGAAAAGAATACCATCCGTCAACCCCAGCAGAACAATCGCCAACCAGCCGTTGATCCAGCCGATTTTCAAGGTAGGGAATAGTTCCATGTGGTGCCTCCTGTTCAGAAAGATTGCCAAACCAGATCAAGTAAGATAATTCTTGATGAAAAATAGGATGGTTGCCAGAACGCCTGAAGCGACGATTGACATTACCAATCCTTTTGCGCCGCTTCTCAAGTCATATTTCATGTTTGCATAATCCTGGCGCTCTGTGCCGGCGATGATGATAAAGCGAGGAGTAAGCTTGCAGAAAATCAGCACATCCAGGCCCGATTTTCATAAGCTTCCCTCTTTCAGGATTTTCACAGTTACCTGCTCGCCCGTTTTGCTTGAATATGACGGAAAATGCCTAGTAGAAAATTTGTCTGAGGCACACGCTGCACGTATTGCCGGTATTCATCCCCAAATTTGTTAACGCCATCTTGATCGGCGGCTTGAATAACTAGCCAGGTCAACACCGCGGAAATTACACCCAGCAAAATCACCAGCCAATGTTGGGCAAGCAACATCAGCGCCAGGTTGAACAACATGATTCCGAGGAACTGGGGATGGCGGACGATGGCATACAGGCTGGTATCGACTAGGAGCGTCGTTTCTACATAGCTTTTGCCCTTGGCTACCCCGCCTTTCCGGCGCAAAATAAAAATAGGCCCAAATCCAAAGATCAACGCGAGCACCCAGATGGCCCAGCCTGTCCATTGAAGCGTCTTTAACCCTGGCAGCTTGTAGACGAAAAAGGCCAGGATGTACTGCGCACCGGTCAGGATGCCCACAATCATGATGGCGCTGGGGGCTTTCCATGTTTTCATAAGGATTTCGCTTTCATTCGAACATCAACACCGTACCTGCCGGGCAGGGATTCACTTTTTTACCAAATGCCTGCGCCAGGGCTGCCAGGGCGCGTTCGCCGGTGCAGTGGTTGAGGTACAGGCAGGGTAATCGTCCGACGCTAAGGGAACGTATCATGCTAACGGTATGTTCCAGGGTATCTGCATCCAGGTGCGCCAGATGTATGCCGCCGACAATGGCTACAATCTCTTTGTTGAAGATATGTTGCACGTGCGCCAGGGTATTCAATAGTCCTGCATGGCAGCATCCACAGACAACTACCAATCCGGATACCATATCCATTATCAGCGCCATATCGTCGCGGTACGGGTCGGGCAGCCAGCACCCGTTCGACCGAATGTAGTGATGAGGGCTGCGTCCTTCGAATTCTGTTCGAAGGGTAATCTCGCCAGTGGTCCAAATGTGGCTCAAAACATCCACTGGTTCGACGCTCAGGTGTAAGGAGGTGCGCTTCGCAAGGTCGGTTTGAGCCATCGCCAGGCCAATACTGCGCTGCTGCCCGTTTTTAACGGCGTAGCGCTCTCGGAACAAATCGGGATGGGCGTACAGGGGGAGGCCGGGTCGACTATATTGTAAGAAAGCCTTCAATCCGCCGGTATGATCATAATGCGCATGACTGAGTACCAGCGCATCCATCTGGCGCAGATCTAAGCCCAACTGCGCAGCATTATGCATTAGCACATCGCCGCTTTGTCCGGTGTCAAAAAGAACCTGACCGGAAGGGGTTTCTATGATGAAAGCAACCCCATGCTCGGCCTGCAAGGAAACGGCGTCCGATGTGTTGTTATCAACCAGGCAGCGCACTGTGAACATCTCAGGCCGCCCTAAATACTTCGATCTCTGGATGGTTGAGCGCCTCTTCACAGATCGGCCCACGCTGCAAGAAGCTTAGCGCCAATCCACTGCCGCGCACCGATAGCAGACGCTCGCCAGGCTCGATGTGGGTCTCGGGCGGCAAGACCACAAGGCCGCTTACGCCAATCTTGGTTCGCCCAACGAAGCGTGATTCTAAAACAGTGTTGTTCAGTTTCTCCGGCTGGCCAAGTGCGATTCCTCCTGATCGCTTGCTGCCGCGGATGATGATGGCGGTCTCGTTCTGTTGAAACCCATACTCTGTATAGGCTTCCGGCGGAATCTGGATCTCACTGGCTGGGCCGACCACACACCAGCCGAACACCCATTTACCACCTTTCGCTAATTGTGGCATCGTTTACTCCTCGCGAGCATACAATTTCCAACCGAATCGGCCCTCTACTTCATTCGTATTAAGCAGATGCGGGGACATGTCTGTGTATAGAATATCTGCCTCGGCCAGGATGCCTTGTCCATTGCCGGATATCTCGGCGTGCGCCAGAGTGCGACTGGCGCGACGTTTGAGCAGCCAGCCGGTTGCTTCAAGCGGCACACCGACCGGCACAGGCTGGCGAAAGCGCACCTGCATGCGAGCAGTAACAAAGAAACGGTCGGGATGCCCAATCATGATTGTACGCCCGGCGACTTCATCCAGAATTGAAGCCACGATGCCACCGTGCGCCATGCCAGGATAACCTGCATGCTGCAGGTCAATGACAAAATGGCTGAAAACCCGGTCGCTGCCATTGTCATAAAAACGCAGGCGCAGCCCGGATGTGTTTTCCAGGCCGCAAGCAAAACAGGAAGTGGAGTTATATTGTGGGTTCATTGTATAAAAAGCAGCAGGGGGGATTGCTCTGCCGCCTGAGCGGGGGCCAAATCGGCCGCGATACCCTCACGGCCGATTTCACCTTGAACGCTATTGATATTCTATTCCATGTTGGGTTTCCAAACCTGCCAGACCTTTCCCACCAGGTCTGGGCCGGGTTTGAGCGTCATTTTGCCTGGTTCCCAACCGGCGGGGGTGGCTTCTTTGCCGCCCGTGGCGCGCACGTGTTGGAAAGCCTGAATCTGGCGCACGGACTCGGAGAACTTCCGCCCGACTGGCGGGGTGAGCACTTCCATAGCCTGGATCACGCCATCTGGGTCGATGATGAACCGGCCGCGCAGTTCGATGCCCTGGTTCTCATCCCAAACGCCGTAGGCTCGTCCAACGTTGCCAGCCTGGTCGGAGGCCATGTGGAAGGGGACGCCGCCTTCAACCATTTTCGAAAGCTCGTTGTCGTTCCACATCTTATGGACAAAGTGGCTGTCCACGCTGACCGAGATCACTTCAACGCCCAGTTCTTGCAGCACCGGATATTTGTCAGCGACCGCTGACACTTCAGTCGCTCAGACAAAGGTGAAATCGCCGGGGTAGAAGCACAACAACACCCACTTGCCAGCAAAATCAGAGAGCTTGACAGGGGTGAACCCACCCCGGTAGTATGAAGGGGCGGTGAAATCGGGGGCTTTCTGGCCAACACGGGCAGTCATTGGGGGAGCCTTCCTTTCTTGGAGTACGGGGGGGGGATTGGTTGAGGGGGGTGGTGCGTCTGTTGCTACTGAGCCCGTTACGCGGGCGCATCCTACGCTTTCTGCCATAGTATCTCCTTTCTAAGATTGGATTTGATCTACTTGCTAATGCAGCCGTTCAACCTGATCAACGATCGTGCCGGCGATATAAGCTGCAACTGCTTCTTCGATTGAGGCAATATCGGTCACCACAGGGCGGATGCCGCGCATCTTCATGCTCTCGTAGGCGCCCATGCCCATGCCGCGGCAAAGCAGAGCTTCACAATCGGCAATCGATTCTGCCATCTGCAGATGTTTATTGTGCGAGGCGGCATCCATGCCGTGCGGCTGGCCGGGATGTTCCTCGGCGTGCGGCTGGTTGGCAAAATGAGCATGCCCTAGCTTCTGGCGCATTTCGCTCTTCACAACCTGGCCATTTTCTACCGTGACCACCAGGTAATATGGAGCGCGGCCGAAATGTTGGCTGATGGTGATTCCGTCTTCGGTGATGGCGGCGACTTTTGTAGTTGAAACATTGGTCATATAGTTCTCCTTAAATGTGTGATAAAGATAGGTGCTATGCTTAAGTTCTAATTTTCCGCAGGCAATCGGCTCGCCAACAGCGATAGCCGAAAATGAAAAGGGTCACTATTCCTACCAGCAATATGCCCAGTACGATCAGCCGCCAGGGCTCAAGCTGACCCAGGCGCAGCATGGGCGGTTCTGTCGGCGCGACCATGGCTGCAGCGGCTGGCTCGGCCTGCGTTGCCGTGATGACAGGCACCGGTGTGGAGCTGATCCCGGCAGCTTCATCAAAGGCCACAACGCGCGACATATAATCTTCCTCATGACAGCTTTGGCAGCGCTCGGCATGGTTGCGGGTTGGGTAAAGCACGATGCCTTCGTGGGCTATTTCCTGTACGGCGCTGTCGGTACGGCCCCCGTGACAATAGATGCAGTGCATGGGGGCTTTGCACAGGCAATACCACTTACCGCTGTCGTATACATAGTATTGATGTTCGTGGCAGGCCACGCAGTTGGCGTCATTTTCGACGGTAGGAGTAGGATCCTGGGCCTGGGCAGGACTGGCCTGCGCCAGGGACAAGCAGACTACCCCTAGAACCATGATGCGGGCAGCAATCCATTTGCGAAACATCCAGCACCTCCTGATAAACGAACGGACCAGAGAAGAAACTTGAGTATGTAAGCTACTCTGGTTTGAAATGACGCTCGGTCGGGTGGTCGCTGTCGTCTGTTGGGCACATGATCAACAGCGATCGTGAGATAGTTTCTCCCGTGTTTTTCCAGCAATGCGGCAGGTAGGCTTCAAAGAGCAGGCTGTCGCCGGGATCGAGCTGGTAGATCTGTTCCTCGATGGTGTAAGAGAGGTGGCCTTCCAGGCAATAAACGAGCTCATGCCCGGTATGAACGATGGGAGTGGAACCGCTGCCAAAACCTGGCTCCAGGGTGACCAGGAAAGGCTGCCCGCCCTGCAGGGTCAATCCTGCCCCCAGGTCTTCTAAAGTACCGTGAGCAAAGGCTGCCTTGGGGCGCTGCCCGGCTTTCTGATAGGAAACGTTATTCTTGGGAATATCGATCTCGAAGAAAGCCGTGATTGGCACATCCAGGGCGCGTGCCAGAAGCTGCAGTGTGCTGACGCTGGGCGAGGTCTTACTGTTCTCGATCAGGCTGAGCGTATTCGCATTCAACCCGCTTTGCTCAGCCAAAGAACGAATGGACAAACCACGCTCGGAGCGCAGCTTTCGCAAACAATGGCCGACATCAGGATCAACGTTTTGGTGATTGCTTTCTGCCTGGCTCGGATCAGCCAGAATGCCTCGCCGCATTTGCCGGCGGCGCTTCTCCAAGGGGAGAGGGCTTTCAATAGTTTTTGACATTGCTCGTGTCCTGCCTGGTTTCTGGTTGAGTTGACAACCAATATTATAGTACAAAATCAGGCGTAAATCAATAGCGTTATACAATATATTGTGTCGCGGTAGTGTTGAGAACTCTCGTTCTTTACAGAAACGCGGCCCAGAGATGTTTCCTGGGCGCGGGCAAAACAGGAAGCAGAGTCGTCTGGTTGTTTCAAAGAAGGTTGGTGATTTGCATAAATACCTGGCGGAACAGATCGCCATATTCCGGATGGATGTCTATCAGGGTTTTCCCCTGCGCTACTCCTTCGGCGATCGAGCGATCGAAGGGGATGCGCAGGAGTACCGGTAATTTCTGCTCGTGGCAGAATTCATCCAGGATCGGGTAGGGCCCATTCTCGCGGTTGATGATCACTCCTGCCGGGACGCTCAGTTCAGATGCAACCTGCGCTGCCAAGCGTAAATCGTGCAGGCCAAAGGGGGTCGGCTCGGTCACCAGCAGCAAGAAATCGCTGCCGCGCACGGTTTCAACCACCGGGCAGGAAGTGCCCGGTGGAGAATCATAGATCACAACCTGCCCTGGCGCTGGCTGCACCCATTTCTTGAGCTGGCGGATCACTGGCACCGCCATCGGTTCGCCCACGTCCAGCACCCCGCGGGCGAAGGAGATACCTGCCGCTGCCAGGCCGCGCTCGATCACGCCCATGCGATTGGGTATCTCTGTGATTGCCATCTCCGGGCACAGCGTCGTGCAGCTTCCACAGCCATGACAGAGCTGTGGAAAGACCAACACCTTCTGACCTAATACAACGATGGCGTGGTACTGGCAAACCTCAGCGCACTTGCCGCAGTAGGTGCACTTGGTCTCGTCCACGGCAGGAATGAGCAGCCCCACATCGCGTTGTTCGCCAGGCGTTGTGTGCAGGAACAGGTGGGCATTGGGCGCTTCGACATCGCAATCCAGGAACAAGGGCGGTTGTTCGGGCGTGATTGCTGCCAGGCTAAGCGCCAGGCTGGTAGCAATCATGGTCTTGCCCGTGCCGCCCTTGCCGCTGGCAACAGCTATGATCATGCGCCTTGCCCGTGATGCCCCCGGGCAGTGGGTGCGCCGACCTGCTCGAGCAACCCGGCTTTGAACCGCTCAATGGCCTGGCGGATGGTCTGGCAATCGCCATAGATGTACATGGCGATACCGGCAGCCTGGAGGGCATTGTAAGCATTCGGTCCAAAATCACCGCTAACAATTGAACTGACCTGCTGGCTGGAAGCGAATTGAGCGGCCTGTGTGCCCGCTCCACCCGATGCGCCTACAGCCGGGTTGGCATGCGCCTGCCATGTCAATGTGTCGGAATCTACAACGATGAAATATGCCCCACGCCCAAAACGCGCGTCAATGTTGGAATCGATATTTGGAGAAGCAGCGGTAAGGATGATTTTCATGGTTCTACTCTTTGATCATCCTCGTTCCACATTTAGGACAAATGCTGTCCACACAGCGTTGTCCAACCAAGTGCGGCTCCTTGTGCCCGCAGCTTGGGCAGACGCAGTTGCCGCCAGGGCCAGAGCCGGGTCTGTTACCGCCGCCTTGTCCGCGGCCACCCTGGCTGCCACCTTGACCGCGCCCGCCACCCTGACCTCTGCCTTGTCCGCGCCCGCCACCTTGGCCGCCTCTACCACGAAAATCTCGGTTTATCATTTTTGTCTCCTTACTTGGTGGGAGCGATGCGTGGAAAGTGCAAACTGCCTGTTCCACGCACCACACCCGGAAATTAATCACTTATCTGTTAATTCTTCGATGCGTTTTTGGATGGCATCGAGCTGTGTTTTCAGTAGATCGGCCTGGGCTTTCAGATCGGCGGCTTCTTGTTCCGGCGTGGGTGTTACCCAACCCGGAATGCCGGTGGCATAAAAACGATGCCGCCAGCCACGACCTGCACCTCTACGCCCGAAGCCCAAACCACCACCGCGCAATACTGCCGGTGAATTTATGGCCCCAGGCTGGTCATAACCACTACAATAGCCCATGCCGCGCCCGGTTCTTGGACCGGCGCCTTGCGGACCTGTGCGGTCTCTTCCTGGCATAATTCTCACCTCCTTCCTCTATGATTTCTAGCACCGGCGCACCCGCCGCGATAGCGGGCTTGCCTCTGCTTGCCTCTACTCTTGATACCACTTCCCTTGGAATATGCAGATACCGGGGAAATAGAAGTTGTTGTTGATCGTGTGAACCTGCGCTCCAGTACATTAACCAGTACATCCGCCAGACGAGGCATTACTTCACGACCCAGGAACGCCAGAGCAGCCCCGGCCAGGGAGGCCAGGCCGCTACCGCGGGCCGGAGTGATTGTTTGCGGAGATGTAACCTGGATCGGAGCAGGCATTGGCTGGGATTTGGCCGCCGGCATCGGCGCAAGTAACACGCCAGGCTGCTGCATGACAGATGCATGGATAGCCCCATTGGGGCAGGCTTCCACGCATGCTTCGCAGGCGGTACACAAGGTCTTATCAATCTCGGCCCGAGAATTTACCAGATAGATTGCCCCTGCCGAACACGTGTCCACGCACATGCCGCAACCTGTGCATAAGTCGGGATTGACCCGGACTCTCACATTACACTCCTTACTGCACCTCATTCAAATTATCGGATTGCTTGTTCGAGCCAGATTGTTTTCGACGGAACATACCGCGTATTAACCTGGCGGGGGGCAGCCACACAACGCCCAGCAGTACGCTTAATTCGCTCCACAGACTGCTGCCTGGAGCGGGTTTGCCAACAAACCGGCTGAGCAGAGCATCGAACGTATTTCCTAGCAAGTTGCCAAAGGTGATCATGCGCAGATAAGCCAGGATATCCTGGGCGGTTTCTTCGCCATAATAGGTCACAACCCGCTGCCAAGCGACCGGGTCGGGCTGGCAGTTCGATTCGGCGAAGTGTTGGGCGAAGGTGAGCGCCGTCACTTCGAAAACAGGAAAAGTTCCCAGGTCGAGAGCTAACAGGCTTTGCAGTTCATTCTCCGAAACGCCTGTCGCCAACGCCGCCCGGCTGTGTGCATAACAGCAATAGCGGCAGCCATTCACGCTTGACACCACCAGCATGATCTTCTCGGCGAAGGTTTTACTTACCCTACCAGCGTGTGCGGCCCGGCGCAGATCATGCATATGATCGAAAATTTGCACAACATCTGCCCTGAATGTCGGGAAGGTGTAGATGCGCCTGTTGAAGGATGTGTTCACTGCTTTCGATGCCTGGCCCATTGGATCACACTCCTTCAATATTGACTGTTTCTGGCGAGAAATGCCGTTCGGTTGGGTGATCTTGTTCGTCGGATGGACAGAGCACTAAGAGCGAACGAGACGGAACATCGCCGTTGTTCTGCCAGCGATGCGGCAGGTGGGCCTCAAAGAACAAGCTGTCGCCCGTCTCCAGGAGAAAGGTTTGATCTTCGATGATGTAGGTCAGTTGTCCCTCCAGGCAGAAGACCACCTCGCGCCCGGTATGGACCATCAGGTTGTCACCACTGTTTGAATGGGGGCTGAGGGTTACCAGGAATGTCTCCACACCGCGGCGGGACATCCCTGCCCCCAGGTCTTCCAACGCTCCGTGGGCGAATGCCGTGTGAGGGCGCTGGCTGGATTTGTGGTAAGCGATTGTTTTCTTGGAAGCATCCGATTCGAGGAAGCTCGCCATGGATGTCTCTAAGGTCAGGGATAGTTGTAGCAAAGTCTCCAGGCTGGGGGAGTTCTTGCCATTTTCAATCATGCTGAGGGTGTTCACGTTCAGGCCACTTTTGCGGGCCAGATCGCGGATAGTAAGGCCGCGTTCGGAGCGGATATCGCGCAGCCGCTGGCCAATATTTACCAACAGGAGGCTTTCATCAACATGGTTTTGCTGTAGGGCATCCAGGAAATCGCGCCGCCGTCTACGGCGTCGTTGATGGCAGCCGGTCGAATTGTCTGGTGAGTCGAAATTGTTCATGTTAGTGAGTTCCTTGTTCGCAATGAGAAGAATGCAGGTCGCGTTTACAACTATTATTATAATACAATAATCGCCGGAATGCAAGTATAACAACTATAGTAATAGTTGCTACGTAATCGCGCAAGATGAATTTGCCCTTTGCATGCCTGCGCCTTATAAATTGCGTGGATCAGGGTGGACTTACCAGGAACCAGGTCAGATTATAAATGCCGGTAGGAAGTTGCATAGATCGGTCATTACTTCTCGATGAGATAGCTCTCTCTATGGATCTGCGTTGTAAAGCTGCATGGCATGATCACCAGCGGTCTTTTCTGATTACCTCAACATCATGATTTCATAGAGCGCCGGGCCGTGGATGGAATCGCGCAGACTGTCCAGGTCAATCTTTAAATCCAGTTCAGTATTGAAGCGGAAGTAATAAGGATTGACAAACAGCCGCGCCAGGGTGCGCTTTGCGGGCGGCAGCGCCAATAGCAGGCTGACGCCTTCGATCAACTTCTGGTTCCTCAGCTTTAAGCTAATCTGCTCCTGGTCGCGCCTCCATGTGAAATCCACTTCACGCGGCATTTCACGCCCGCCAGGGTGACGGGTGAAATTGCGCGCTTGCATGGTCAAGTAACGTGCGTCATCCACCATTACCTTTTCCCCCTTGGCGAGCAGGAAAACTGGCATCCGCGTCGAGCCATATTTTTTTAGCGCAATTTGCTCGACGAAGATCAAGGTGTAATCACCGATATGCGCTCTTCCCCAATACCAATGATCCATCACGGATGGGAGAGCGACATTGCCCCAGTTGTGATCGTGGTAGCCGCTGCCGCGCACGGTGTGTGTTTGCCCATCGTAGGTCAAGGTTCCTTCAACGGCGCCGTACGGAATAGACGGGAGCCAGGCGAAGTAATGTTCTAGATCGCCGAAGTAGCTCTTTCCCGCGCCTGGTCTCCATGGCGGAACGAGGCCGGTAAAAGTCAGCTCTGCAGCCAGGCCGTTTGTCTCGGCGTGCAGACGAAAAACCCAGCATGGTCCAAAACCGGTTTGTTTTACCCAACTGGCGCCGATGCGAACATCGCATGCCTCGCTCGAGGCAGAAAACTGATCCGCTGGCGGGATGGAAAATTCTGCGGTCTTGGTCCCGCCCGCGCGAGTGATGGTAAGGGACAGGTTGGGAGTAAGCGGAGCAGCCGGGTTGATGATAGGCTTGGTGGCGTAGACGATAACCGCTGTGGTGTCATCGTCGAAATTGGCGTCGAAGTACCACCACTCGAACGTGCCGCGCCGGGTGTCGGCGCGCTGGCCATCCTCGCGGGGCGAGACCGTTTCGGTCAGGTTTTCACGCTGCAGGTGTTCGGGTCCAACGGCAAAAATAACAGGCTTGGGCATAGGGTCCTCCTCTATGATTATACCGAACAAAAAGCAGCGAGCAGAGAAGGGGCACATTAATATTTACTTGAGCTTATCTAGTTCCGCCTGGAGCGCTGGTTTAACGGTCTCAAAACTCAATCCATTCTGCGAGCAAAAATCTCTCACGGTGATTCCCGGCGCGGCCGGCATAGACATACCTAAAGTTTGCTCGATGGTCTCGGCGGTCAGGCCCCATTCCAGTAATTCGGCAAAGGTGGTTTTCCCTTTTATAGTTTCGCTTGCAGCTATTGGGGTGTGGCCGGCAGTAGCTTCTGGTGTTGCCACGATGGTGGCTGCGTCAGGTTGCCGTGTTGGCTGCACGGAATCGACTGGTCGGGCGGGCTCCGCTCCAAGGTCTGGCGCCAGGTGGGCTTCCAGGTACGTTATATACTCTGGACTCAAATCCCGAGTGCGCAAGATGACGGCCGCCGCTTCAGGCAGATATACATCGGCGCTCAGGTCGATGGGCAAACCGAGATAAAAAGCCACGAACAAGCGCACCGATGCCGTGCCGATTTCCTGCGGGCTTTCCAGGTACATCCCTTCCAGACTCTTTACTGAAAATGCGGACGGATCATCGGTTTGCACACCGAAAGCCAATGCCAATAAGCCCGCAGGAACGTCAAAATTCTTTTCGATATCGCCAAACGTATACGAGCCGCGAATGTCTGCCGGGTTGGCCTGCCCGGCGAAATCTCCCTCGGCATACACCGCGGCCTCCTTGGTCGATTCGGTTTTCCACCATCCCATGATGTTGGCGAAAAAGATGCCGCCGAACATCATGACCATAATCAGGGCTGCTAAAGGTTTCGATGACAGTTTCATTTTGCACCTTTTGTCGAAAACTCTACTGTCTTTGCCACCGGGCAGACTGCTTCGGAAGTACATTCCAGGCAAGAAATGCATTGGTGATCGTGCACAACGGTTACGCTGTCTACCGGGATGTTCATTGGGCAAAGAATGGAGCAAGCTCCATCCGCTTTGCAGGTGGCCTTGTTGCGCCGGATGCTGAATACCCGGAAGAGGTTGAAGACACCCAGTACTGCGCCGTACGGACAGGCGTATTTACACCACGGTCGTTCCACGAAGAATGAAAGCGCCAGGGTTACGACCAGAATGCCCAATCCAATCAGGGATGCTTCACTGGACCAGAAATTAAACAGAGCAAAGTAAGGATCATATTCCGAGAAAACCAATTTCCCCGATACCGCGGTCATGTACAGAACCCAGGCTAGCACACCATAACGCAAGTAGCGCAGGACTTTATCCAGTTTTGCGGGCAAAAAGTGATTAAAGCGCTTGCGCAGTCGCTTGCGTCCGAAGTTGCTAACGAACTCCTGGATTGTGCCCAGCGGGCAAACCCAGCCACAAAACACTGGTCCAAATAAGATCGCCAACACAAAGGTAATTGCCATCAGGGCAAAAGAGGATTGGTGAATCTTCTGGGTGAAAGTGCCCACCGTAGCGAATTGGTAGATTGAAACGACGCCGCCAAACGGGCAAACCGCATGTAAACTGGCAGAAGAAAGAAACGGGATACCGCCGCCGCTTTCTGCTAACGAATGGTTGGTGGCTATCAAGGCGATCAAAATGAAAAAGCCCCACTGCACCACTTTGCGCAGCCAGATCGAACGCGGGCGGAATAAGCGGATTCGCTTCCCATATAATTTGATCATTCTTCTTCTCCTGTACTATGGTTTTACATTATCAAGGAATGTCCGGGCTCTTTCGAATGGCCTGTTTGGAAATTTACGGACGGTTACCACCGTTGCCGCCCTGTCCATTGCCTCCGCGAAAGCCACCCTGGCTATTACCGGCACTGGAGCCGCCTTGAGCATTACCGGCGCTATTGCTGCCCTGTCCATTGCCCAGGCTGCTGCTGTTCCCGCCGCGTCCCATACTCTCATTCAGGGCGGCCTGGTAGGCTTCAGCGCTGAGGTACTGCGGCTGGTAGGTTTCGCCGGTCTGGGCGCTCAGCGTGGAGGTAAAAGAGCGCAGGTGATTGTAGGAGCCTTTCAACAAGTTGTTGAACACTCTTTGGATGTCGGCGTTGTCAATTTGCGCCAGGTCGGTCTGCAGGTCGAGAATATCGATCTCTTCGATGGCTGCGCCTACTTTGATGGCCTCGGCCAGTGATTCACTGCCGCGAGCCACAAGTTCGGTGTAGAGAGCCTGTAGAGTGGGGTCGCTGAAGATGCCCGCCGTCTCTGAAGCCGGGTCGGTCAGGCCATAACGCTCGATCAGGGCCTTGACAGAGTCGGTGTGGGTTTGCTCGCTCTGGCTGATATTCTGAAAGATAGACAGCCCCCACTGTGTGTATAGAGTCGCGTACACATCATGCGCTAGCTTCTCTTCTTCCCGCATATAGAGCAGGGCGGCGGCTTCCTCGGCGCTCAGTTCACCTTGCGCTGTGTTCGCAGCCAGGCTGTTCTGCCCGCCTCCGCCGCCTTGAGTTCCGTTTGCAACCTGGCCGTTGCCGGCGTAATTACCCTGTCCCTGGACGTGCGCATCGGCCGCCTGGTCGGAGGTGGCATAAGCCCTATTGCCAGTGTTCCCATAACCTTGCTGGACTGCGGCTGAGCTTGTATTTTCGGTTTTTGCTTGGGTGCGGTTGATCGCCCCAAAAACGAGCACTGCGATAACGCCGATCAGTGCCATGGTACCAATAATTTTCTTGAACATGTTAATCTACCTTTCTGGATTTGTGTTTGTACTATTGATTGTAAATGTTACGAGTTTGTCAGCGAATTCTGCTGAATAGGGTGGCTAGAGAACAGCATGGCGGTCATCTTGCGGGTTACCTTGACCACCCATTTCCAATGGATGGCGAAATGGAGCAATACGGCGATCATGAACGCCACGCCTGCCCAGGTGTGAAGCCCATCCCAGGTGCTGCGGGTGAACAGGAATAGTGGGTCAGGTGTACGATGGCTGCCGGGGGCGAACAGGAAGTACACCCCGCTGAGGGCGGTCAGCCCAAAACTGAGAGCTACGGTACTGTTCAGGATCAGATTCCAGCGCCCGCCCGCGTTCAAGCGACTGCCCTTGCCGGCTAGTTCATCCCAGGTGCGCCGAAGCATACTGACCACCCAGGGCCAATGGATTGCCAGGTGTACGATGGCGGTTATGATCATGGCAACGCCACCCCAGGTATGCAGGTTATCCCATGTTTGGCGGGCGAACAGGATCTGAACGTTATACAGCGGATTGCGCCCGCCCTGGAAACCGCCCGACGGCAGGAATAGAAAATAGATGCCTGATAGAGTTGTTGCCAGGGCGCTGATGAAAAGGACGGCATCGATCCACCAGTTCTTTTGAGTTTGTTTCGCTACGGTTTGTATAGCCATGTCATTCCTTTCTTCGCGGAGCGTTCATTTACTTATGGGCTCATCATACCTAAAACGTGTGAAGAAGTTGTGAAGTTCTGGCACAGGTTTGATGAACTTTGAGATTTTGACAAGTTGGCCGTATCTTTCACACTCCTTTTTCGTCATAACATTATGAAGCAAAGTTGAAACTCGATCTGCCCGTGGAAAGGATTGAATTGTGGTATACAATTCGCTTATCAATAGATCTGAATTCGAACCACATCTTGCCGAGCGTATCTATCCTGACAATTTTACGTCTCAATATATGAGAGCAGCAAACGAGCCACAATTATTAGCACGGGCGCGGCGTTTCGAAGAAGATGCCCTGGCCGAGATCTTTGATCGCTACAACGCGGGTCTCTATCGATATGCGCTGCGTTTACTGGGCGATGCCGACCTGGCGCAAGAGTGTATGTCTGAAACCTTCAGCCGTTTTTTACAGGCTCTGCGGCGGAGGGCCGGTCCACAAGATTACTTACAGGCTTACCTGTACCGCATCGCTCACAACTTGATCACGGATCATTACCGCAGCAAAGTCCCGCCCTCGCTGCCGCTGGATGTCGAGTTGCAATCGGACCCGGCCAAAGATCCGTTCCAGGCGGTGGCAGACAAGATGGAACTGCAGCAGGTGCGTTCTGCGTTGGCTTTGTTGACCCCAGATCAGCGGCAGGTGATCATGTTGAAGTACCTGGAAGAATGGGATAACCAAGAAATCGCTCGGGCGCTAGACAAGCCCATTGGAGCAGTCAAATCGCTGCAGCATCGCGCCCTGGAGTCTTTACGGCGGCTGTTGTATAGAAAGGAAGAACTCAATGAAAACAACTGAAGATGAGCTCGATGGACAATTGAAGAATCAGTTTGACCGGCTTCGCCCGGTGAAACCTCTCAACCCGCAAGCGGTTGCCGAAGAGCGAGCCAAATTCCTGGCGCAAGGAGAACAATTCCGCTCCTTACCCGTATCTGAGCAGCTAAAACCTCGTCATAATGGGTGGATCAACACAATAGGTTTGGCTTTTCAGAGAAAGGAGCGTATTCCTATGTTGAACATCTTATTAGTGGTTGTAATGGCAATTGGCTTCGTTTTTGGGGGTGCCGGAATCACGGTCTATGCCGCCCAGGATAGCCTGCCAGATGAAGCGTTATATGGTGTCAAGACCTGGAGCGAGGATACCCGCCTGTCGTGGGCTAATTCTGCGCAGGAGCGGCTCGAATTGACCCTCGGCTTCACCCAACGCCGAGTGTTGGAGATCGGGGAATTGCAGGCTGCAGGAAAAACTGTCACGGCCGGTGTGATCACTCGCTTGCATGAGGAATTGAACACAGCGCTGCAGCTTGCAGCCGGGATGGATGAGCCGCAGATGGTGCAGGCGTTGGAGCAGATCCGCTTGCAAGCCGCAACCCAATCCCAGACGATAGCAACCCTGGCGAGTGCGGCAGCGGGCGGAAGTGATGAAGACCTGGAGAAATTGCAGGAACGGCTGCGAGAACAGGCGCAGATGGCTTCTACCGGGCAGGCCGACCCGCAAGGCTTCCGGCAGCAGGTGCGTGATCGGGATCGCACCAGCCAGCCGACCCTGGCGCCGACAGAGGCGACTGCCCTAGATGCCGGTGAAGAAACCCCAACCGGGAAGCCTGGTCAGGGTGGGAACGGCAATGGCCAAGGCGGCCAGGCGAGTAAGACACCTGGCCAGGGTGCGGGCGAGCCGAATCCCGGTGTAACCCCCCAGCCAACCGGAGGCAGCTATGGGCCGGGTGAGCAGCCCTCAACAACCCCGGGTGGATATGGCCCTGGCGAGCCAAACCCCAGCCACACTCCTCAACCGACCGGCGGCAGCTACGGTCCGGGCGCCGGGAATGGACAGCCCTCGGAAACTCCTGGCGGCGGATATGGCCCTGGTGAACCCAATCCCAGTGCGACTTCCCAGCCAACGGGCGGCAGCTACGGTCCGGGCCCCGGGAACGGACAGCCCTCGGAAACTCCTGGTGGTGGATATGGCCCTGGTGAACCCAATCCCAGCGCGACTCCCCAGCCAACCGGAGGTAGCTATGGACCGGGTGAGCAACCCTCGACTACGCCCGGTGGGTACGGCCCTGGGCCTCAGAATGGCACTGCCACCTGCACCCCGGCGCAGAATGGCGAAGGGGGATCGGGATACGGACCTCAGCCAACTCCCCAGCCTACCGGCTCAAAACCGTAATTTGCAGTCCAATCGGTAAACAAACCCAAGCAGAACACCTCTCGACTTCAGTGCCTGAGAGGTGTTCTGCTAGACAACGAAGTCAGCGAGCATCAGGCCTTTGCACGAGCGCAGAAAGAATTGCTTGTACGGTGTTGATCGTGATGCATTCGCGCACAACCTGCCAGTAAGAGCGATGAGCTGAGACAGCATCGAAGAGCGCCTGGCGCAGACCTGGCGCATTTTCAGCCGCTCGGATCACAACACCCATCAAGCCCAGGCGGGATGCGCTTACGGTCAGGTGGCGCATAGCCTGGCCGAAGGGCAGATCGTTGGTGATCTCGCGGTTTGCGATGTGGTATGCTTTGAAGGCCGCGCCTGAAAATCCCTGTGTCAAGATCACCTGCGCAGCGCGCATGCCGGTTTGGATTGCTGATGTGATGCCTTTTCCTTTGAATGCTCGCACCAAACCAGCCGCATCACCCACCATCACAAAGCGATCCCCCGTATAACGGTGTGCTATGCCACACGGGAAATGGCCTTTAAAATATTGCATGTCGCGGATATTGGTATGGCCGGCCTTTTCAAAACCAGGCAACGCTCGCTGCACTTCTGGCATAGATAGGAACGCGTCCATTAAGCCTGTCCCCACTGTTTTTCCAGCAATATTGATGGTCAGGTGATTCCCTTTGGGTGTAACACCGCCGAACTCAATCCGCCGGGCGCGCGGCAAGAAAGCATGGATGCGGTTCCCGAAGTGTTGCACCTCTTCTGGATCGGGATGGTATTTGGTCACGATCGAGCTGAGCGCTGGCGGTGGTTGATAACCGACTGCACGTTGGAAAACCACGCCAGTACCTTCATCCAGACCAAACGCGCCGATTACCACATCGGCTTCCAGATGCGCGCTGTCCGTGTAGACAATCACCTGGTCATCATGAAACTCCAACCCGGTGGTGCGGCTGGTATATACCTCGATGCCGCGCTGGCGCATGGCTTCTAGCATATACGCATCAAATTGGATCCGGCGCAGCGCAACCGATGGTTCGCTTTTACCGTCCAGGATGATCGTTTGCTGATCGGAGTGCAGAATGTAACCGGTTATCTGGCGTTGGGTCAGGCTGTGAGGAAATGGCACCCCCAGGTCATGTTCCATCACATCCATGACAGGGGGCGATAGTACCCCGGCGCATTGATTGTGGTGTTTCTCATTGTCGAATTGTTTTCCCTCTACCACCATAACGGTTGCATTTCTTCCCAGGGAGCGCGCACCTTCGTGAATCGCTATGGCCGCAGCCGCGCCTGCTGGACCGCCGCCCACCACAACGACCCGCCCCCCATCCGCCAATGGCCCAAATCCAGATGATTGGGAGGTTTTCTTCATTTTCATAAGACATCTACCCTTCGGAAGACCTCTAACCACAATTTCTGGAGTGCTGGTTTGCTGGCCACCGACCAAAATATCTTGCGATAAGGTTCATCGCCAGTGAACATACCCCATAGGATGCGAGTAAAGATATGGTTAGCAGGTGGGGAATCGGCTTCAGCCAGGATGACACGCTGCCAGGTATCCAACAACCGGGGAGAATTTCGCACAATATTCCATACTCGGAATAGCAGCTTACCATAAAGATTGTCCATGGCGATCTCACGACAAACAGGTCTGTAGCCGGCAGCAAAGTCCTGGCGTGAGATTCCATATTGAATGGCGGTTTGCGCGGCAGCCCGTGCAGTGATAAAGGCAGCTCCAATCCCATCCTTATACAGCCTAGTGACGGCTGCGTCGCCTACTGTTACCAGGCGGTTGGCGTAGTAACGCTGCGCGGGCGAAACGGCCACGCACGGCGCACAGCCACACAAAAGGGGCGCTTCGCCGGAAAAGAATTCACCTAATTGCGGGCCTCCCAGGAACTCTTCCACTGCCCTGGGGCTGAGCTTGTGTCCCAGCAACGATATGTTGAGATATTTTCCTTTCGGGATCAGGCCTCCGAAGATCAAGCCAGACGGATAATCGAAAAAGATGTGAACATTGCTGTTTGAAAACCCGCGCGGCAGGCGTACTTCATCCTGGGCCATTGTTTCAGTGCGCGGCGGCTGGTACCCCCAGCCCGGGTCAATCGGCGGGCTGCTGTTTACCCCGGTTGCCATGATCACCAGGTCTGCTTCTATGCTATCATGGGAAGTGATAACTACCGGGCGAGGTCCAGGCCGGATGGAATGGACGAATGCCGGCTGGATATTAGCGCCACGCTGCCTGGCTTGTTCCAGCAGCCAATTGTCAAAAGGCGCAGGGTAGGGGGCTTTGCCCAGGCGCGGACCGCTGCCGCGGTAAACACTGTAAATCCGCCGGTCGGGATTAGGCTGCTGAATCAAGAGATCAAGTTTGTTCAGGTGCAGGGTATAACTGGTTAACTCTGCCTGGATCACTTCTGGCGGAAGTTCCAGGCCAAGGCTGCTCAGATTCTGGCTCAGAGTGGACGAGATGATTCCGGCGCATTTGTTGCAACTATTAGGCCCGGGGCGTTTAAACTCGCGGCCCTCAAAAATCTGAATGTCAAGCTGTAAGTTGGCCTGAGCAGCATAATGGATCAGGTGCAGCGCGCTAAAACTACCCGCTGGTCCCCCGCCCACAATGATGATTCGACTCCCATTCTCCAGGTGCATGGGCATCTCCATCTATCCTTACAATTCGGCAATCTCTGCGCCTTGGTCGGTCAAAAATCGGGTAGGCTGTCTTATTCCTTGGAGATATCAAAGACAAGATCGAATAACCCTTACATTTTACCTTATAATTTTAAGTGCTCCAAAGATGATTATCACCTTGACCAAACAGAACGCATGTACTAAAATCTACTTCTAATCGTTTCTTCGAGCGGGCTAAGGAGATCACCGGGATCCGTAACCCCTGATGCACCCGCGCTACTCTTTTGACTCTATATTCATGATAGGAGATGAGATGATCAATACGGAAGAGATTCTTCGCCAGTTAATGGTTAACTCTGATGTGATACGCGCCCTGGTGGGATCTGTCTCAGATGAGCAAGCGCAGTGGAAACCCGATTCGGAAACCTGGTGCCTGCAGGAGGCGATGCAGCATCTCTATAATGAGGAGCGGTTGGATTTTCGGATGCACTTGAAAGAGTTATTGAATGATCCGTTGCTACCGTGGGGAAGCGGAGAATACGAAGACTACATTACAGTGGAGAGCTGCCGCCAGGCCTTGGATGGTTTCCTACAAGAGCGGCGGGCCTCGCTTGCCTGGCTCAAGGGGCTACAATCGCCCGATTGGAATGAAAAGTATGATATTTCTTTTGGCCCTGTTCCTGAGATCGTTCGTCTTGGCCCCGGCGATGTGCTTGTTTCATGGGTCGCTCATGATTTCCTGCATATCCGGCAGGTGAATGCATTGCTATATGCCTGGCATCAGAAACAAGTTTTACCATTCTCGGTTGAATATGCCGGAACGTGGTAAAGGCGAATTGACGTGATCGATCTGACATTGACCAAATCACAAGCCCGCCGTTTCTTGCTGGCTTACCAAAACTTGTGGCCGCCGCGCAGCCTGCAGGGTGAAGCTGCTGCCTTGGATTTCATTCGCCGAGTGGGCTGCATCCAGTTTGATCCGCTCGATATAGCCGGTAAGAATCCTGAACTTGTATTGCAATCGCGCCTAAGCGACTTTACCCCGCCTATGCTGGACGAGCTGCTCTACACCGATCGCAAACTGGTCGATGGATGGGACAAACAGATGGCAATCTACCCTGTCGAAGATTGGCCCTACCTTCGCCGCCGCAGGGAAGACGCAAAAAGGCAATTTCGCAGTATAGAAGCCGTAAGCGAGGTTGCTCCAAAAATACGCGCGGAAATCGAGCGTCGCGGCCCACTCTCTTCTATTGACCTCGAACATAACGAGAAGGTATCCTGGTGGTGGGCGCCCACCAGTTTGTCACGGGCCGCGCTCGAAAGTATGTATTTGGGTGGCGAATTGGTTGTACACCACAAGATCCATACCCGCAAAGTGTACGATCTGGCTGAGCGCCACATCCCCGCAGAGATCTTCTCCGCCCCTGATCCCAATCCTGCCGATGAAGATTATCGAGATTGGTACATCCTGCGCCGCCTGGGAAGCGTAGGCCTGTTGTGGAATCGGGGTGGATATCTCTGGCCTTTTGACAGCGCCAGGCGCAAGATCAGCCTGCAGCGTTTGCAGGAGGCCGGCCAGATCCTTTCGGTGCAGGTGGATGACATCGAAGTTCCACTCTATATGCGGGCGCAGGATCGTGTTTTCTTAGATCAGATTCTCAACACCAATCCTGCCCCACAAGCTGCGTTCATTGCCCCACTGGACAATTTGGTGTGGGAGCGTCCCCTGCTGGAGACTTTGTTTGGATTTAATTACCGTTGGGAAGTATACACACCCCAGAAAAAGCGCCAATATGGCTATTATGTCCTTCCTGTTCTTTATGGCGACCGCTTTGTGGCGCGGGTTGAGCCGGTGCGCCAAAAGAAAAGTAACGTATTGACGATCAAAGGCTGGTGGTGGGAGCCAGGCATTGCTCCTGATGATGCCATGCTTTCTGCAATTCAAGAGTGTATCCATAGTTTTTGCGCCTTTCTTGGCCTTCAAAGTATTCAGTTGAACGGCCATGTTGCCGATCTGGCTGAAACCGGATGGCTGGTGAAACAACTAAGATTTTGTGGAAGCATCGCGGCGAAATTGTCGCAGGACCCGACTTCAAAATGATTGATGAACTCAACGAGCGCATCTACCAGAATCATAAGGATCAGCCACTGAACGAGGTATTGGCCTATTTTCGTAATATCCACAGCCAGTTTATGGCAATGGCCGAAGCGATGCCCGAAGAAGAGATGCTCACTCCCGAGCGTTATGCTTTTCTCGGTGGCGGGTCTATTTGGGACTGGCTAAATGCCCACGCAGCCCAAGATCTGTGGGGTACAATGAAAATCCGTAAATAGATGAAAGGTCTTCAATAAAATGCCTGATCAAAGCGAAACGATTTCCCAATATCTTGCCCTCCCCTCTACAGGGAAGGGTCCCGGAGTGCTGGTTTTGCATGCCTGGTGGGGATTGAACGCAACCTTCAAGGGTGTCTGCGACCGCTTGGCCGAAGCAGGTTTCGTGGCCTTGGCTCCAGATCTTTATCATGGCGCTATTGCTCGCACCCAGGAAGAAGCGCGCCGTCTTAAACGCCAATGCAAGCCAGCCGATTCCCGAAAGATTTTAGCAGTTGCTTTGCAGAATCTCACCACCCACCCGGCTGTCAACAGGCCTAATATCGGGCTCGTCGGTTTTTCGATGGGTGGCTACTATGCCTTAGGCTTATCCAACCAGAGATCCCTGGCTATCGCCGCGGTGGTCACGTTTTATGGCACAAGCGGTGGTAGATTTGATCGCAGCAAGGCAGCCTATTTAGGGCATTTCGCAGAGGATGATCCCTTCGAATCACCCAAAGGTGTGGCCGATCTAGAAGAAAACCTGCGCTCTGCTGGCAGATCATTTGAGTTTTACTTGTACCCTGCCTCACGGCACTGGTTTTTCGAGCCAGACCGCCCCGAATACGATCCTGCTGCCAGTCAATTGGCCTGGGAACGAACGATTGCCTTTCTACATGCAAAACTATAACGAAAGCTGATATAAATATTGTATCCTCTCAATAATCCGGGGGGAAGTGGGGTGTTTTGGGCGTGCGCAGCACGCCCAAAACACCCCACACCCTCTTTTTTGAGAGGATACTAATTATTGGTCTTTGTTATCGTTATCGATCTTTGATATCGACCGCGTAATTCGTGAACAGGCGCTGCTTTTTCGATTCCACACTCAGCATAATATAAAGGCCCGTGGTATCTTTTGGCATGGCAACCTTCGTTGTCCATTCTGCCTTATCACCGGCTGGCGTGATAGGCACGGATGCTCAGTGCAATGTAACTACATGCTGGATCAGGTTGCGCGCCAGCGCTCTGGGCTGGTAATTCAAGTCGAATATATTCTACTAGATGCGCGCACGCGTTTCAGGGGAAACATCGGGTGGTCATTGATCACACGGGAAACGGTCGGGGTGGAAACACCAGTCGTTTTGAGAACTCCTTTGATGGTTGCACGTTAATTTAACCCAAGTTGCCACCTAGCGGTGACATGAGAAAGTCCATGCGAAATC
>CAZVRZ010000020.1:0-23615 GCA_964629965.1 uncultured Anaerolineaceae bacterium
CCAAAAACTCGTCGAAAAGTGGTGCTCATGACCACGTTTAAGTGCTGCTATACCACTAGAACAAGGCTGTCCAAAAAACCTTCTTTGGACAGCCTCTTGTTAATCGATGTTCCGGTTTATATCTGCCAGGCGATTAAACCAGCTTGTGGAGTTCGTCCAACTTTCCAAAGCTGCCCAGCTTTTCATTCTTTCCAGCAATGAATCTGGCATATTCTTTTATAAAGATCTTTCCTGGGCCGCGCAGATCAAACTTCTCGGGTTGGTCGCGGAAGAATTCCCGGTGGACGCGCGTCCAAACCAGGCGGCCATCTGTGTCGATATTGATCTTGGTTACACCCAACTCTGCTGCATGCTTGAACTGATCGGCATCCACGCCTTTAGCGCCCTTGAGGCTGCCACCGGCCTTGTTGATCCGCTCTACTTCATCCTGGGGAACCGAGCTTGAGCCGTGCATAACCAGTGGGAAACCAGGTAGGCGTTTCTGGATTTCTGATAACACATCCAGGCGCAAGCCCTGGGAGCCGGTGAACTTGAATGCACCGTGGCTGGTTCCGATTGCGCAGGCCAGGGAATCGCAACCACTTCGCTCGACGAATTCCTTTGCCTGGCTGGGGTTGGTTAGCTTGGCATCGGCTTCGTCAACCTTCACGTGTTCTTCCACGCCGCCCAATTGACCCAGTTCGGCTTCCACCACAATCCCTTTGGCGTGCGCTGCTTCAACCACGCGCCGGGTAACGGCGATGTTTGTCTCAAAGTTCTCATGACTGGCGTCGATCATGACAGAGCTGTAAAAACCGCTGTTGATGCAGTCGTAACAAGTATCCTCGTCTCCGTGATCCAGGTGCACGGCAAATATTGCCTCTGGAAAAACATCGTTGGCAGAGCGGATCAATCCTTCCAACATGAGCTTATGGGTGTAATCGCGGGCACCTTTGCTGATCTGGATAATGAAGGGCGCCTTGCTGTCAAGGCAGCCCTGGAACAACCCCATACATTGTTCGAGGTTGTTTATGTTATATGCGCCAATGGCATATTTGCCATACGCGGCTTCAAATAGTTTCTTGGTAGTAACGATCATGATTAACTCCTTATCGTAAAATATTGGGTAATGAAGCTTCTATTTCGGGTTGTTAGTCAAATGGAATTATAATCCAAAAACAGATGCCGCATGGAATTTTTCGCTGCTTTTTCTGTGACAGTATGCCTTTTGGATGCGTGTGGTATAATCAATCTAATGGATGATTCAAATATTTCCTTGAATAACCAACCGGGAAAGGCCTCTCCGAAAGAATTGGCCCAACAACGCAAGATCATCGCGGGCATCGTCATTGGGATCGTGGTTTTGCTGGTTATCCTGGGCCTCAGCTTGTATTTCCTGCTGACTCCCAATACACCTGCCGATTATGTTGCTCGCATTCGTGATGTTTTTATTATCATCATGGCGCTGGAGTCGTTGCTGATCGGGGTGGTGTTGATTATTTTGATGGTTCAGTTGGCCAGGTTGATCAATCTTCTCCAGAATGAGGTCAAGCCTATCCTGGATTCAACAAACGAAACCGTCAGCACATTGCGCGGTACGACAGAATTCTTGAGTGACAACTTGGCTGAACCTGTGATAAAGTTAAATGAGTATGTCGCTGGTATCCAGCGACTGCTTGAAATACTTGGAATGGTCAAACCTAGAATGCCTTAGCTAAAGGAAGAAGTAAAACAGGAATCTCAGAAAGGAGTAGGATATGTCTAGTGATAGTGATTTTGGTGTCTTTTTAGCAGGTTTCGCGATCGGTGGCTTGGTCGGGGCTTCAGTCGCTCTTCTATTGGCTCCTCAATCTGGTGAGGACACGCGCAAATTCATTCAAGACAAAAGCATCGAATTAAAAACATCTGCTGCTGAAACAGCCGAGCAAACTCGTACGAAAGCAATCGAAGTAGCTCATCAGGCTCGCGAAAAAGCATCGTCCGTTGCTGCTGATGCAAAAGTCAAGACTGGAGAGCTTACCGATAAGGCCAAAGAGGGCGCTCAAGTGATCAAGAAGCGCAGCCAGGAAGTTTTCACGGAGCAGCGAGGAAAAGTCACTCGCGCCATTGAAGTTGGCAAAGAGAAACTTCAAAAGAAGGCTGACGATATAAGCGCTGAAGCCGGCGATGCCGAGCCTACCGAAGCATAATGCCTATTTTGTTTTAAAAATGAAAGCGGAGTCTTAGGACTCCGCTTTTTAGTTGGTCATGCCGTGCAAAATAAGAAGAACCGGCATGACCTTTTGTGGGGTTTATCGCAGCGCAAGCGGCAAATATACGTAAGTGCGATTGCTGAACGTTGCAGTGATCACGCTGTTTTCGCGGATCACAAAGCTGCACACCTCTTGACCTGAGCAAGCGCTACCCCATCCAATGAAGGTGGAACCTTGCTCCGGAGTGGCGGTCAGTGTGATTGCAGTACCGGCGCTGAGTGTGGCCTGGCATTCGCTGCCGCATTGGAGACTGCCTGGTTGGATGGTAACCTGCCCCGCTCCCGTTCCATCTTTTATAATATTTAATTCCACTGGCTGTCCCCAAACCTGCAGGCGCGCGCCAAAGCCCACGCCTGCCAGGAAGAAGACCTGGTTCTTGTTCCACACATACCATGATGGATGGCTGCTGCGCTGTCCAGGATAGAATTCCATCAGTAGAGACACCGTTTCTCCAAGGTCCAGGCTTCCCCAAAGCTCTTTGCCGGTCATCCCGTCATTGGCCCCGAACAACAGCATATTCCCAACTGCAGACAAGTTTTCGGGGCTCGAACCAATCGAACCCGAGTATATATCGCGTACTAAGACCGTACCACTACCTGTGCCGTTCGATCTCCATAGCTCTTCGCCATTGATGCCGTTGTCTGCCACAAAAAACAACTCATTGCTAAAGGCCGTCAGCTCTTTGATTTGCGAATCCCCATAAGACCGGATATCCTTGACCATGCGTGTGCCCCCTTCGGTTCCGTCACTCATCCACAATTCGGCGCCGCTGTCAAGCGCAGTGGCGCGGAAGTACAGCTTCCCTTGAACATCCGTGAGGTAATCCGGCGACGAAGCGTTCGCACCCGTCGCAATATTTTTAACTATGTGCGTCCCATTTTCTTCGCCGTTAGATACCCACAGTTCGCTCCCATTTGTGCCATCGTTTGCCCTGAAAAATAGGTTCCCAGCCACATTGGTCAGGCTTTCTGGATATGATGAGGCGATATCTGGTCGAATATCTTTTACCAGCCGTGTGCCTGTTTCGGTTCCGTCACTGACCCACACTTCGTTGCCATGCAGCCCATCATCTGCCACAAAGAAAAGCAGTCCCTTGGATGCGGTCAGATTGTAGGGTGTCGAGGGAGCGCTGCCGCTTCTGATATCTTTGAGGCGATATGTCCCCGCCTCGCTGCCATCACTTCTCCAGAGCTCAAATCCGGTCTGGCCATCGTTGGCGGCAAAATACGCGATTCCATCAATAGTAACCAGGTGATTGATACTGGAACTGGATACACCCGGGTAAATATCCTTTACAAGCCTGGTTCCAGCGCCAGTACCGTCGCTGATCCACAACTCATCGCCATGCACCGCCTCGGCTGCGCTGAAAAATAACAGGTTGCCACCGGCTCTTAAAAGACGCGGGTTAGATCCAGTTGTGCCAGTGTAAATATCTCGCACGATCGTAGTCCCGTTGGTTGTTCCATCGCTTCGCCATAGCTCCATGCCATAATCGCTGTTTGTCGAGCGGAAAAATACATACTCTCCCGCGGCAGTTAATTCGATGGAGTCTGGTTTCGCCAGAACATCGCGCAGCAAGATCGTACCGGCAGTCGTTCCATCTGATTTCCAGATTTCCTTTCCGTTGATACTGTCGTCGGCTTTAAAATACAACATCGAAGAAGTGGCCGCGAACAAGCTGGGGCTACTGTCTTTGAACCCCACAGCGATATCTTTAACCAGCATCGTACCGCTCTCTGTGCCATCTGATCTCCACAGTTCTGTGCCAGTAGAGTTATTGGCGGCGGCAAAATATATATGATTATTGAAGCTGGTCAGGTTTGCCGGATTCGAATTGCCGGTGCCTGTATAGATATCCTTTACCAATCGGGTGTTCGTTGTCGTTCCATCCGTAGCCCACAGTTCAATTCCGTTTGCACCGTTGTTGGCGGTAAAGAACAACCAATTGTTTGCGATCCGGAAATTTGCTGGGTTTGATCCGCTGACGCCTGGGTATATATCTTTGAGCAGGTAGGTGCCGCCGATTGTTCCGTTGCTCACCCACAATTCTCTTCCCAGGTTCCCATCCGCGGCGCTAAAATACACCTTGTTCTTATAACTGACCAGGCTCAATGGAGACGAGCCTCCTGTACCGGTAAAAATATCCTTAACCCGGATAGTGCCTGCTTCGATTCCATTGCTCATCCATAATTCGTTGCCGCTCGCCAAATCAGAAGCAGTAAAAAACAATTTCCCATTGACCTCAACCATTTGGGCCGGCGATGATGCTCCGGTGCCAGAATAAATATCTCGCACCAGGGCGGTGTTTTCTGGCATCCCATCTGTTACCCACAACTCTTCTCCGTGAACGCCATCATTCGCATTGAAGTACAGCTTGCCTCCTGCCGTGCCAAAATTCTTGGGAAAAGAGCCGGCGGTGCCTGCGGCAATATCTTTGACCAGGATGGTTCCATCCTGCGTCCCATTGCTTTTCCATAATTCTTTTCCGTTGACGATATTGTCAGCAGAAAAGTAAACTTCTCCTTTGTAGGATGTTAATGATGATGGGGATGAACTACCGCCGGCGCGGATATCTTTTACCATCAGGGTGCCCGTTACTGATCCATCACTGCTCCAAAGTTCGAAACCTGCAGCGCCATCATGGGCTACAAAAAACAATTTTCCGTTGACATCCACCAGGTCAGAAGGCTGGAGTGAACTGACTCCAGCTCCTGCATAGATATCTTTTACCAGATCTGTTCCATCTAGCGTGCCATTGCTTTTCCATAATTCGATCCCGGTGATCCCATCGTAGGCCGTAAAGAAAACTTCTTCTCCAACCGCGGTAAGGTTGAGTGGGTCGGATCCGAGTGTGGGAAAAACAATGTCTGTTAGCTGCTGCGGCGTGTCCAGTGGATCTGCCTCGGCAAGAATTTCCGCTGCGGTGATCGTTTGCGCCCGTGCGACTCTCTCTTGAGCGGCATCCAAGACGTTTTTCATGAGCAGACATACCAGGGCAGATATGAAGATGGACAATGCCATCCTTGTGCACCGGCCAAATACATCGCGACAGGAATCATGGGGCGATTTCACGGGATGCCTCCTCTTGATAAGTTTTAGTAAAAGGCTAGTCGAAATTAGCTTTCAATTGCCGAGCAGATTTCTGTGATCTTGGCTGGGTTAAGCGCCTTCTCTTTGGCTGTTTTGCGAATAAAATCTTTTAGTTTCTTGATCGATATTGCCGGGGTTGGAGCTTCATCTGCTTCAATGATTGCCTTTTCGTTCGTGAAGATCAGAATAGGGTTAAATTCAGGCAATTCGAGATCAGGCGACTTGGTTTTGAACATCCTTTTTGCACCTTCGATTTCGGTTTCGATATCCAGGTCTGGCCTTCCCAGGCCTTCTTGGGCAAATAATCTGAGGTAAGCCGCCAGGATACCGCCGCCTTTCTGTCGCCACCGGCCTTTTTCGTATACGATCTTGCCGGCCTGGTTGCGCGGGAACAAAATCCACAACCCCGCCGGGCCCACCAGTATATGTGAGGCGGGGCTTTTATAGTGGTATATCGCATAACGATCATCCATTCCCTTCAGGGCTTCGTTGATCTGTTCATCTGGGCGCGGGCGCCTGCCAAACCGATTGCCATAATGCAACCCCACTTGTGAGAGGATGAAGCCCAGCAGCAAACTTGCCCAGGCCAGGGTAACCAGTTCGGCACTTCTGAACGAAGTGATCAGACCCAGCGCCAAAACGCCCAATCCTGCCAGGCTGGCTATTTGTCCAATGCGAGTATTGCGCTTAATCAGCTTATCATTTTGAATGATTTTCATTTGATTTCTTCCTCATACCGACGTAAAACCAGGCAGGCGTTCTGTCCACCCAGGCCGATGGAATTCGAAAGCGCTACTTTGATATTCGCTTCACGCGCCTGGTTTGGCACATAATCCAGGTCACAATCCGGATCTGGATTTTCGTAGTTGATCGTTGGGTGTAGGATCTGGTTTTTGAGCGACAGAGCGCAGACGATTGCTTCCAAAGCTCCCGAAGCTCCCATTGCGTGACCTATCATCGATTTGGTTGAATTGATCATCACGTGATAGGCATGCTCTCCAAAAACCATTTTTATCGCTTTGGTTTCGGTAGAGTCGTTCAACGGTGTTGAGGTCCCATGCGAGTTAATGTAATCGATATCTTCGGGAGAGATGCCGGCATCTGCCAAGGCCCAGCGCATAGCCCGGCAGGGCCCTGTGGCTTCAGGATCAGGAGCGGCCACATGGTAGCCGTCTCCGGAGGATGCATGCCCAACTAATTCGGCATAGATGTGAGCGCCGCGAGCCAGGGCATGATCCAACTCTTCCAGTACCAGGGCGGCGGCTCCCTCCGAGAAGATGAAGCCTTCTCTCTTGGCGTCGAATGGTCGCGAGGCGGCAGTTGGGTTATCGTTGTAATTGACTGGCAGCGCTCGCATGGCGCAGAATCCGGCAATTGAGAAATCCCGGATCAGGGCTTCGCAGCCTCCCGCAATCACGATATCTGCCGCGCCTCGCCGGATATATTCGCTGGCTTCTCCAACAGCTTGTGTGCCGGTCGCACAGGCCGTCGTAATGGTTGTATTAGGCCCCAGGCATCTGAACTGCCTGGAGATCAGAAAAGCTGACAGGTTTGGAATCCCGGCTGGAATAGCGAAGGGATTGATGTGATCGATGCCTTTGGTTCGCAGCATTGTGATCCCTTCATCCAGTCTTTCCAGGCCGCCGACGGCTGTTCCAAAGACTACCCCGCAACGTTCGGGTTCGCTCATTATTTCAGGCAAATTAGCATCCTTGATCGCGTCAGAGGCTGCGGCCAGTGCGGCCTGGGCGGAGCGCGATACGCGCCGTGCTTCTTTTCTTTCCATGTAATTTTCAGGCACAAAATCGGGTATCTCACCAGCGATCTGGCAGGGTAAACCACTGGCATCGAACTGAGTAATGCGGCGCACACCCGATTTACCCTGGAGAAGCCCATCCCAAAACAGCTTCACCGATGAGCCAAGCACAGTGATAGCCCCCAATCCTGTTACAACAACACGTTTCCGATTCATTATAAAGACTCCTTGATATCTGCAGTAGTTATTTGATCATGTAATGAAGAACGTAATGCGGCGAGAAGACCGGTGCTTATTGCCTGGCGTGCCACGCGCAGCGCGCTGATCAATGCTCGCGCGTCCGAGCGGCCATGACCGACAAACACTAATCCATCAATGCCAAGCAGCGGCGCTGCTCCTACTTCGCCGGGATCCATCAATCTTTTAATAGCGCCAAAGGCCGGTTTTGCCAGCGCTGCTCCTATCTTAGTGCGCAAGCTGCCCATTAACTCCTCGCGCAGCATATCCGTGATCAACTTGCCCACAGCCTCGCTCGATTTTAACAGAATATTGCCGGTAAAGCCATCCATCACGGCAACATCTGCCTGGCCTCCAAACAATTCTTTCCCCTCAATGTTACCGATGAAATTCAACTTACTCCCTACCAAGAGGGGGTAAGTTTCTTTCACCAGAGAATTTCCTTTCCCGGCCTCCTCTCCATTCGAAAGCAAGCCGACGCGCGGGTTTTCTATACCGAGAACCTTTTGCGCGTAGATCGATCCCATCGTGGCGAATTGGAGCAAGTATTCCGGCTTGCATTCTGTATTCGCACCGATATCCAGTACCACACAACGCCCTCCCTTAACCGGAAAGAGGGCTGTTAATGCTGGGCGGCGAACCCCGCGGATGCGCCCCAGGTGGAACAGCGCGGTAGCCATGGCCGCGCCCGTATTTCCCGCAGTGATGAATGCATCTGCATCGCCGGCCTTGACCAGATCCATTCCGATTGCCATGGAGTTCTGAGCTTTACGGCGGGCATTTTCGGCTGGCTTGTCGGTCATTTCTAAGGTTTCTGGCGCATGTGCAATACGCACAGCCGTTGCCTGGCCTGCCAGAGCTTGTAAGCGCGGCCGGAGCTGATCTGCGTGCCCCACCAGAATCACTTCATCTTCTGGGAAAAGCTGTCGGGCCTCCAGCGCCGCTTTGATCTCTGGTTCGGGATGAGAATCACTTCCCATGGCGTCTAAAATAATCCGCATATATTTGACTCCTTTGAACGAATGATACCTGATATTTATCGTTTGCTTGACAATCGCTAAGAGGCGATTATAATACCAATGCACTACGCGCTGGTGCTGGAACTGGCAGACAGGCATGGTTGAGGGCCATGTGCCGCAAGGCGTGTGGGTTCAACTCCCACCCAGCGCACAGGTAAGCCGCCCGAAGGCGGCTTTTTCTGTACCTGTCATAAGTTTAGATTAACTTTCCTTATCCCGCAAGGTGTGATTATCCTTAGATGGATAGGCTCGATGCTTAGGCAGGCGCAACCTTTTCATTATACAGGGTTTTATCATTCGTGTGATAAGTTGGAGGTGTACGGGTTGAAAATTTAATAAACGATCTAAATTCAATAATTCAGATTATATAAGAGGAGAAGATAAAGGAAATGAAAAAGCTAATAGTACTATTAACCATCATCGTTGCATTGAGCCTGGCTTTGGCAGGCTGTGGAGGTGGGGTATCGGCTAAAGTGCGTGTAGCCACAGATGCTACCTGGCCTCCATTCGAATATGTTGACGAAACTTCTAAAGAGATCGTTGGTTTGGATATCGACCTGATGAAAGCGATTGCCGAAAAAGAAAACCTCGAAATCGAATTCGTCAACGTAAGTTGGGATCCATTATTGGCAGGAATGGCCCAGTGCCAGTACGATGCATCAATCTCTGCTATGACGATCACTGAAGAGCGTAAACAATCCTTCAACTTTACTGACCCATACTTCGCTGCGGGTCAGGTGGTGGCCGTCAAAGCCGATAACACCAGTATCACCGGCAAGGATAGCCTATCGGGTAAAACCGTTGGCGCTCAACTGGGCACGACCGGTGCAATTGAAACGGAAAAAATGACGGGAGTCACCCTGAAGAGTTATGATGATATTGGCCTTGCCTTTCAGGATTTAATGAATGGTCAGATAGATGCTGTCATCGCTGATAACCCGCTTGCTCTCGGCTATATCGGTCAGAACCCCGAAAAAATAAAAGCTGTGGGTGAGGTGTTTACGGATGAATCTTATGGTATCGCGGTTTGCAAAACCAATACCGACTTGTTAAAGAAGCTCAATTCTGGACTGACAAAAGTGAAATCAGAAGGCGTGATCGATGAATTGACCAAGAAGTGGATCTCTGGCGCTGGGAAGTAACTTTCCAGTAACACATTGTGACTTTTCGCACGATAGTATAGTGGTGTGTGTTTACTCGTTTGGGTAGCACACACCACATACTCTGATATTGCCGACGTGGGCTTTCCTGTGGACATTCCCCTGGGTGGCCCCATAATTTTGCCTGGAGGAAGTAGCAGTGGATCAGAAAGAACAAGCGGACGGTATTGCAAGTAAAAATCCCCAGGGCCCAGATTTTAAACGCCTCCTAGGCGCAGAATATAAAATTGATGCCTGGTGGAGCTTGGTTCTGGGTGTTGTTGGTTTAGTACTTCTTTTGATCATAGTCAAGCCTGATCCGTACTGGCGGATTGTCAAATTTGTGCGAGATGGCATTTGGGTAACCATTTCTCTTACAGTTATTTCTTTTGTGTTTACCCTGGCAGCCGGGTTGCTGGGCGGTCTTGGTAGGCTTTCGAAGAATAAAGTTATCTACGGCATCGCTACGGTTTACGTTGAAGTGATCCGCGGTATTCCCTTATTGGTGCAGTTGCTGTGGTGGTATTTTGCATTCCCGGTGGTTGTTCAGGGATTGGGACGTTTCCTGGGCAGTGTTGCTCTCCAGCGCTATCAGGCCAATCCCCTGGTGATGGCGGTGATAGGCTTTGTCGTGTGCTACGGCGCCTATATGAGCGAAATCTATCGAGCGGGTATTCAGAGCATACCCAAAGGACAAATGGAAGCTGCTCGCAGTCTGGGGATGAATTATTACCAGGCGATGCGTTATGTGATCCTACCTCAGGCGCTCCGAGTGATTTTGCCGCCTGTCGGTAATGAGTTCATTGCATTGCTTAAGGATTCATCCATGGTAAGTGTGGTTGCTGTGACTGATCTGACCCGCCGGGGTCGCGAATTCATGTCGGCAAATTATGATCCTATTCCGACCTGGATGATGGTGGCGTTGTTATATTTGGTGATGACGTTGCTTTCGGCTCGGATAATAGATTTGATCGAACACAAGACGCGCGTGGAGAGGTAATATCATGGAACCAATCATTATTATGGATGATGTACACAAATATTTCCCAAATCAGGTTCATGCTTTGCGCGGTGTCTCTCTGGCAGTTGATAAGGGCGAGGTGGTGGTTGTTGTAGGTCCTTCCGGCTCGGGTAAATCGACCTTATTGCGTTGTATCAATCGCCTGGAGGAGTTTGACAGTGGTCGCATTATCGTAGACGGGATCACCCTGGATCGAGCCGAAAATATCAATGCAGTCCGGCGAGAAGTTGGCATGGTGTTCCAGTCTTTCAATTTATTCCAGCATTTAAGGGTGATCGATAATCTAACCCTGGCGCAGCGTGTGGTTCGGCAGCGTTCAACTACAGAAGCGCTGCAAATCGCTCACGACTTATTGAAGAAGGTTGGTATTCCTGAAAAAGCCGAATCGTATCCTGGGCAGCTCTCTGGTGGCCAGCAGCAGCGGGTGGCCATTGCTCGCGCCCTGGCGATGAGCCCGAAGATCATGCTTTTTGACGAGCCAACCAGCGCACTCGACCCTGAGATGATCAAAGAAGTGTTGGATGTAATGCTTGACTTAGCTCATGAGGGCATGACGATGGTTGTGGTTTCTCATGAAATGGGCTTCGCTCGCGCTGCGGCCCATCGAGCTATCTTGATGGACGAAGGCGTGATCGTCGAAGAAGGTGCTCCCGAAGTGTTATTCTCAAATCCTAAGCACGAACGCACGAAAATGTTTTTGAGCAAGGTTTTGCATCATTAGGAAAGGCGGGTATCTGTGGCAGATGTAACAGAGATCATTACCAGGCCATGGGTAGTACAACTTCTATCGGAAGTGGTACTGGCGCGCCTGGCAACCGCAAATCCCAAAACCCTCCAGCCTCATGTGGTGCCGGTGTGGTTTGAGTGGGATGAGAACATTTTATGGATTAGTGCATTTAGCTCAACTCGAAAAGTCAAAGATATTCAGAAAAATACCAGGATATCGGTTCTTATCGAGATCGCTCACCGGGGTGAGCAGGATCGCGCCGTGTTACTTGAAGGCTCCGCAGTTCTGATTGCGGAGCCTTCGATTGTTCAGTACCGCGCCACCCGGATTTATACTAAATATACCGGACCAGAAGGCGTATTAGCTCCAGATATTCAGTCGTGGATTGTGGATCCTGAGAATCGGATCATCAAGCTGATCCCTGAACGAGCGTATGCCTGGAACGCTTGAGACGCTAATCCAAAGCCTTTTCGATCAATTGGTGGATACGCCCGATCATACTGGCGGGTTCGGGATGTAACCCTTCGATCAATAGGGCGTTTTCGTAAACTTGTTCGACCACCAGCTTCGAGCGTTCGTCTTCCTGTGGCAAGGCGCTCAACTTGATCATAATGGGGTGGCGTGGATTGAGTTCCAAGATCTTCTTGGGGGCAACAAAATCCTCTTTAAGCAGCCTGTACACGCGCTGCATTTCTTGGTTCAAGCCGCCTTCCGGGTCGATCAGGCGCGCCGGTGAATCTTGCAGGCGATCAGTCATCCTGACATCGGTTACTTTTTCACCTAATTGCCCCTTGAAAAGATCGATCAGTTTTCCCCATTCAGCTACCGGGAGAGAGCTTTCCTGTTGTTCTTCTTGGTCGCTGCTTTTTTCGGGCAGCTTGAGATCAGATTGAGCCACATTGGCAAGGGGTTTTTGCTTATATTCTTTTATCCGCGCCAGCATGAATGCGTCCAGCGGATCGGTCATGAGCAATGCCTCGTAGCCTCGTTTGCGGATAATATCCAGGTGAGGGCTGTATAATACGGAGCGTTCATCATCTCCCATAACGTAGTAAATGGAAGTCTGCTCCTCTGGCATGCGAGTAATATAATCGTCCAGAGAAGACCAATCATTGGGCTTGCTGGTCGTTCTAAAGCGCAGCAGCGCCTGTAGATCCTTATCTTCTTCCGGTTCTACGGCTATTCCCTGTTTAATGGCTCGCCCAAACGCGACCCAGAACTGGGCGTATTTTTCGGTCTCTTGCTCAGCCAATTTTTTGAGCATGTCCACGGCTTTACTGCTAACCAGTTTTTTGAGCTGCGCCATCACCCGGTTGGACTGTACCGATTCGCGCGATACGTTCAAAGGCAAATCTTCCGAATCGACGACGCCCTGCATGAATTGTAGGTATTCGGGCAGCAGATCTTTGCAATATTCCTGGATCAAAACCTTCCGCGCATATAACTTCAATCCGTTATCTTTTCTTAATGAAAAGATGCCTCTTTCGCTATCAGATGGCACGAAGAGGATGGCGTACATTTGAACGGGAGCATCAACCGCCAGGTGGGTATAAGTTAATGGTTCTACATCCAGGGTAAGTTGGCGGTAGAATTGATCGTAGTCTTCCTTCTCAACCTGGCGTGGCGTTTGCCGCCACAGCGCAGTACGCTGGTTGATCTGCTCTTTATTCTCACCCAAATAAATTGGGAAAGGAATAAAATCGGAGTGTCGTTTGATAATATCTCTCATCCGGTATTCTTGAACAAATTCGGCTGCTTCCTCTTTCAGCTTTACCACGATCGTGGTGCCGCGCGTCTCCTTGGTGGCTGGCTCAATCGTAAAGGTGTCTGATCCATCACAGTGCCATTCCGCCGCTCCCTTTTCTACATTATAGGAGCGAGAGATCACTCGCACTGAATCTGCCACCATGAAAACAGAGTAAAAACCTACTCCAAATTGCCCAATAATATCGGATAGTTTATTTCCGGTCTCCTTGTTTGTTTCAACCTGTTTTGCCGCCGCCATGAATGCGCCCGCACCAGAATGGGCAATTGTCCCCAGGTTCTCAACCATTTCCTCGCTGCTCATACCTATCCCAGTATCCGCAATGGTTATTGTTTTCTCTCCCTGATCCAAAGTGATCCAAATGCCCAGTTCTGCGTCTGGGTCGAGCACATTCCGATTGGTTAGCATTTCAAAGTCTATGCGCGTCAATGCGTCCGATGCATTTGAGATAAGCTCTCTCAAAAAGATCTCGCGCTCCGTATAGAGCGAATGGATCAAGATGTCTAGTATCTGTCGAGTTTCAGCTTTGAATGGAATGGCCTGGTTGGGTGTTTGAGGTAAATCGCTCATAAATTTTTCCTTTACTGTAAGTATATAACGCGAGGTGCTTAGAATGATGGGTAAGATGCCGGTTTGCTAATTATAGCTTGTTAAGCTTACCGCATCTGTGTAAGAATTGCGTTAGAGCAAACAGAAAATGGCTGTTCAACTTCTGATCGTTAAATTTGACTTTCCTGCTTTGGCGCATCGACGCACTGCAGTATTAATCCATTCTCTGCTGTGTCATGCAAAAGCGCCGCTTTAGGGAATTCTTGAGGGTGGATTGGTTCCCAATGAATCCCCGCTTCTTGTATTCTCTTCAATACGTTTTCCCAGTGGGTTTGATCGGGTATGCAAATGGTGTATGAGATCAATCCAACAGCATTTCCCGGCGGCGGCTGGGCTTCGCGCCCTGCCCAGGTGTTGATCCCTATATGGTGATGATAACCGCCGGCAGATAAAAAGATGGCCCCTGGAAAGTTGCTTTGCATAACATCCAGGCCAATCAAGTGGTGGTAAAACTTCTTGGCTTTTTCTAAATGATTAACCTGGAGATGAATATGACCGATCTCTGCCGACGGATGGATGCCTGCCCAGGTATCTGTACGATCTACAGCCTGTAAAAGATCATCAATATCCAGGGGATTGGTAGACATTACCAGTTCACCCTTTTCCCATAGCCAGTTATCCTTTGGGCGGTCGGCGCAAAGTTCGATACCATTACCGTCTGCATCCTCAAGATAGATGGCTTCGCTGACAATGTGGTCTGCGACGCCTTGAACCGGCCATTTGTTTTGTATTAAATGTAGAAATGCTTTACCCAAGGAGGCTCGATCGGGGTAGCGGATTGCAAAATGGTACAAGCCCAAAGTAAGCGGGGGTTTGGCTACCGCGTCTTTTCGCTCACTTAAGCGGATCAAAGCAGGAGAAACGCCGTTGGCTGAAAGATCTGTAAAGGGTCCTTTTCCAGGTATGATGCTAAAACCGAGAATTGAGGTGTAAAATTCAGTCGCTTTGGCGATGTTTTTTACCTGCAAATGAACCCGGCCTATGTAGGTCTTTTCAGGTAGACGAATTAAACCTTCTTCTTTGGATGATCGTTTCTTTGCCATTTGCTCGAATCTTCCGTGTTTTTCGTCAATCAACTGCCAAGCATGAGCATTGTAACAGAAAAAACCGTTTTGAGCTTCGTCCGAATTACGCTATAATACGCCCTATGGCAATTCCCCCTCCACAAAAATCTCCATACGAGCGGTTGGTAGAGCTTCGCAAGCAAATCCATTACCACAATTACCGTTATCATGTTTTGGATGATCCATCGATCAGCGATTACGAGTATGATCACCTGGTTATTGAATTGTGCGAAATTGAGAGAGAGCATCCGGAATGGATCACACCAGATTCGCCAAGTCAACGGGCGGGTTCTGCCCCGGCAGATAAATTCGTCAAGATTGCGCACCCAGCGGCAATACTCAGCCTGGCAAGCGCCTTTGATGCGGAAGGTGTTCGAGCATGGTTTGAGCGTATTGGCAAGTTAGATGACCGTGTTTCCAAATGCGATTTCTCTGTTGAGCCAAAGATCGATGGCCTGACAGTCGTTTTACATTATCGTAATGGGGTATTTGTGCAAGGAGCTACTCGTGGGGACGGTGAGATTGGCGAGGATATAACCAGCAACCTGCGAACGATACGTTCCTTGCCCCTGAATATACCGGTCGACGCCAGCAGCCCCTCTGCTCCTGCCTACCTGGTGGTTCGGGGAGAGGCATACATACCCTTGCGAGAGTTCGCGGCTTTGAATCTCCGGCTGTCTGCCGCCGGCGAAAAGGTATATCAGAATCCTCGCAATACGGCGGCAGGCGCCTTGCGGCAGTTGGGTTCGGGCCTGACGGCTTCTCGTCCTCTGGCTCTATTGGTTTATGCAATTATTACTGCCGATGGAGATGTACCTGTGCTGCAGTCTGATCGCCTGCGATATCTTGCCAGCCTGGGTTTCCCAACACCAGAAGCAGCCTATTGTCAAAATATCGAATGTGCCATTGATTCCTGGCAGAATATGCTCGCCCGGCGCGATCGGCTGTCCTACGAGGTGGATGGCGTCGTAATCAAGATCAATGATCTGTCTATTGCAGATGGCTTGGGGTATGTTGGAAAAGACCCTCGGGGCGCATTGGCAGTGAAGTTTCCTGCTCGCGAAGTATCGACCCAACTGTTGGATATTGGTGTGAACGTTGGTCGCACTGGTGTGCTAACCCCTTATGCTATCCTGGAGCCGGTAGAAATAGGTGGAGTGATTGTCAAGCAAGCAACTTTGCACAACTTTGAGTATATCGCCGAAAAAGATATTCGGATTGGTGATCGTGTTATGGTAAAGCGAGCCGGGGACGTGATTCCCTATGTGATCGGTCCGGTGCTCGCTGCTAGAACAGAGGCCGAATGGCCTTACGTTCCTCCTGAAGTGTGCCCGGCTTGCGATCAACCGGTGGAGCATTACGAAGGAGAAGTCGCCTGGTATTGCGTCAACTCAGCTTGCCCGGAGCAGTTGGTTCGCAACTTGGAGCATTTTGTCTCGCGTGGGGCAATGGACATGGTTGGTTTGGGAACAAAAATCGTCGAACAATTGGTTCAAGCCAATTTAATAAGTGATGTAGCTGATCTCTACACTCTCAAACGCGAAGATTTATTAAAGTTAGCTGCCTTTGCAGAAAAGAAGACTGATAATATACTCGCCGCCATTGCCGCCTCTCGCCGGCAGCCCATCGCGCGATTGGTCAACGCCTTGGGTATTCGCGGCGTGGGTGAAGCGATGGCATCCGATCTAACCAGGCATTATATGGATCTCGATATGCTTTCTATTGCTTCGGCGGAAGATTTACAGCGGATCGAGGGTGTTGGCCCTAATATTGCTCAGGCCATTGTGGATTGGTTTGCACAACCTAAGAACAAGTCTCTATTGGAAAAACTAAAGCAGGTGGGTGTTTGGCCCAGTCGGCACGAGGAAGTGAAGGGCCCTGAAGGGGCCTCTCTGGTATTGTCGGGTTTAACTTTTGTGATTACAGGCACTTTACCTGGATTGACTCGCGAAGAAGCCAGGGCGCTGATCGAATTGCATGGGGGAAAGGTGACCGACACGGTTAGCCAGAAAACGAGTTATTTAGTGTTGGGTGAAAACCCAGGCTCCAAACTGACCAAGGCGCAAGCGCTTAATGTGCCCATCCTCGATGAGGCGGGGTTGTTATCCTTGGCATCTGGAGCATTATCGTTTTGATCGTGTTCTGCGTTATCATAATAATTATCATTTATACAGGAGAAGAAAAATGAGCTACGAGCAGAAACAAGATGGTATTACACGACGTATCCAGGCAATGAAAGATCGTGTTCAGTCGATGCGTGATGTGAATTTGTATTTTTATAACCAACCTATCAGTGAGTTACGGGGGAGTTCACGGGTTGTGGTCAACAATCGCGAAATGGGTATGTTTGCTTCCTATAGCTACCTTGGATTGGTGGGGCATCCCCGGATCAATGCGGCTGCGAAGGCCGCCGTGGATAAGTATGGCACTGGGACTCATGGTGTACGCACCCTGGCTGGTACCTTAAATTTGCATCGCGAGCTGGAAGAAACAATTGCAGATTTCAAACACGCGGAGGCTGCCATTACATTCACTTCCGGCTACGTTACGAATCTAACGGTTGTCTCAACCCTCGTTGGGCGGGAAGATTATGTTATTTCGGATAAACTGAACCACGCCAGTATTGTGGATGGCTGTCTGATGTCTGGCGCAAAATTTGTTCGTTTTCGCCATAACGATATGGAAGCCCTTGAAATCCGCCTGAAGCAAGTTCCCGCCAGCGCTGCCAAGTTAGTTGTCGCCGACGCTGTTTTTAGTATGGACGGTGATATCCTTGATCTTCCCAAGGTAGTGGAATTGTGTCATCAGTATGGCGCCTGGTTGATGATCGATGAGGCGCATTCCGTTGGCGTTTTGGGCAAAACAGGCCGTGGTATCGAAGAGCATTTTGGCATGCCAGACGTTGTCGATATTAAGATGGGCACATTAAGTAAAACGATCCCTTCTGTAGGCGGTTATGTGGCAGGGAAGAAAGATATGATCGAATTCCTGCGCCATACCAGCCGCGCTTACATCTTCTCGGCTGCGTTGCCTCCTGCACAGGCGGCCGCTTCCCTGGAAGCTTTTCGGGTCATTTTGGATGAGCCCTGGCGGATCGAAAAGCTGAGAGCCAATGCCGACCAGTTCATCGGTGGTTTGAAAGCGCGCGGTTTTGATACGATGATGACTGAAACTGCTATCGTACCGGTACTGTGCGGCGCAGATGAGGCTGCCTATGCCATGACGCGTTATGCTCAAATGAGGGATGTCTTTGTCTTGCCGGTTGTATCGCCGGCGGTGCCTGTGGGTTTGGCTCGCTTACGCGCCACGGTTACTGCCTCCCATGAACCTGATGAGATTGAGCATGCCATGGATATCATTGGGGCTGCCGGACACGAGACCGGTATCCTTGCATAAGTGGAGAGACCTTGGATTTGTTGCCTTCGATCGTCTTGAAATCCGGGCGCGAGAAATCTCTGTTGAGACGCCATCCTTGGATTTTTTCCGGGGCCGTTCAATCTGTACGAGGCGATCTTGTCAACGGGGGCACCATTGCCATTCTTACTTCTGAGGATCAGTTTATCGCCTGGGCATCCTATAGTGCCACTTCACAAATAACAGCCCGAGTCTGGTCGTGGCGCCGGGAAGAGATCATTGACCGAGAGTTTTTTCGCCAGCGCTTACAGCGGGCGGTCGCTGCCCGCCCCAATTCTTGCCGGCTTGGGCAAGGCGCCCGGCTTGTGCACGGTGAATCGGATGAGTTGCCTGGACTGATCGTTGATCGTTATGATGATGTCGCTGTAGTACAGTTTTTGACTTCTGGCGTCGAGCATTGGCGTGAAACGCTGGTGGACCTGGTGAGTGAGCTTGATAATATCCATTTTGTCTACGAGCGTTCCGATGTGGATGTGCGGCAGTTGGAGGGCTTACCTGAGCGAACCGGTCCGCTATACGGCGGCGAGCCTCCCGACCAGGTATTAATTGAAGAGAATGATTTGAAATTCTGGGTGGATATTCGCAGGGGACATAAGACCGGCTTTTACCTGGACCAACGGAAGAATCGAGAAATCGTTGCCGAACTGGCCAGAGAACGCAGCGTTTTGGATTGTTTTTGCTATACCGGGGCGTTTTCGATTTACGCAGCTAGGAATGGCGCCGCTGAGGTTACCTCTGTGGATGCTTCGCAAGATGCGCTGACGATGGCCGAGAAAAATAGCGCCTTAAATAACTTGTCTGGGAGGATCGATTGGCAGCAAGGGGATGTTTTTCGATATCTACGCGAGATGCGCGATCGCCGTAGAGAATACGATCTGATCATCTTAGACCCACCCAAATTTGCTCATACGGCATCGCAGATTCAACAAGCGGCGCGGGGTTATAAAGACATTAACTTACTGGCGTTGAAATTATTGCGTCCCGGGGGCATCCTGGTCACTTTCTCTTGTTCGGGAGCCATGGATCTTGATCTGTTCCAGAAAGTTATCGCAGGAGCAGCCCTGGATGCTCATGTGCAGGCGCAGGTTGTCGGTTATTTACACCAGGCGTCCGATCATCCGGTTGCCTTGAGCTTTCCTGAAGGAACTTATTTAAAGGGCCTGCTAGTTAAGGTTCCGTAAGCAGATCAACTCTTAAATACCAGTCGCAATTTGTCAAATAATCCCACGCTGACTGCATTGTCAATTATTCTGACTTGCTTTCCATCGATCCAGGTCTGACTTGCAGGAACGCCGTGTACGTGGAGATGGACATGCTCGTATGGGAAGGGGAATTCACCCTGGTTGCGACGAGAGATTGTGATTACTCCGCCCGAAAGAGATATATCGAAGGTGTCCAAACGCCAGTCTTTCGTGTCGCGTATCGGGCCGTCACCCGCATCTGAGTATAGTTGCAATGGGTGCTGGTGGTAACCACCCAAGAGGTGCGGCGGATAAAAGTGTAATGCCAGGTGTGATGAGTCTTCTTGTAACGGTAGGATACTGCCGCCTCGAACGTAAATCGGCATCGTATCCAGGGGCGCTTTGGCCTGGATCATTTTACCCCCCGTGTGAAATTTTTCGTCCCAAAAATCATACCAGCAGCCCGAAGGCAGGATAACATTCCGACTGGTCATTCCTTCGCGGATGATGGGGGCGATCAAGAGACTATTTCCCAAGAGAAATGCATTGTCAATGGATTGCAGCTCGGTTGTCATTGGCTCGTCCCAGAACAGCGGCCTGGCCAATGGTGCTCCAGTTTGGCTGGCTTCCCAGGCGAGGGTATATATATATGGCATCAGTTTATACCGTAGTTCGATATATTTCCGCGCAATGGTTAAGGCGGACTCGCCAAAAGTCCATGGCTCGCGCGGTGGAGTTCCCTTGGCGGAGTGAGTTCTGAAGAACGGTAGAAAGCTGGCTAATTGCAACCATCGAACATACAACTCTGGCGAAGGTGCGCCGCTAAATCCGCCAATATCCGGTCCGCTAAACGGTTGTCCGGACAATCCCAATCCCAAGACGGTGGCTATCGTTTGGTGGAGGACTTTCCATGATGTTTCCGTATCCCCTGTCCAATTCCAGGCATATTTCTGGATGCCGGCCCACCCGGAACGGCTCACGATCCATGGCCGCTTTTCCGGGCGATGTTTTGTAATCCCCTGGATCCCGGCACGTGCCATCAATAGTCCATAAATGTTGTGCGCCTGGTGGTGATCGCCTTCCAGTCCTTCGATGTTGTGACGGCTCGACAGAGGCAAACGATTATCTCCCCAGGCGACAAAGGTTACGGGTTCATTCATGTCGTGCCAGAAACCCGCAACATCCTCGTCGATCAGCGTTTTATATTGTTCAGCCCACCATTCGCGCACTTCCGGTTTGGTGAAATCTGGGAATAAAGCTTCTCCTGGCCAAACAATCCCCTCTACCGGTTTACCGCGCGGATCAAGAATAAAATAATCCTTCTCCAAACCTTGTTGGTATAAAGGATATTTCTTGTCTTTTTTTACGCCTGGATCTAAGATGGCCACAAGTTTGATGTTCTTGGCCTCCAACTCTTGTGACAACTTTTTTAGGTCAGGAAATCCTTGCTTATTGATCGTAAAGACACGGAAACCATCCATATAGTCAATATCCAAATGGATAGCACTGATGGGCAGTTGGTGGTTTTCAAAGCGTGATACGATCGAACGGATATCTTGCTCGGTTTTGTATCCCCATCTACTTTGGTGATAGCCAAGCGCCCAGCGCGGCGGCAGGGCAGCGCGCCCGGTCAGCTCGGTATATCGCTTGAGAGTCTGTTCTGGAAAACCGGGAATGAAATAGTATCGCAAAGCTCCATCTTCCAGCAACACTTCGGCAGTTTCAGTGAGTTTAAAGAGAGACGGGTAAGGATTCTCATAAAAGATAAAATATCCTCCGGTAGTGTTTATCTCACTGTACGCGGGGATGCATAAATATATAGGATCGTTACCGGAGCTATAACTACCGTTAGGATCACGGTTCCAATTAAGATACGATCCACCGCGCAAATTCAAAGGCGCGGCGCGTTCTCCCAGCCCATATAAATGAGCAGTTGGTTCTAGCAGGACGCGGTGTATCCAGGCGTTGCCCTTGCGTTCTGGGGGTACTTCCTCTCTTAGTAGTTTCCCGGTGGGGGTTTTGTAGTGTATGCTGCCATCAGTGAAGATATCCACTTGAATATCGCCGGTTTCGATGGTGTGCTTTTCGTCGGTTGATTTATGCTTAAATGGATAACCATTCCAGTCGGCTTTTGCGATAGCATATGGATAACAGACTTTGCCGGGTTCCCATGTCACTCGGATCAGGTCGCTAGCCAATACCTCTATCGTCATGGACGCTCGCTCAAAGCGAAAGGCGATTCCCTTTGACACAGATTGGTGACTGATCAGGCTGCCTGGAGATATCTGTAATTCATTGGCTGCGGTGATTTTTTGATATCGCTTTTCGATATTATCCCGGTACACACTATATCGAAAAGTTCTCAAAGCCGTGGAGATGCCAATAAAACGAATTCCAGTAATAATATCTTTTGGATTCATACTGTCATTTTACTACAGGTGTGGTTGGGCGAGGATGATTTCCAAAATGCGAATAAGAATCGGTGACACAGGTTATTTGATGAAAAGTAGAATTAAGTCGTTTACATTGGTTTGAGTTGGGCCAGGCTTTAAAAGATCGCCCAACTCTGCAAAAAAGTGATAAGAGTCGTTATTATCTAAATGATCTTTGAGACGCAAGCCTGCCGCCAGCGCCCGTTCCAGCGTGGTGCCTGTCACAACGGCTCCTGCTGCATCTGTGGGCCCGTCGCCCCCATCGGTTGCCAGGGTAACGAGCGTCACCCCTGGCAGGCCTGCCAGGGAGTCGACCGCGCTCAAGGCGATTTCTTGGTTTCTGCCTCCTTTACCTGATCCGTGTAGTGTCACGGTCGCTTCGCCGCCTGCAACGATGCACGCAGGTTTGGAGATGGGCTGTCCCGTTTCGTGAACTTGTTGGGCAACTGCGGCGATAAAACGTCCCAATTCACGTGCCTCACCTTGAAAATGTGAGCTCAGGAACAAACTCTTGTATCCCTCTTCTTGCGCCTGGTTGAGCGCAGCCTGTCCAGCCAGGTAGTTGTTGCCTACAATCACGTGATGCACCTTATTGAAGATCACATGATCTTTGTGCGGGTTTTCGGGGATTTTTCCTTCGATCCCTTGTAAGATTCTGTCGCAAATGGCTCTGGGTACTTTGTTTTGTAAGTGATACTTAGCAAGAGTATCCCATGCATCATGGAAGCAGGATGTGTCTGGCGCGGTTGGCCCCGAAGCGATCAAGTCAAGTGGATCACCCACTACATCCGAAAGAACCAGCGAAACGATCTGAGCCGATGTTGCCGCGGCCATTCCGCCGCCCTTGACCACATCCAGGTGCTTGCGCAAGATATTGATTTCTTGTATGGACGCACCACATCTCAACAATTCGTCTGTCAGGTTTTGTATTTGCTCCAGGGTTATTCCGGGTGCGGGGGCCGTCAACAAAGCTGATCCACCTCCCGAGATCAAAAAAATAAACAGGTCGTTTTCGTTTGCACCACTCAGTATTCGCAGGATCTCTTGGGCGCCGGCAACGCCTTGTTGATCTGGAATAGGATGGCCTGCCTCGATGACCTGGCAAATGTTCCTCAGCTCAGGCGAACTTTGCGCGTAACCGTATTTTACAATGATGGCGCCGGCCGCAATCCGATTAGGCAATATCTCTATCACTGCTTCGGCCATAGGCGCTCCGGCTTTTCCGGCTCCGATTAAATAGATGTGCTCGAATTTTTTGAGCTGATAAGAACGCTCGCCCGCATAAAGCGTATCCCCTGTGCGGTGAAGAAAGCGTTTCACAGCCGTCGCCGGTTCTGCTGCCCTAATTGCGGCTGCCATGACGCGTGTCATGCTTCCACCCCAAGGCGATGAGCGCAGAGAATCGGTTAAAAAACGCTCCGGTGGAATCACAGATGCATTGCCGGCTGGATACATTCAGCCAGGTCGTTGTTCGGGCTGTTTACGAGACTGGAAACTGGGTACGCTGTCATATCTGCTGCTGGGTACGAGCGGATGAATGGATCGAGTACTTTTGGAGATTTTTCTTCGGATGCTAGCCATGCCATCCGTGCTGCCTCTGGTAAAATAACCGGCATACGGTTGTGAATGGGCTGTATTAATTCGTTGGGCTGTGCAGTGATGATGGCGCAGCTGTACACCTCGGATCCATCTGGTGCAAACCACAGGTCCCACAATCCAGCGAAGGCAAAAGGTTTGTGGTCTTTCAGGTGGATATAAAATGGGATCTTCTTTTTCAAGCCTGGCTGCTGCTGCCATTCATAAAAACCATCTGCCAAGATCAGGCAGCGTTTGCGCCTGTAGACACTCCGAAAGGATGGTTTTTCTGCCAGGGTTTCGCCTCGGGCGTTGATCAACCGGTTTCCGATCTCCGGGTCTTTCGCCCAGGATG
>CAZVRZ010000020.1:23625-35653 GCA_964629965.1 uncultured Anaerolineaceae bacterium
CGAAAATAATCCAACTCGAATTTACCTGTATTGGCGATCACTGCCACGGGCTGCGTTGGCGCGATATTGTATCTTGGCTGGATATGATCGGGTATTTTCAAGTCCGGGAAGATCTCTCGTAATTCTGCCGGGTCTACCGTAAGCGTGAATCTGCCGCACATGTCTATTCCTTTGTTTCGTCTGGCTTAATCTTGCTGCCAATTTCTACTAACTGCACCTGGATTTGATATTTTTTGCCGTCTATTTCTGTTTTTGCGTTTGCATAATAGCCCTTAGAGCCTGTTTTAAAATCTTTTGGGTTGACCTGAATTACCGAAAGAAGCTCTCCCGTACTGGTTTTTAGCTCTGCGATAATGAACATACTGCCTCCTGTTGCCATTGAGATATTTACCTCATTTTATAATGTAGAATGGGTTTACGCAACTGTAGTAGAATGTGAGTGGGTGCTGAGACTGTGCAGATGGAGTTAGCGATGCCGGGCATTGGCTTACTAAAGGAAACATCCTTACATGCGGATCTAAAAAAATATTATACCCATGCCGGTGATTTCCAAGAAGAAATAGTAGATGGATATGTTGTTGATATCGTGCGCGGGAATGAATTGATCGAAATTCAGACCCGAGGGTTTGCCAGTATCCGGAAGAAGCTGGCATTTTTATTGCAGGATCATTCTGTTCGACTGGTTTATCCTGTGGCTGGTGAGAGATGGATAGTGCGCATAGATAACGAAGGCGTCGTCCTCTCGCGCCGGAAATCCCCGCGCAAAGGCCGCCTTATCGATGCGTTTGATGAGCTGATGCGCATTCCGGCGTTTTTGGGGAACGAGCGTTTTTCGCTCGATATCGTTCTGGTGGCTGACGAGGTGATTTGGAAGAATGATGGATTGGGCAGCTGGCGCCGGAAGAGGTGGAGTATTGATGATCGTAAACTGTTAGCCGTCAAGGAAATATTCACTTTTCAAGCATTGGATGATTACGCCCGGCTCCTTCCCGCGAATATCTTGCAGCCTTTTACTGTTCGCAGCCTGGCTAACTGCCTCAAGTGTTCGCCTCGTTTGGCAAGCAAGATGGCCTATTGCCTTCGCCAGGCCGGCCTGCTCAACAAGGTGGGGAAAAGGGGACCGGCTTATCTTTATCAGGTTGTTGAGACAGTTGTTTAATATTGCCTGTTATTCGTCATTGAGAATAAAAAATCCCCGCTCTTCTTGCGGGAAGAGCGGGGAAATAAAAAGGTGTTGTTATTACGGCGTAGTAGCCATTTGCTCCGCAAGGATGGCGTTTGACTCTTCATTCAAGGCGGCTAGTGTTTCGGCCACATTGGCGCCATCAGCGATGGCGGCCATGGCTTCACCGACTTTTGACCGTACGAAGTCGTAGCCGGCTGTAGGCGGCTCAAACTTAGAGTATTGCAGCAGATCGAAAGCCGTCTTGTAGGTGGGATTCTCTGCAAAGTAATCCGTCAGGTTTTCTGCCACGCTGGCGCGCACCGGGAAGTAATTGCTGACGATAGCCCACTTGGCCTGTACCTCGGGGCTGGTGTAATACTTCAGGAATAACCAGGTAGCTAGTTCGCGCTCGGGGGTGGTCTTTGGCATCGAGACGCTGGCACCATACACATTCATGGCAGGGTTTTCGCTCGTGTGAGGAATTGCGCCCACGCTCCACTCGAAGCCGGCGCCTTCTTCGGCCGCACTACCGTAGAATGGCAGGCCAGAGCTTGAACCGACTGCGAAGAGCAGTTTTCCTGCACCGAAATCGGTCTGATCGCCGTAGTTCTCGGTCACGATGGCGGCACAGCCGCTCTGGAACAGATCCTGCAGGAAAGTCCAGGCTGCAACAGCTGCTTCGCTGTCATAAGTATACTGTCCGGCTTTATAGTCGAACACGTCACCGCCGAAAGCGAAGGTCCAGGAAGCAAAGCGGGAAGCATCGATGCTGAGTTCATAACCCATGCTGCCTGCGGAGGTGGCTTTGCTGAAGGGCTGCTCGACTGCCTTGCAGGCCATTTCCTTGAATTGCTCGGGAGTGGTGGGCGGGGCATCGTAGCCCAATTCCTTCAACCAATCCATGTTGTAGTACAGCACTTCCATGGAACGGTTAGGAGGAAAGCCCAGGCGAGCATTGCCGAAGTTGGGGAAGATATCCTGCGCAAAGAAACCCGAGAAGAAGTCTTTCTTCTCCGCAGTGGTCAGGCCCCACTTGTAGCTGTTGACCAGGGAGGTCATATCCAACAAGGAGTCTGCCAGTTGATAAGTAGCAGCCTGGTTCTGGTAAGCAACCACCAGGTCGGGCACTTCATCTGTATTCAAGATGGGGAGCATCTTATTGAAGATATCATTGTAGCTGCCCTGGTATTCGGCAACCATCGTGATGCCAAACTCGTTGGTTTTGTTAAATTCGTCAACGATTTCGAGCAGGGCTGTTTCGCGTTCCTTGGTATGATTGTGCCAGAATTTGATGCTTTGGCCGGAGGGGTCAACCTTCTCGCGTACCCATGGATCGGGAGATTCGGGAACCATGGACATTTGTTCGGCCAGGCTGGCATTACCATCGGTATTTAGCTTTTGCAGTGTGCTGTTGACATCTGCGCCGTCCGCGATAGCAGCCATTGCTTCGTTGATCATAACACGCACGAAATCATAGCCCGGGACTGGCGGCTCGTACTTGCCGTATTGCAGCATATCAAAGGCAATCTTGTAGGCTGGATCTTGAGTGAAGACATCGCCCATACCCTCCGCCACGCTGGCGCGCACGGGGAAGTACTGGCTGACCTTTGCCCATTTGGTCTGGACATCTGTGCTGGTATAGTATTTTACGAACAACCAGGCGGCCAATTCCTGTTCAGGCGTGCTCTTGGGGATACTGACACTGGCGCCGTAGATATTCATAACCGGATCGACAGTTGTATGGGGAATGGCAGCTACGCTCCAATCGAAGCCGGCGCCTTCTTTGGCTGCACTTCCGTAGAAAGGCAGGCCAGAGCTTGAACCGATCGAGAAGAGCAGTTTTCCTGCGCCGAAGTCGGTCTGATCGCCGTAGCTCTCGGTCACAATGGTGGCGCAGCCGTTCTTGAACAGATCCTGCAAGAAAGCCATAGCGGCTTTGGTGGCATCGTTATCCAGGGAGAATTCTTCTTTCGTGTAATCAAACACGTCGCCGCCGAAGGCGAAGGCCCAGGAAGCAAAGCGAGAAGCATCGATGCTGAGTTCATAACCCATGCTGCCTTCGGATGTAGCTTTGCTGAAAGGCTGTTTGGCTGCTTTGCAGGCCATTTCCTTGAATTGCTCGGGAGTGGCGGGCGGGGCGTCATAGCCCAGTTCCTTTAGCCAATCCTTGTTGTAATACATCACTTCCATAGAACGGTTGGGAGGAAAGCCCAGGCGAGCATTGCCGAAGGTCGGGAACACATCCTGCGTGAAGAAGCCGGGGAAGAAATCTGCCTGTTCTTCTTCAGATAGACCCCATTTGGGGCTTTCGACCATCGGGTTCATGTCTACCATGGCTTCTGCCAACTGATAGGTGGCAGCCTGGTTCTGGTAGGCAACCACCAGATTCGGCACATCCGGGGTGTTGATGAATGTTAGCATCTTGTTGAAGATATCGTTGTAGCTGCCTTGATATTCCGCAACCACGTTGATGCCCCATTCGTTGGTCTTGTTGAACTCCTCAACGATCTCTAATAGAGCCGTTTCGCGTTCCTTGGTATGTTGGTGCCAGAACATCACGGTCTGCCCGCTGGGATCTACATCTGCCAATGGATCGGGTATTTCTTCGGTTGCCAGAACTGCCTTGGTAGCAGTGGGCTCGACCTTGGCGGGTTCCTGTGCTACCGGAGCCTTCGTGGGTTCTTGCTTAACTTCTGTTGCCGTAGGTGTTGCGGCCGGTGTGCAGGCTGTCAGGACGATCGAAATGACGATCGCGATAGCCAGGATACGGCTGATCCACATAGTATTCTTTTTCATCAAATTTCTCCTCCAAAAATGGTTATTTTCAATATCCAATCTAACTTAGCTATCAAACTAAATATTCCTCGGTAATATCACCTCCTTTGTTATCCTTTGATGCCTGACGTCGCAATTCCTTCTGTAAATTGTTTCTGTGTGAAGAAATACAGGATGAGGATCGGAATAATCGTAATCACAGCGCCGGCCATTAATAGCTGTGTTTCTGGTCCGGCTTCTGATACAAACGTGTTCAAGGCTACCATCAAAGGCCGCCAGGTTTGGGTCGTGGTTACCAATAGAGGCCACAGGAAAGCATTCCAGGATCCAATAAACGAGAAGATGACCACAGTTAAAATTGGTGCCTTGCTCATAGGAATAACGATCTGCAAAAGATATCTCAAATGGCCTGCTCCATCCAATCTGGCAGCATCCCAATATTCCTCGGGAATTTTCATAAAGAACTGTCTCAGCAGGAAAATGCTGAATACATTGGCCATAAAGGGGATTGTTAAGGCGGGCAGTTTATTGAGCCACGATCCGCCGGGTAACGGCACGATGGATCCTTTGATCATCAAGAAGTTTGGAATCATGGTAACGGATTCTGGAATCATCATGGTGCTGAGCAAAATTGTAAAGATAATCTCACGTCCCCAAAATTTGATCCGCGCAAAACTGTAAGCTGCCAGGGTGGAAGTGAACAGAAGTCCCGCAAGCGTCACCAGGGTGATGATGACAGAATTCATAAAATATTTATAAAACTTGGCCTGCTCCCAGGCCTCTGTATAGTTAGAGAATTGAGGGGCTTTAGGCAGCCATTGTCGATTGATGGTCTCGCCCAGGGTCATAAGCGATGTCGATACCATATAGAAAAACGGGAATATCGCCACCACTGCGCCGGCGATCAGGATGGAGTACATGACCACCTGGGTGATCAGTGGTTTTGAAATGCGACTTAGCAAACGACCGGCGGTTGTTTGTGCGTTGCGTTGTGTCGTATTAGCCATAGAACACCTTATCGCCGAAAACTTTATTTTGCACTATTGTTAATGCCAGGATGATAAAGAATAAAATGATCGCCTGGGCTGTGGCATACCCATATTGATTGGCTTTGTAGAAAGTATCAAATATGAAGATGCTGGTGGTATCCACGGTGCCTTGAGCAGACGCCACACGCATCACGTAAATATGGTTGAACGCCTTGAATGTGCCGATAAAGGCAATCAGAGCGAGATAAAAAGTCACTGGCGATAGAAGCGGCAAGGTGATGTAGCGGAATAATTGCACTTTGTTGGCCCCATCGATCTCTCCTGCTTCGTAGAGTTCGTGAGAAATTGAACCCAAACCTGCTAAGAAAATCACCGTATTATACCCCACATACGTCCAGATGCCGAAAAAGGTAATAGAAATCAGCGCCATGCTTGGACCAACTAAGAGAGATGGCAAATCCATTTCGCTCAGTTTCAGCCCGAAGAAAGTATCGATAAATGGACGCCATTCGAACAGCCATTTCTTGGGAGCGACGCCCAGGTATCCTATGAGCATATTCGCAACTGAAGTTTCTCTCGAACTGAAAATGGAGCGGAAGATCACGGCGGCTGCCACGACCGGTGTGATGTAAGGCAAAAAGTACAGCATCCGGAAAAACTCTTTTGCTTTAATTCTTTGGAAAAGCACATACGCCAGGATCAATGCTAGCCCTAGCTCAGCCGGCACGGTTCCTATTGAATAAAATAGTGTGATCGGTAGAGATGCCAGGAAATCATCATCTCCTTTGGCTTCCATTTGTCCCCAGCCTATCGAGATTACGAAAAAGGCGCCGATGAGCACTAATGCCGCTGCGATGCGTGTGGCCTGGATCCAGGTTTTGTGGCTGCGAAATGCCGAATTCCACAACCAGTATGCAGCAGCCATCAACAAGAAACCAGCGATAAAGATCAGTGCCCCTTGCCAATCGCCTATGGCCTTTGTGTAATTTCCGGCGCCAATGAAAGCTCCCTTGCGCACCTGCCACTTATGTAGACTCATGTAGAAAGCATAGCCAATTGGGAAGAGACCGAATAAGCCGATCAACAATACCGCCGGGAAAACGAACAAGTATCCGGTGATGTTTTCTTTTATATCGATCCAGCGAATTTTACTGCGTTTCCTGGTGTTGCCAGGCGGATTTCCCAATTGAGTCATTCAAACCTCCGGCGCTTTTCTGCTATGGATTAGTCCTTGAGTAGATATTGTTCAAACATGCAGCATGAGAGTTTTGGGGGATTGCAAATATTGTGAAAATCTGTTACCGTTAATGATTAAATACCTCACGATAAAATAGCCTTTTTGGCACAGGCTTGCAGATTAATATATGGCGTCCAGTTGTTTTCAACTCGCTACTTTAATCAGTATGATTATACTTGAATGTTCTGACTTATTGGCATAGATTTGAAAAATTAGTGAGAATCCTATGAATGTTAACGACCTCTTAGATATTCTTCCGGATTATTATTCTCCGACCGATCGCCAATTAATTATTAGGGCTCACCGTATTGCTGATGCCGCCCATAAGCATCAAAAGCGAGTCTCGGGTGAGCCATATGTTAATCATTGCATCGCGGTAGCCATGATCTTGGCTGAAATGTGTGTGCCGGCCGAAGTGGTCGCAGCCGGGTTGTTGCACGATACTGTTGAGGACACCACCGTTACCCTGGCGGATCTGTGCAGAGATTTTAACGCTGATGTGGCGAAGATGGTCGATGGGGTAACAAAACTGACTCAACTTCCACGTGTTTCTCGTGGCGACCAGCATCAGGAAGACGAGATCCGGGAAATGGAGGCGCGCAACCTAGCAGAACGCAGAGGCTTGCCAGATCCCGAAACCGAACTCGAACAATTGGCCTCTAGCCGGCGATACGATTTGGTGAAGGAAACTTTGCGCAAGACTTTTATTGCGATGGGTGATGATGTGCGAGTCGTTTTCATCAAGTTGGCTGATCGTTTACATAACATGCGCACCTTAAGCCACATGCCAGAAGCGAAGCGCCGTCGAATTGCTCAGGAAACGCTCGATATTTTTGCTCCCCTGGCTAATCGCCTGGGCATCTGGCAAATCAAATGGGATTTAGAAGACCTGGGATTTCGTTATGTGAATCCCGCTAAATATCGTGAAATTTCCCTCAACCTGATGAATCGCAGGCTGGATCGCGAGAAGGAGATGGAGGGGATCATTGAGCGCCTCAAGGCCATCTTTGATGAGGCGGGAATCAAAGCGGAGATAACTGGACGCCCAAAGCACATCTACTCGATTTATAAAAAAATGATGCGCAAGGGCGTTCCTTTCGACCTGGTGCATGATATTCGCGGTGTGCGCATCATCGTTCCTGACAGTTCTACGTGTTACACTGCTTTGGGAGTCATCCATACACATTGGCGTCCTATTCCCACCCAGTTCGATGATTATATCGCTGCGCCTAAAGACAATTTTTATCAGTCACTGCACACCTCGGTTGTTTATGATGATGGCAAAACATTGGAAGTTCAAATCCGTGATCCTGAGATGAATCAAAATGCAGAGCTGGGCATTGCTGCTCACTGGCGTTACAAGGAGGATACTGCTCGTTTTCAACGCCGGGTAGTTTGGTTCCGCTCGCTGATGGAATGGCAAAAAGATGTTCAGGATGCTAACGAATTTGTTGATAGTTTAAAGAGTGATCTCTTTGATGAGCGTGTCTACGTTTTTACTCCCAAAGGAGACGTGATCGATCTGCCCGTTGGTTCGACCCCGATCGATTTTGCCTATCATGTGCATACCGATATTGGTCATCGCTGTAGAGGCGCCAAGATCAATGGCAAGCTGGTGCCGTTGGATTACCAATTAAAAACGGGCGATCAAGTTGAAATTCTTACTGCCAAGCGCGGCGGCCCTAGCCGCGATTGGATGAATGCTGATTGCGGCATGGTGAAGACTCAACGCGCCCGCACTAAGATCCGGCATTATTTCCAACACCAGAACCGCGAGCAAAATATTACCCAGGGACGTGATGCGCTCGATCGCGAATTGCATCGCTTGGGTGTGCAGGATGTGAATTACGAACATCTCACTCGCAAGCTCGAATACCGGTCTGTGGATGACATGATGGTTGCGGTTGGCACCGGCGATCTATCTATGGCGAAAATCGCCAACGTTCTAATGGAAGGCGAAAAAGACGAGGATGGCACAGAGTTTGGCGCCATTGTTCTCCAGCCTGGCATTCAGAGCACGGACGCAATCTCGGTGCTGGGATTGAAGGGCTTATTGACTACGATGGGGCGGTGTTGCAATCCGGTTCCCGGGGACGACATCATTGGTTATATTACGCGTGGACGGGGCGCCACGATCCACAGAACAGACTGTCCTAATATTTTACGCTCAAAGGACCGCGAGCGTTTGGTGAGAGTAAGCTGGGGCGAGCCCAAACGCACTTACCCTGTTCTGGTGCGCGTGAAAGCTTATGATCGAGAGGGCTTGACGAAAGATGTCTCCAACCTGGTCACAAATGAAGGTATTAACATGGGAAACGTTCAGATCGGCGTAGTGGAGCCCGAGACTTCCAGCAAATACAAGACCAAACAGGCGGATTGCCGCCTGGTTTTGGAGGTGCGAGATGTGGAACAATTGACGCGTATCCTGGCGCGTATTGAAACCCTTCCGAACGTTTTCGAGGCTTCTCGATTAAGACCAGGATAAATAATTCGCCTTTGTTACTGTTGCCAAATTTAAACTCTTTGGTATAATCTCCCCGCAATCAGACTCGTTTATCCAGGCTGATGTTGTAAACAATAACTAAGGAGGATTTCATGCCCCGGATTCGTTGTCATTATGTGGATTGTGTCTTTTTGGATGATGGATATTGCGGTGCGGCGGCAGTTGAGATTGATCCAGACATGGGTTGTATGACGTTTTCCCGTGCCGAGGATGTTGAGGTGGAAGATGATTGGGAGGAGGACGAGGAAGAGTTGGAGGAGTGGGAAGAAACCGATGCTGAAGAGGAAGATGAAGAACTCTGGATCGACGACGAAGAATACTGATTCGATTGCATAATGGTCGGTTTACGAAGTTATTTGGATGAAAGTAAAAGGCGGCGTTTGCCGCCTTTTTTGTTCTGGATATAATTAATGCAATGGACAATTTCTCGTCAATCCTTGGTTTTGTGCTGCTTCTGTTGATGTTACTAGCCATGACCTTGTTCGTATTGGTAAGAACATGGCGGCTGTATGTTCTTCAAAACTTGGCCGAGGTGCGTAATCGTTTGCGTTCTTTGCAGAGCGATAGCGCTCGTATCCGCCGGGAAAGCGCTCGTTTTAGCGTTGACGATCCGGAGCCTTTTGGCACCCTGTTTCAATCTCTTTCGGAACAGCTTGTCCGTGTTGATAGTTCCTTACAGGATGCATATCAGGAATATGGCGAGCTTTATCGCCAGGTGAAGCTTAGTGAAAAAGTAGATTGGAAAGGCGCATTATCCTTTCCTTATGATTGGTGGGCTCGGCGTTCTATGGTAGATGATTTGCAGATATCTGTAGACCAGTCCGAAACCTGGATTGCCGAGTCGAGAAAATTGGCGGATCGGCTGATCGATTATGGCAAGGTGATTGCCGCCCAGAGTCAGCAGATATTGTCTTATATAAAAGAAGCACTGCATATTCTTGGCGAATTACGAGAGCATGGATTGGAAGGAGATACTTTCGATGGGGCTGTCCAGGCTGCTCGAAATTGGGAGGCAACGCTCTTGGGTCAAATCCCTGTTATTTTCTTCTCTAAAGAAGCACTCAGCGCGTCTGTTGATTTGGAAAAAGAGCAGATTTCTCGTGTGTATCGTCTGTTAACCAGTGCAGCTCCGACGATCCAAAAGCTTTTAAACCGGGTGGATGATTGGAGAACTGAATATGCAAACCTGGCACAGAATCTTCAGAGCATCCCGGTGTCTATCGAATCTCTCGAAGAGCGCATGCAAGTGCAGGCCCACGCGCCCATTTTGCCAATCCAGTGGGAGAAGAGCAAAGATGAATTACAGATGGCCAGGATGCGTCTGGAAACAGTAGGACTGGCAGATAAGTCGCGCATCATCGAAGATCTATTCGATGACGTTGATGTACTTGATGCCCTGGCAAAGCGCTTGGGGGAGGCAGAAAAACATTATCAATTGGTCTGTGTTCAGTATGACGAATTGCAGAAGCTGGTGACGTCTGAAGAAATTGTCCAAGGAAATGGCTGGCTGCGCAGCAGTTTCTCGTTGATGCTATCAGTGAATCAATATGATCCTGAAAACTGGCCTCGTTCTCTGGCGGTCAGTGGATTGAAAAGGCAGATCGAGGCTTTGGCAGCGTTACATAGCCGCTTATTGCCTGACCAGGAGCATCCCAAAGTTGTTCGCGAAGGGGAGCTTGCACAGCATTTGGAAGGAATTCGCCGCCTGCATGCGGGCTACGTAAAGTCCCGGCCTGCCGTGGCTAAGGTAAAGGCGATTTTGGATGAGATGCGGTCTATCGAGCAGAGCATACGCGATCCACTGATCCGGGCCAATTCTCTATATGGCCAACTCGAGTCGATCGTTGTTGCGAATCCTCTGTTGAATAAATTGGCAGGAAAAGAACCCGAAAGACTGCGCCTGGCAACCCAAAATTTATTGGTTGAATTGGATCATCCTGAAAAGATTACGGTGGATAAAAAAGCTCGCAAAGCTGGAGCGCTGCTAACAAAGATTGAGCACAACTTGTCTTCCTGGTTAGAGACGATCAATCATGATCTGGATATAAAAAGGGACGATCTCGAGGAAAGCCTGGCCTTACTAAATGAAGCTGTTAGCCTGGATGATCCCGTATTGAACGAGGTCAACCGCCTGGTTCAAAAAACAACCGACGTCATGTTGGACGATGGTGTCCAGGCCATTCAAGTGACTTTCCCGTTAGCTGATCATGTCCAGAGGCTGAGGTCGGCGAATGATGCCTGGCAGAGATGCGTATCGGCGCAGGTTGCGGTGGATGATATTGCTGGTCCTACACTGGAGCGTTATCGGAAAGCGGAGAAGCAGCGTACCCGAGCTCTGGAGATCATTGGAAGGGTAAAGGATCTTGTTCCCGAAGGATTGCAATGGCCGCCGACTACGCAGCGCTTGGGTAATGAGATACATCAATTTGAAATGCTTGAGAAGCGTTGGCAAGGAATAAAGCGTGACCGGGTGCGAGCCTTGCAACTGGTGTCAAGCTTGAGTGACTTGACCGAAGAATATAGCGCGCTGGCCGATCAGTTGGGACGGATTGCCGAGCGCGCCCTGCTTGAAAGTGACCGTGTGCAGGAATTAGAGAAACGCCTGGAAGAAGCCAGGAAGCTGTGGCTGCACCAGGTACACACTCATAAAGGGCAGCATATGCTGATTGATAGTATCGAATCCCTGCTGGCTGAAACAGATCGCGACCTGGAGACCCTGAAGAAGGGTTATGAACACGGTGGTTTGCCGTATGCTCAAGTGCTGCAAGGTTTACGCAGCATATGCCGGAAAGTCGAAGATGCCCTGGTGCCGACGGATGGCAATCAGGTTATGGAAATCAACGGTATTTTACAACGCCGTCTATAAAGCCTCCGGTTTGTCCACAATTACCCAGGTTGTGAATTCTTCTCGTTTTACACTGACAGTTGCTTGTGGTTCGGCGAAGAGGGCTGCTATTTGGGCGGCTGGTAAGATGTGACTGCGCATCAGGGCAATTTTCTCGGCAAGCGCAATCAATTTCACCGCGAATGTGTGAATGTCGGGTTCTTCGATCACGATCCTGCCGCCTGGTTTTAATACCCGCCATAACTCGCCGGCTGTATGTGCTGGATTGATGATGTGGTGTAACGCATCCACCATAATAACTCTCTCGAAGGAGTGATTTCGAAAGGGCAGTGCTTCTGTGTGGGTGCACACCGCTATCAGGTTGTTTTTGGCCGCTGCCTGCTGCAACATGCCGGCCGAAAGATCGGCAAAGCGCAAGGCGGGATCGAGGCTGGTGCGCGACAGAATGGTTTCGACCGGTTTGCGCCGCTCCCACCCGCTCTCGTCACCTCTGGCGAGTCCCTGGGCCACGACA
>CAZVRZ010000020.1:35663-50036 GCA_964629965.1 uncultured Anaerolineaceae bacterium
GCAACATGCCGGCCGAAAGATCGGCTACCACAACCTGGTCAACATAGGTTATCAGTTTATGACTTGCCCTGCCCGTGCCGCCTCCTGCATCGAGTAAGGCTCCTTTCACCGGCAGCGCGGCAAGCCTGACCATTTCCGCCGGGTCACGCGGCCGGATCACACGATCGTATAAAGGGGCTAATATATCAAAATGCTCCAGTATAGGCATATCGATAGCTACGCAATCTCGCCTGTCCCCAGGCCTGCTGCCATTGGAACGGGGCGTTCGCAAGTGCTGGTCAGCGTTTCGTACGCTCCGACTCTCGAAGCCTTCTCGAACGCGAGCATGGCTTCGAGTACATGAAGTGCCATCTTGCCGCTGGCGCGTGGTATTCTTCCGGTTTGAGCTGCCAACGCCAGGTCGGCGACGCCCACTCCGCGGCTGTTCTGTGTATAGCCAAAGACGTTCGCAGCCTCGACCCAGTTCTTTTCATTTTGCCACAGGCGAATTGTACCGCCAAACGTGTTTGGGTCGGGCAGCGACAGCGTTCCCTCGGTTCCGTAAATCTCCAACCGAGGCAAGTTGTGGGCCCAGACATCAAAGCTCATGATCAAGGTGGCTACTGCGCCATTTGCAAAATCCAGCGTGCCTGTTATATGAGTGGGCGTCTCCACTGGGATATGTTTGCCATAATTCGGCTTGCTGGTTACCACGCGTTCTGGGAACGAAATACGAGCAGAACCACTTATCCGGCAGATAGGCCCCAGTATGGATACCAGCGCGGTTAAATAGTAGGGGCCCATATCCAGGATCGGGCCACCGCCGGGCTTGAAGAAGAATTCGGGATCGGGGTGCCAGGCTTCCATGCCGTGGCTGGCCATGAAAGCAACAGCTCCCACTGGTTCGCCAATGGCGCCTTCGTCAATCAACTTTCGGCACGTTTGCAATCCGCCACCCAGGAATGTGTCTGGTGCGCTGCCTACCAAGCGCTTGGCCTCATCGGCGGCGGCCAGGGTTGCTTGTCCGTCAGCCAGGGTAGTTGCGAACGGTTTCTCGGTGTATACATGTTTCCCTGCCGCCAGGGCTGCCAGGTTGATCTCGGTGTGTGCCTTGGGTACTGTCAAATTCAGCACGATATCTACCTCGCGGTCGGCCAATAGCTCTTCCGGCGACAGGGCGCGGATCCCAAACTTTTTAGCGGTTGCTTTGGCCCGTTTTGGCAAGAGATCGGCGCATGCGGTGACCCTCAGCGTATCAAAAGTCGGGCAGTTTTTCAGGTAGATCTCGCTGATATTGCCACAGCCAATGATGCCAACGTTAAGCTTTTCCATGTGCGAGTCCTTCTCGGGTGAGGTATGCCTGGCTCTTGGCAACGGCCTCCATGACATCGGTGGCGCATTTGTCCAGTTCCACGATCAGCCATTCGGCGTTTTCCTGGCTGGCGCCAATGATATCGTGATAATCAAGCGTTCCATCGCCTACTGCCACCATAGGTTCACCTTGCACGGCGGATCCATCCTTTATATGCAATAAGGGGGCGCGTTTACCAAATTGGCGCACCAATTCGACAGGATCAACGCCTCCGACCTCAACCCAATAGCAATCTATTTCAAAAAACACTTCGGGAGCGACCAGATCAAGCAGCCAGGCCAGAGCCGGGCGGTTTTCAACCATCCTGAGCTCTCCCCAATGGTTGTGGTATCCTACCGAAAAGCCGTTTGATTTGCCGATTTCGTGAGATTCATTGAGGATATCGGCAACTTTTTGAATGCCTGCCTTGTTGTCGAACAGATCAGGCGGCTGCCAGGGAATAACCAGGCGCGGCGCTCCCAGGTCTGCCATCATACGTAAAGTTTGATCCTGCGCATCACCCAGCGGAGCCGGGGTGTGGGTGGCGCATACTTGTAAGCCCAGTTCTTTAAATAACACGGCCGCTTTGGCGGGAGTTGTACCAGGGAAGCCTGCTGTTTCAACGCCCACATATCCCATTTGGGCGACTTTCTTGATCGTACCGCTAAAATCCTCGTTTAAAACATCACGAATAGAATAAAGCTGTAATGCGATTGGTGCCGTCATAAAATCTCCTCTGTGGAACTGGTAAGAACCTTGATTTAAGCTTCGAGCAATTCGATTACTACGTCGCGGCTAGAATCATACCACGGTTGACAAAAATTTAAACTGGTAGTAATATTCCCCCGCTTGAATGATGGCGAGGTAGCTCAATGGCGGAGCAGGGGACTCATAAGCCCTTGGTTGGCGGTTCAAGTCCGCCTCTCGCCACTGTACACCCTTCCGGGCTTGTGGGATTTTACCCCACTGATAACCTCCGTTCCCTGCCAACGGTCGCCCAAAATAGGCAGGTTCCCCCCTTTTTGGGACGCCTTTTTAGCTTACGCGAAAAGGTGTAGGTTCGTTTTTGCCTGGGTCGAAAATCGTACCCCTATTTGCCCCTAGGACGCCCGCAGAGCGTTTTTTTGTGCTATACATGTCACTAGGTACCTGTATCGCAAGTCGGCGCTCCTGTGGCGTCCTGTGAGCAATAGTGAAAAAATTCACAATAAGAAGTGGTGCGGGATGAACCCGGTCAAGAGAACATCCCGCCTATTACCTGGCAGGTGTAACCTCGTGTTATGCCTGCCTTTTTTCTTTGGCAAGACTGCCCGCTATGCGGATCTATGCGAACAGCTTGAAAAGCTTATGTCGGCACCACAGCAGGGCGCCAATAATAATATCTAGCCGGGTTGCGCCGAAACGGCAATGATGGTCACGCCAATACATAAAGCTAACCATTAGCTTGATCTCTTTAAATCCACGTGGATCTATTTTGCCAAGCTCATCACAAAGCATCATGAATTCAGCGGTTTTGTTCATGGCGTTTTTGCCTCCGTGTTATCCTGTATTGTCACCGTAACGCTCTTTCGAGTGGTGCGGTAGTGTTTTTGTTTGCATGCTGCATTACAAAACTTGCGCTTCCCATCACGACCCGGTGAGATAAGTTTGCCGCAGCACTCACACGGTTTTAGATCCGGGTTGTTGCTCATCTTGCGCCGCCTTCGGAAGATAAAGGGCGGGTGGGTTCTTCCGCCTCCAAGACGGTGTCGGCCGCGTACGCGTGCGCAGGTTTGGCAGGAATAACCAGCCCACCACGGAATGCCTCCGCCGTGGCCGTCTCAACTTCGCTTCCCTTGCGCAGGTGGGGCAGGGCTGCCGCGGCAAGTTGCGCTCGTGCTTGATAAACCAGGCTTGCCGCCAGGTCACGCCCCATGTCAGCCGTTTGACGGTCGATCTCAGCGCGTGCGGTCTTATATGCCTCTTCCACGACCAAAGATATTTTTTGGTTGTTCTCGATTCGGTTCTTGGTTGCCGGATCGCTGAAGTGAAACGCATAGGTCAAGGACGCGTGCGCCAGAGCTGCCACGATCACAGTAGCGACCAACAACCAACCAATGCTACTGGTATCTTCCAAAAGTACCAGGCTTTGACCTAACAACAGCTCGCCGGCCGCCATGATTACCGCCCCGATTAAGCCGATTGCAAAGCCAATGCCGGCAAGCGCCCATTGCGCCGTACCTTTGGCCTGGGTGAGAAACAGCACAAACCAGATCAACGCGCCGCCGTCAAAAAGTACCACGGTCATCACCTGCAGGATCGTATTATCGGGTATGATGCGGGCTGCCAGCAGGTAGGTTAACCAGGCGGTAAAACCAATGACCAACGCTCCAAAGCATAGACCTAAAATCTTACCAATTGCGCTCAGTATATCTTTCATGGGTTCACTCCTAACAGAAAATGATTTTTTTGAATTGTTTTGGTTGTTTGGACAGTCAAACCAGCGATAACAGGTGGTGGGTTATGATCCGGGTGGATCAACACGCGATTGGGGCGCGCTCCGTACTTGGCCGCGTAGTATGCCGCTGCAGTCTCTAGACGCTCCTGCAGGGTGCCACTTGGACAATACCAGAGCATGCCGATATTCACGACATTACCGCCCCCTAGCCGGGGAGGGGTGTACCGCGGTCTATCCTCAACGCCGTACGCCGCTTGAATACTGGCAATCTTTGTCATAACATCGTTAAAATCTTTTTGAGCGGTTGCGTTGTCTCTCATGGCTTTCGAGCCTCCAACGCCGCAAGTTGTTTGCGGATCCGTGCCGCGTGCACTCCCTTGATCTTCTCGCCCTGGGGGGTGAGGGTTGTATGCGTGTCCACGGTCAAGAGCATTTGCAGCATGTCGTAAGCTTCAAACAACGCCTTAAGGTTCGGTTGTATCCGGCGCAAAAGTTCTGCCCGCGCCGCTGCTGTTAGTTCGTGATATTCACTCATGGGTTTTCCCTTTCGCAATTTGCATATTTTGAATATAGCCAACCGCCGCGCACTTCCCACCAGGCGCCGCTAGTCGTGCCGGTGGGGGTAATGGCTTCACCCTCCTGCAGCCAACCAACAGCCCGGTAAGATGCGCCAGGCCCGGCCCGCAAGGTAAGAACGCTCGTGGCCACGGAACAGCGCGCCGGTGGTGCGGTGGGCGAGCTGGTGACGGTTGCGCGTGTCGGTGTCGCTGCCTGGGTGGGTGGCGCGCTCGTGGTGGTGGGTGCCGGTGCGCTGGTGGGCATGATCGCCGCGCCGCTCGTGAGAGTACACGCCAGGCAGAACAGGCCCACCAGTAGCAGGATCGCCGCTTTCATGCATCCTCAACTTGGACGCCCGGAAACGCCTCGCGATAACTCACGCGGTGTTCTGTCAAGCTGCCTTCGAAGAGTGAGATTGCATCTTCCAGGCTGACAGGTGTTAGCGCGTCACGTTCGCCTTGCCACTTGGTAAGAGTGACTTTGAAATAGGCGCCGCCTGGGGTGCGATAGAGAAAAGTATTCCGTCCCGATCGTTCCCAATTGTGACCGTCCCAACGGTCATCACCGGCCAACAACGTAGCAGTTTTCACGCTATAACGCTTGCGGTCGATAATTTGAACAAAATTCTCTGGTGGTTTCATGGTTCGTTCCCTTCTTTGCGTCTCTAATTCCGGCCATGCCGGTTGATAACGATAGGCCGCCCATTACCCGCATTGGTCTTAATTCATGCCCGGTTCGCACGGTAGGGTGGGGTTGGCTATGTGGTGCGGTGCGCTCTCAGCTCCACACGTTGTAAATTTTCCGAGTGCGGTATAACAAAAAAAACCGCCTTCCGTTTTGCCGGGGCGGTTACTCTTGCGTTTTGGGCTGCCAATTGTTATCATTCTGGTAGCCCGGCGCCGCTCCATCGGCTTTCGGGTTAGGGTCAAGATCGCGCTTACTACGCTTTCTTGACCCGTTTATTTCGGGGGATACTACCACATCGTAAAAACGCTCTTACGGTGCGCAGCTCGTGAAAATCGTTACGCTGGTAATCAATATGTGAATAGCATTATTGCGTGTACCAGTTTTCACGAGTTTTCCGAAAATGCCCGTTTCGTGTACAGAAGTCGTTACACTCTCAAAACGCATCTTTACCACTTCCAAGAAAACTATTTAGAATTGGCATTCTCATAAGCCATAACCCACGTGAGCGGGGGGTGTATTTCTAAATTGCTAACTTGAGTTAGCATTTTTCGCCATTACCCCATGCGGGCGGGGGGTGTATTCAGCCATTAGTCCCGCCATAGGGGGGTATATGCGTTTATACGCATAAGGTAATACTTCGCAATTTCACGCCTCCGCGCCGGATCGCCATCAAACCTTGGTAATGTCAAAACCCAACCTGGCTAAAATATCACAGTCAGGCGGGATGGTATCGAGTGTTTTATTCGTGGCAATGTCAAAGGCTTTTTCTTCGCCGGTTGCCTCGTCCAGATAGATATACACCTGCCTGGTGTCACCAGGGCGCCCAATGACCCTTTCTAAGTCTAATAAGCGTTTGTTCATGGCATACTCTCCATGTCGGTATATTCCAGACAAATTAACAGCCCATCGGGGTATTTTGCTTGAAACGCTGCCACGGTTAATTCTTCGCCGGATCCAACCAGCTTAACAGGGCCTGGCGGGTTCGGGGGTTCTTCGGTGTAAACTCCCACAACCTGAGACCCCGTCTTATTTTCTAGAGCCTCAATACGTTTTTCCAAAGTCATTTTACTTTCGCCTCCAATTCTGAAATTCTCGCCTCCAAAACTGCAAACTCTCGCAGCTTTAGCAGGGTGGTTAGAACAAGATCCGCAGCACGAACACGCAAGCCAGGCGCCGCGGTTGGATCTTCCAGAAGATCATTCAGGAAATTTAGCGCAAGATCACTTAGACCAATCAGGCGCCGCGCCGCGGTGTTGATCGCCTCCGATTCGGCCTGGTGCAGCTCCTGGGTGAATTGCGGATCTTGCAGCCAACGCCATAGCGAACGCTCAGAAACGCCCGCCGCCGTGGCTGCAGAACGAACGTCACGCGATACCAGTAGAGCGGCCATTGCCCGTTTCCGTGCGCCAGAATAAGCCATATTACGCCCTAAACCCACGCCCCACATAGCCAGCTTTACGGGCTGCCTCGCGGTGGTGTGCGCTAAATAATTCTTCTAGGCTTTGCTTTAACGGGGTGGTAATCGCTGCAACAATTTGGGCAGATTGGCGATCTATAGCCAGCTCATATTTTTGAGCATCGAAGTGCAGGGGCGCACTCTCTAGGTATAAATCCTCTGCCTGCCGCAATAATCGCACGGCCGCGCTCAGCAGCTCCGCTGCCTCAGTCGCTGCCCGCTGGTTATAGTCTTCGATGGCTGCCGCCGCCTTGCGCTTGGCTGCCTCAAATGCCTTGGCTTTCAATGCGCGTTGTTCGGTGTCATATTGCGCTACTGCAGCTTTGAGGGCTGCAATCTCAGATTCTACGCTGGTAACCTCGGCGGAAAGGTCACCAGCATTCTCCCCCTCCAGAACAGCGCGCGCTTGCTTCTCTCGCAAGGCAGACAGGCGAGCCGCCGCCAGGGATAATTTCTTGTCAAGTTCTTCTCGCTTAATCATGTTGTGCCTCCGTGCTTTTCAGATATGGCGCCCGCTTTATGGGGGTGCCGCTCTTGATCGCTGCCACGTACGCATCATGCAATTCGACTTGCTCTTTCACCCATGCCTCAACGTCAATATCCACCAGGGGGGGCAGGCCATATTTACGCCTGGCAGAATTAACGCCCTTGGTAATCAATGCGTCAAGCTTTGCCTTGGTTGGTCGCCTGGCGTTGGCAATCGCGCGCTTAACCGCTCGTGCCACTATGGCGTCAATATCCTGATTTGTTAGTTGTCTTGGTTTCATTTTTCACACTCCATTTTTTCTTAGTATTTTTTTTGGGCAACCGGATAATATCCAGTTGGTCCAATCGGTCACAGTTGGTAAATCTACCCCGCACACATCAGCCAATAATCGCCCCTCGAATAGCAGCCAGGCGCCCGCTTCCCAATCGCCGCGCCGCGCATCTTTCGCCGCGGTCAGGATCGTTGCCAGCACCAGGTTCTTGTAAGGTTCGTTCTGGGGTGTGTCTCGTGGTGTTTTATCGGTCATTTTGTCACCTCTTTGCTTATGAGAATGCTAGTTCTAGAAAGAGTTGTGCTTGCCAGTTCGCGCCGCAGGAAGTCAGCCAACAGCCCACCTTGCAGCATCTCGTTTGCATCGTACTTCACGCCACGAACAACAGGACTGCAAATTAACTTAGTCGTGGCGCCGATCACGCCCAAAACATACGCGGCTATTTCCTTGTCATCCATCCACAGCACGCGCCGCGCATAGTTCGCCGATAGGCGCCGCAGCATTTCAAGCGCCACTGTACTAGGTGTTTGGGCGCCGATCGAAACACAGTCAAGATCCATCCCGCCCGCGTTGGCTGCAGCCTGCCAAACAGACATGGCGTTTATCTCACCCTCGAAGATAACCAGGGTACGCGCTCCGCCTGTGTTTTGCAGTCCAAACAACAGCCTGGCATTGTGTTCTTTTTGTCCATAGGTTTTATAACGCTTTTCGCCGTCCAGTGGCGCGTCCACAAACCGGAATGAAAACGCGGTCACTGTGTCCCGATCACACCAGGGCATCATAAGCGCCGGACGTGCTCGTTTTGACACTGGATCCGTGGCCGTGTCAGCACCTAACCAGAACGCTTCACGCGTGCCAGCGGTCAAGCCACGTCTATCAAGAAAAGACGCGACACTCCCGCCAGGCGCAGCACGTAGCGCGCTTGTAGCGCGTTCTACACGCTGCCAGGCGGAATTTTGCCACGCTGGATCGGGCAAACTCACCACAGGCGCCGCAGGCTTGATGCGCTTAGATCCGTGCTGCAGTTCGATCTTGCCGCCCATGACTTCCAACGCCTGGCGGAAGTCTACACCGTCGCGCTGCATGACAAAGTCTATCGGTGTCTTGTAACGACCCTCCGAGCATTTTCGACACAGCCAACGCCAGCCGGTAGCAGTTCGCTTCAGGTTGAAACGGTCAACGCCCCCACAAAGCGGACAAGGCCCGATGTGATAGGCGCCGGAACGTTTCAAGGTCGTGGCATTTTCTACCAAAGACAACAGGTCAAAATTTTGATTTAACTCTCTTGCATCCATCGTTTTTCATCCAAACTTGTATTAGTCTAAACTTGTCTAAAACTAGTCTATTTTACAAGTCAACTTGTAGTCTAAAACCCCCCTTTAAGGGGGTTTAGACAAGACAAGCCAGTACCAAACTTGTCTAAAACTAATTTGCCTTTTTGGGTCAATCCGTAGCTTGCTTTTTGAGTGCTTGCGCCGCTATCGGTGCGCTCGACAAACCCCAAACTGACAAGGTTGTATACCGCTTGCCGTGCTGCATTCCCCGAACAAACATCTGCCGCCGCCATGATCGCGGTGGTCTCGCTTACTCCCTTTTCCCACAGGAATTGCAGAACAAAGTTCTGAGACTTCGAAAACTTAGGCGCCTTGTCAGCCGTTGACGCGGTCAACCAAAATTGCTCCGGGCTGAAATTGGCGAACGCTGAAAACGTCAATTGTTTTTCATCACGGGTTTTCTCAGTCTGAAAGTCTATGTTGGATGACTGCGGTTTACTCTCCACGGTCAACAGCACGTCAATGCTGCCTTTCATGGATGTGCTACCACGGTAGGATCCGGCTTTGTTGGTATGATGAATTAGGACAATGGCAGACTGTGTTCGTTCTGCTACGCCGCGTAAATCTCTGAAAACGGGCTGCATTTCTTTGACAGAATTTTCGTCAAGCCCTATGGCAAAGTCCGCCAGGGCATCTAATACAACCAACCTGGCGGATGTCTGGAGTATTAGCGATTCGATAGCCAGCACATCTTCCGGGTTGGTCGCGCTGAAAGTCGCAAGCGAAGTACAGAACATAGGTGTTTCTTTGTCCGCAAAATGCCCCCGCAGGCAGTCACCCAATCGCCGCATTAATCGCCGTGGCCCGCTCTCTTCGTCCACGAATAAGACGCCGCCTTGTTTGGTCGTGAAGTCTAACCAATTGGCGCCGGTGGCTACACAGATCGCCGCGTCAAGCATCGCGTATGTTTTCTTGCAACCGGGTTCACCCACTACTAACGCCGTACTGCCAGCCGGAAACAACGGTTCGATCACCCAATCAATAGGCGGTTGTGGTTCTAGCGCGTCGGCTGCCGTGTAGACTTGAAAGCGTTTTGTGTCCTGGGTGCCGCTTTGCGCGTTGACCTCAGCGCACAATTCGTTGATCGTTGTATCGGTCATTTCTCCCCCCTTGCCTGTAACCGATACTGGCGCCCCTGACTGTTGCCGTTGCAATGCGCTAACCGGCAGTCGATGAGCTGCCCATCAGGCCCTATACTTGGCGGCCAACAGTGTTGATGTTCGCGCCCGCAAAATGGACAGAGAACGATGATCACAGAACGCTTGATCGTTTGCCACTGAAGGCCCTTGTATTTATATTCTGTTCCCGGTGGAATTACGCGCCCAAAAGCGGGCGGTATTTGATCTTCTTCGGTTGTCGGTGTATAATAATTTTTAGACATGAAAATCATCCTTTCTTGTCATCCGCCGCCGCCCGCTCTAACGGGCGGTTTCGTTTTCCGGCGGTTGGGGTGTGATTACTGAATGCTGTTTGATGGTCGCATCAATAGCGAATCGAACAGCCTCCGAATGTGAACGGTTAAGTTTTTCTGCCAGGGCTGCAATCTTGGCAAGATCCTGGTTTGATACTCTCAGTTGGAATCTATTATCTTTGCGCATCTTTCACCCTCCCCCCACGCGCTTAAACAAAAAACGGCGCCTGGGGCAAAATATCTTTGCACACCAACGCGCCGTTTTACTGTTCGGCCTCTACGTTAGGTTACACGTCCGCCGCGGTCGCCTCTTTTCCTGGGAGGCCCTCACGCTTTGAACATTCACTGCCGCTATGTTAGCACAACCCCTGTTTTCGCGCAAGGGTACACCTGCAAAAAGCAATCACAGCATCACTTTACTTTTGCCTCCCGTGGTAGGGTACATGCAACAGCCCCGCAGCCTTGCGCTTGGCCTCTTCCGGTCGCCGATCATAGCGCGCCGTGGTGTTTACACTGGCATGACCGGCCATCTTGGCAACCGTGGCAATATCGGCGCCCGCGTCCAGTAGGTCACTTACGAACGATCTCCTCAAGTCGTGAGGGCTGAAGTGAGCCACGCCTGCCGCTTTGCCGCGCTTTTGTGTCATGTTGTAGATCGCTTGGGAATTCATGCCTTTGGAAGTATCCAGGTTCCCGCCTTTGTCGATCGCCACGAACAGCGCCCCATCTTCCAGGCCGCGCACATCCAACCAATCGGCCATGGCGCGCGCCGTGCCATTTTCCAACCACGCCAGGCGCTCTTTACTTCCCTTGCCACGAATAACCAGCTCTCCGGTGTCGGGTGTGTAATCTGCCAGTAGCAGCCCGGCAAGCTCATCACGGCGAAGTCCGCAGCCATAGCCAACCGCGATAAAGGCCGCGTCCCGCGCTCCTGCCGGTGTGGTGTCTTTCTCGCAGGCTGCCATGAGTGCGGCAATCTCGCCAGGTGTCAGGGCGCGCCCCGCTGGTAGCGTGGATCCACGCACGGATTTAACCGCTGCCGCGCGGTGGTAATCTTCGGCGGACATTTGCCCCGATAGCCAGGCGGCCCGCAGCACGCCACGGATCGCCGCCAGGGCTTTGTTTACGGTCGCTGGCTTGTAAGTCTCTTCCAACTTGCCGCGGATCGCTGCCACGTGCTGAAAACGCAGCTCAGCCCACGGGCAAGAAAACACGTCCGGCGCCTCCAACAGATTGGCAACCACGTTAAGAACCTGGTGCATGGTTCGCCGTCCCGTTGGCTTCAGGCCCGCAAGGTAGATCGCTGCAGGGTTTTGGTCAAGCGGTTGGTTGTCGATCACAACCAGCTCAGCGGTGTTGATCGGGATAATGTCACTCATGGGGTAGCCTCCTGGTAAACTTTTTAGAAGATGTATTCTCATAAGCTATCCTAAACCTGAAACAAGCAAAAGTCAAGGATTTTTAAGCAATTCCCCCTCCCTACTGGGTTCAATCTTCGGTGCTATCCAGTGGTGACCTGTACTTGTCTTGCAGGTCAATAGCCGTTTGTTTTGCGTACCTCCAAACCAGCACGGTCGAAGCATGCCCCAACAGGCGAGAGATAGACAACACGTCAACGCCCGCCCGCAATTGCGCCAGGCAGAACGCGCGCCGGAAGTCATGCAAGCCAGGTGGATCTATACCCGCGTCTTTTGATCGCCGCCTGATAACCTCGCGCAACCCCCAAAACTTCAGCCGGTCGCCGCGTTCGGTTTGAAAGAGTGCGCCCGGATCCGGCCCACGTTTGCGGATCCACGCCCGCAAGGCGCGCCGCGTCTTGGCGCCAAAGAACACAGAACGCGGCTTTTTGCTCTTGGACTTGCGGACAAGTAAACTTGAATTCGAAATATCCAAGTCCGCCAGGTCAAACCTTACCAACTCGCCAGCTCTAACGCCCGTGTCGAGTAGTGTTGTGATAATAGCCTTGTCACGTTGACCGTGAAAGTCACTCCCGCAGGTGTCGAGTAGTGCGGCCACGTCCGCCAGCTCCACAGGATCTAACGCCTCTTCGGGTACCTTGGGTGGCTTCACCCTTCGGATCGGGTTCTTGTAATCCGTTGGTTCTGTTTCCGCCTCCCACCACAGCAGGAATGTCCTTAACGCCCGGTAGTAGCAGTGTATACCACCTGGTGTATGCCCATCTTCGGCGAGCTGCAGTAAGTAGCCTCGCAGTAAGTCAGGTGTTATAATCTCTACATCCTCGACACTATGTTTACCGGCAAAGGCAGTGAACGCCGCCAATTTTCCCCTGTAGAATTGCAGGGTACCCTTGGCCATTCCTTGCGCTTGCCGATCACGCAAGAACGTGATAACTTCTCGCGTTAGTCCATTGGTTTTATCGGTCATAAGGTTCAATTCCTGGGTATATCAGTAAGAAATGACACGGTTCACAGTGACTCTGTTCTCTCTCATAAGCCCTTGGTTGGCGGTTCAAGTCCGCCTCTCGCCACTGTCCTTATCAAGGCTGCCCAAAGTGGGCAGCTTTTCTTTTAACCTGGTTCGCAACTTATATAGATTTCTTTGGAGGACAACCTGTTCATGTTACCAAACAACTTGTCGCCCGATGCTTTTCTTGCTCGCCTTGTCGAATGGGCTTCGGAGCGCGCTGAAATTCGTTCTATGCTGCTAACCAGCACACGGGCTGTTCCCGGTGCGGCGGTAGATGCCCTGTCCGATTATGATGTTATTTTGATCGTGCAAGATATCCAGCCTTTTGTTTCTGATCGCGCCTGGCTGAACGATTTCGGAACGGTATTGATTGCCTATTGGGATCCTGTGCACGCCGATCCCGATTTCGATATCGAAGTGGGTGGCAATGTGATCCAGTATATTGACGGCCTTAAGATTGATTTCACCTTATGGTCCGTCTCCCTTTTTGAGAAAATTGTGGCGAGTCCCGATTTGCCTGCCGAGTTGGATGCCGGTTATCTGGTGCTGCTGGACAAGGATCAGTTAACCGCTAACTTGCGGCCGGCCTCCGGCAGGGCATACATCCCGATGCCGCCGACCTTCGCTTTGTACCGTACACAGATCAACGACTTCTTGAGCGATGCCCCTTACGTGGCAAAATGCCTGTGGCGCAACGATCTCTTGCCGGCCAAGTGGTGCCTGGATCACGATATGAAACAAATCTACCTGCGCCAGATGCTCGAGTGGCGCATCGAGATCGATCATGGCTGGTCTGTGCCGGTGGGGCATCTCGGGAAAGGATTGAAAAAGTGGTTGCGTCCGGATCTTTGGGCACAACTCGAGCTAACCTATGCTGGGGCAAACATAGATGATAACTGGGCAGCCCTGGCTGCCACGTTGGCACTCTACCGCCAGGTTGCATTGGAAATAGCTGCCTATTTTGGCTATATCTTCCCCGAAACTTTATACCAACGTGTCTGCGTGTATGTCAAGCAGATCGAGGCGCTTGAAGTCAATGAATGATGATGAATGCGAAATCGGTGGAGCCCATTGGAAAATAGGGCGCGGCCGCCTGAGGATATGGGCAATCACCGTTTTTGCCGCGTCATCGGCAACGATCGAGAGAAGTGTTTCTTAATTATTGATCTCAATATAATATCGCAATGCCTTTTTTCTTTGGCTAAAACCTGTTTTCAGTGAAAGCGCTATTGCTTTATCGTTGAAACTGGCATGATCTACTTTTACCAAACCTGCTCCGTGACGTTTGAGAGTTTGGAACGCAGAAATCTCTAATGCCCTGCCTAGTCCCATTCCTTGATAATCAGGATGGATACCTAAAGGCTCAATTTGCCCAACATTTCCTCTTTGCCAGCAAACACAAAAACCAACCGGAGCATTTTCTTCGTTTTCCAAAATCAGATCAAGCTCTGAGCAATATGCGGGGTGTTGCAATGTTCGCGAACGCCATCCAAAGGTCATATTCTTAGAGCCAAAAGCCATTCGATGGAGATTTACATACGTTTGGACTTCACTTAAACCATGCAGAGATCGGATTTTATAGCCAACAGGTAACTGCACCTGCGGAAATTCTTGGTCCAGATCCAGTTCAAAGCGAATAATACTCCAATCAAATGGGGTAAAACCGGCTATTTCTAGATTTTTAATTGTTTGGGTTGCATTCGGAGCATCTTCAAATATTTCCACCGAACCCCGAAATTCTTCGCCTATAAGTTTTGAATACTTCAGCATTTGCTCTTTCCCCCATAAAAAGATTTCCTCTTCTATCTCTAAACCCCACAGTGACGGATGGATGGCAAAATCCAGATTCCACCATGCTGGCTGAAAGATTGCCCAGGCCACAACTTCAGTTGCTTGCTCCCATAATCCAATTTCGCAATCACTTTTGTTTTCGCTAACTGAAAGGAGGTGAAGAAGTAGTAATGGGCCCAAAACA
>CAZVRZ010000021.1:0-42172 GCA_964629965.1 uncultured Anaerolineaceae bacterium
CTGTTTTGCCGCTGTTTTCCTTGGCCCCTTTTTACTCAAAAACAGAATTGCTGATCTATCACACAAGCCATGATTCTTGTAGTATGATCTTATATATCGGGAATTGATTCGTTCTCTGTCGGACCACCCCTAAGGAGGTGCTTATGGTACGCGTAAAACCCCCCATCCTGATCAGTCTCAATCTCATCCTGATCCTGGCCATGCTCGCCATGGCCTGCAACCTGAGCGGCCGAACTACCCAGGCCCCGCCGACCCAGGCGTCGCCCACCGCCGCTCAGGCAACTGCCACCGGGGCCGAAGCCGGGGCAACTGAAGCCCAGGTGCTCCCCACAGAGCCGGCAGCCACCTCCACCAGCGAGCCTACCCAAGAAAGCTTCGTACCCTACGCTCCCGATGCCCGGCTGGGCTTTGCCAGTTTTAAGGTCTCGCTTGTGCCGGTGCAGAGCTTTGCTGCCGGCATCGATGCCGCCCCTGCCTGGAACAGCGTCTACAATCCCTTCCTGCTCTCCAGCGACCAGGTGGATCTGATGCAGAAGAATGGCTTCGTGGTCAGCCCGGGGACTGCCCTGGAGTTCTTCACCTTATACGAGCAGGCGCGCTATAACAACGAACCCATCTTTGTGACCAGCGATGCCATGCTGCATTCTTACCACCTGCTCTTCGACAAAGTGCTGCGGACTGCCGAAGTCGAGCAGTTCATTCCAATGCTGAGGAACTTGAACGCTGCCATGCTGACGAGAAGCGACGAAATTCACCAGGAGTTGGTCGGAACCGATTGGGAATCCGATGCTGTCCGTCTGGTGGCTTTCTTCGGCGTGGGCAGCCAACTGCTCGACCCAGCCGTTCAGGTTCCCGCTTATGCCCGGGAGCTTGCCAATGCCGAGCTTAAGAATGTCAGCGAAGCGGCCGGCCTGCTGGATTCTCCCCTCTTCCCCAGCCTAGAATACGGTGAAGATTACACCCAGTACATCCCGCGCGGCCACTATACCAAGTCGGATGAGCTCAAGGCCTACTTCAAAAGCATGATGTGGTATGGCCGCATGACCTTTATCCTCAAAGGCCTGGATCCCGTCTCGGCCCGCGCCGACACGCGCGCGGCCGTGCTGCTCGTCCATGCCGTCCGCACTGCCACCGTCAACGGCGCCTACGCTGCTGATGTCTGGACCAGCCTGTACAGCCCGACTGCCTTCTTCGTTGGTCGCTCGGACGATCTGACCATCTTCCAGTATGGCGATGCCATCGATCAAGTTTATGGCAGCAACGCCACACTCGCTGCCCTGGCCGACGAGAGCAAGCTGGATGCCTTCATCGCTGCCGCCGATCTGCTGCCTGCCCCCCGCATTCTGGGCATGGTCATCCAATACACCGACGATGAGGAAGAGGCCACCAAAGGGCTGCGTTTCATGGGTCAGCGCTTTGTCCCCGATGCCTACATCTTCCGCCAGCTCATCTTCCGCAATGTCGGCACGCTCGATAAGCGCCGCGGCCTGCCCATGGGCCTGGATTTGTTTGCTGCTATGGGTTCGGAGCGCGCCTATACCATCCTGGATGGGCTGGGGGAAACCCAGTACGCCAATTATGTTCCCCAGATGAAAAAAGTACGCGACTGGCTCTCTGGCCTGACCGAACAGGAATGGACCGAGACGCTCTATAATAGCTGGCTCTACAGCTTTTATCCGCTGCTCGAGCCGGCCGAACCCGGCATGCCTTACTTTATGCAAAGCGAAGCCTGGCAGGACAAACAGTTGAACACCGTCCTGGGCAGTTGGGCCGAGCTGAAGCACGATACCATCCTGTATGCCAAGCAGGTTTACGCCGAGCTGGGCGGTGGTCCGCCGGCCCCCGAGCCTATCCCGCCGCAGGGCTATGTAGAGCCGGTGCCGGCTTTCTACGCTCGCCTGTCAGCCCTCAGCCGCATGACCCTGGATGGCCTGGGCAGCCGCGGCTTGTTGAATGAACTGGACGCCGCTAGTCTCCAAACCCTGGTATCCATGTGTGATGCCTTGCAGCTCATTGCCGAGAAGGAACTGCGCGGCGAACTGCTCACCGAACAAGAGTTTAATTTCATCCGTTTCATTGGCGGTCAATTGGAAAATATCGTCATGGCTTCTGCCGATTCCGATAACCAGGATCCCTTTGCCCCCAAGTATATGGACGAGGAGCCCCAGGCCGCGGTCATTGCCGATGTGGCTACCGATCCTGGCAACGAACTGGGTCTGACCGTGCTGGAAGAGGGTGTAGGCCGCATCCACCCGATCTACGTGATCGTACCCATCCTGCAAGCCGATGGTTCCTACTTCTGGCAGGTTGCTCGCGGCGGCGTGTTCTCCTACTACGAGTTCGCCTGGCCCGGAAGCGATCGCCTGACAGATGAGAAATGGCGTACCATGTTGAACGAAGGCAGCGAGCCCGATCTGCCTTCCTGGACGGCCAGTTTCCGCGTTGCCACCGGCGAAAATGCTGTTCTGCGCGACGCTGCTTTCCAGGGGGCGAAACTGCAAACCGAGTCCTTCTGGTGCCCGGTCTGTTATATCGACGCCCTGGAATATTACCCCCTGTTGACTTCCAGCGCCGCCGAGTTGGACGCCCTGCGCGATGAAATGGAATACGTCGGTCATCTGCTCGTCGGCCAGCACTTCCTATCCTTTGACCTGATCTCCGATACCTATGCTGTGGTCACGGTGCGCGAAACCTGGCAGGATACCAAGTACGCTGGTGAATATCCCATCGAAGATGCGCCGGCGCTGGCCGTCCGCTCGCAGTACGATGTTGTAGCTACCTACACCCTGCAGTTTATCGACAACATGTATTGGCAGGCTACCCAAGTCAGCTACGACAAGCCATTCCCGGCATGGGACATTCCATAAAAGTTTTCTCCTTGGGGCTTGAAATTTCGCATAGAAAGCGCGAAATTTCAAGCCTCTTTCTCATTTGTGCGCTGTTCCTCGGCGGCTGCCGGCGGGTAGATCCGCTGGCAGCCTATCCCTGGTTTTACCAGCGCCAACCGCAGCCTGCCGCCTCGCCCGAGAACACCCTGTCTGTCATTGCCGTTGGGGATATCCTGTTGGGGCGTGGCGTTGATCGGCCAGCCCAGGCTTTTGCCCTCAGCACAGACTGGTTGAGTTCCGCCGACCTGACCCTGGGCAATCTGGAATGTGCCCTCACAGACACCCCCATCACGGCCACTGCCACTCTTTCTCACTCGCTGCCCGCGCCGGTGCGGCTCTACGCTCCCATCCAATCTGCCTCCTGGCTCAAAAAGGCTGGCTTCGATCTTCTGGGCCTTGCCAATAACCACAGCCTGGATGCCGGACCGGATGGCCTGCGCCAGACGGCTGCTTCCCTGCAGTCTGCCGGGTTGGCCGTGGTGGGCGCCGGCCCAACCTCTGACCAGGCCCTGGCGGCTTACACTTATTCCCACAACGGTGTGCGCCTGGCCATCCTGGGCGTGAATGCCATTCCCATCCCGCCCGATCATGCCTTGCCTGCCGGGCAAAGTGCCCTGGATGGCTGGGATATGGCCCGCTGGGATCGCGAGGCTGTGCAGGCTGCCGTGCGCCTCGCTCGCCAGTCGGCCGATGCCGTCATTGTTTCCATCCACTGGGGCTATGAATACCAATTCCAATCTGACCCTGCTCAGGAACGCTACGCTGGCTATCTATTTGACGCTGGGGCGGATGTGGTCATTGGCCATCACCCACACGTGGTGCAGGAACCCGCCTTGATTTCCCGGGCGGACGGTCGCAACGTGCTGGCGGCCTATTCGCTGGGGAACTTCGCCTTTGACCAGGGCTGGGCGGAGGGCACTGACGAAGGCCTTGCGCTGCGCCTGGTATTCGACGCGAGCGGCCTGTCTGCTGTTCAGGTACTGCCCGTCGTGGCCGGAACGCAGCCCGCACTGCTCAAGCCCACTCTTGCTGCAGCCTCACTGAGCGGTGGGCAGGCCGTTCTTGCTGGTCAACCCCGGTTTGCCTTTCAGTGCCTCGGGTTCACCTGCGCCCAGGCGCCGCCTCTACCAAACCTGTCCTACAGCGGCGGCATCTTCCACTCCGGCCTCGCCGACCTCGATGGAGATGGACGGCCCGAAGAGGTCACCCTGGAGGGCGGGCGGCTGCAGGTGCACCAATCGGACGGCGCCCTGGCCTGGCAAAGCCCGGCACGCTGGCTGGTGGTCGATGCTGCCCTGGGCGACCCCGATTGGGACGGCCGCCCCGACCTGGTGGCCGTTTTCTGGAAAGCTGACCCGGCCGGTGTGCTGCGCAGCCATCCCTTCCTCATCCGCCAGAACGGCGGGCGCTATGAAGAAGTCTGGGGAGGCTCTGCCGTCAGCGAGCCGATCTGGGAGGTCGAAGTGACCGACCTGAACGGGGATGACCTGGATGAGCTGGTTGTGTTGGCCGAGGCTCCCGCTGGAAGTGGACAGACCCTTTCCGTCTGGGAGTGGCATGGCTGGGGCTTCAGCCAGGAATGGCGCAGTGCCGCTTCAGCCTACGAGAACCTGCGCATTGCCCCCGGCGGTTGGTTGTGCGCAGATTAGCGGTTTGCTGCCTCTTTGGTTATAATTATTCAGCCGAGGAAAAAACGGCTGCGACAAGATTCGCTGCTTGAAACAAGCACAGAGCATTCTATTAGGAGATTGAAATGAAGATCATCAAGAATTTGATCAACGGCCAGTGGGTCGATTCGTCTAGCGGGGGGACGGCGCGCACCTGCAACCCCGCCAGGATAACGGAAGAAGTTTCGTTGTATCCATTAGCTACTTTACAAGACGCACAGCAAGCCATTGCAGCCGCTTGTGAGGCCTTCCCGAAGTGGTCCCAAACCCCTTCGCCCCAGCGCGGGGCAATCCTGGACAAGGCTGGTCAGATCATCGATGCCCGCCTGGATGAGATGGCGCGGGCGCTGACGCTGGAAGAGGGCAAGACCTTTGCCGAAGCGAAGGGCGAAGTGATACGCGCCAGGGATATTTTCAAATATTTCGGCGGCGAGGGCTGGCGCGTGGGCGGACAAGTGCTGCCCGGCAATACCCCCAACGAGCTGTTATATGCCAGGCGTGAGCCCCTTGGGGTTGTGACGATCATCACTCCCTGGAACTTCCCGGTCGCCATCCCGGCCTGGAAGATCGCCCCGGCGCTGGTGTATGGAAATACCGTGGTTTTTAAGCCGGCTTTCCAGACACCGTGGATCGCCAGCCTGCTGGTCGAGGCCCTGGTCGAAGCCGGGCTGCCGGCGGGAGTGTTGAATTTCATCACCGGGCGCGGGGCAGAAATTGGGGATGAGATTGTGGCCAACAAGAACATCCAGGGCATATCTTTCACCGGTTCTTACCGCGTTGGGACCGGGATTTACGCCAAGGCTATCCCGAACCTGACCCGTGTGCAGCTTGAGATGGGCGGCAAGAACCCGATGGTGGTTCTCAATGATGCCGACCTGAGCCTGGCCGTGAAACTGGCCGTCACCGGTGGGTTTGGCCTGACAGGGCAAGCCTGCACCGCCACCAGCCGGGTGATCGTGGAAGACGGCATCGCTGATGCCTTTGTGGAAGCGTTGGCCCAGGCCGCCAGGAATTTGAAAGTTGGCAACGGCCTGGATCAAGGTGTGCAAATGGGGCCGGCTGCCAGCCAGGGGCAGATGGAAACCGATCTTGATTACATCCAGGTTGGGAAAGCTGAAGGCGCAAAACTGGTCGCCGGCGGTGAGCGAACTCCCGGCGCGGATGATAGCAGTTATTTCGTCCAGCCGACCGTCTTTGACCATGTTGCCTCGGAGATGAAGGTCGCCCAGGAAGAAATCTTTGGGCCGGTCATCAGCGTTCTACGGGCGCGTAACCTGGATGATGCCATCGAAAAGGCGAACGGGATTGCCTTTGGACTCTCGGCGGGCGTGGTGACCCGGGATCTCAACCGGGCATTGTCCTTCGTGGATCGCATCCAGGCGGGGGTCGTTAAAGTCAACGAACCGACTACCGGGCTTGCACTGCAGGCGCCGTTTGGCGGCTTCAAACACTCCAGCGCCAACACCTTCAAGGAGCAAGGCCCGGCGGCGATTGAGTTTTATACTCGCATCAAAACAGTGTATTTGGGATATCCTGCCTAGGTTGGCCGCCTTATGCCCCCTCAATCCAAGCTGATCGCTGGGCGTTATCAGATCGCAGACTTGTCTCAAGATCTGTTGGGCCAGGGCAGTATGGGTTCGGTTTATCGCGCTGCCGATATTGAGAGCGGCCTGCCCGAGCTGGCCGCTGAACTGATGGCCGAAATGGAGGTAGATCAGACCTCATGAAACGCCCATTCATCAAGGGCTTGAATCTCAGCGAACTCTTCTACACAGAAGCGGTCAAGCCCATCCTGGCAAACCGTTTCCCTGACCTTGCCTACTCGGCCGCCCTGATCGGATCGGGATCCGAGGTGCTGGGTTTCGACACGCCCCAATCGATGGATCACGATTGGGGGCCGAAGCTCATGTTGTTTCTAGGGCAGGCCGACCACGATACCTATCATGCTGAGATCGATCAGGCCTTGCGCCAGGAGCTGCCTGGCGAGATTCACGGCTACCCGACAGATTTTGCCCGTCACCAGGATGGTACCGCTGTGATGGTTGCAGCCAGCGGCAGCCCCACCCATCATGGTGTGATGTTCCTCACCGTCTCTTGCTTTTTCACGCATATTCTGAATTTCGATCCTGCTGGCGACATCCGGGCTGCAGACTGGGTCAGCGTTCCAGAAAATCGCTTGCTGATGCTGACATCAGGCCGTGTCTTTCACGATGGCTTGGGCCAACTAGAACCGCTGCGAGCCCGGCTGCACTACTACCCGTACGATGTGTGGTTATATTTACTCGCGGCTCAGTGGCGGCGTATTGCTCAAGAGGAAGCCTTCATGGGGCGCTGTGGGCAGGTTGGCGACGATTTGGGTTCGCGCCTGGTCGCTGCCCGCCTGGTGCGTGACCTGATGCGCCTCTGCTTTCTTATGGAACGCTGCTATGTGCCTTACGTCAAATGGTTTGGCAGTGCGTTTGCCCGGCTCGCTTGTGCCGCTGATCTTGCGCCCGTCTTCACCCGTGTGTTACAGGCCGCCTCATGGCAGGAACGGCAAGTGCACCTGGCGACCGCCTACGAGTTCGCTGCCAGGATGCATAACACGTTGGGCATCACCGAACCCTTGGCAGCAAAAGTATCCCAGTATTATGATCGTCCCTTTAAGGTGATTCATGCTGATCGATTCGTAGATGCCATCCGGGCAGAGATCAAGAGCGTAGAAGTGCTTTCCTTACCTGAGCACCTGGGCTCGTTCGATCAATTCATTGACTCGACCGATTCCCAGGATCACCTGGGCCGTATCAAGGCAGTGTATGGATGAGCACATGTGCTCAAATCGTACCCCTCTCGTAGATGATTCGGTGGGCAACCGTCCAGCAAGATATTCCCTGTGGAGGTATCATTTTTATAGCGAAAAAAATAGCGCTTCTCCTCCTTCCGAGAGCCAGGTCCGTGAGCCTGGCTCTCTCGCTTTCTCATTCCCTAAATCTCATTATAATCAAAGAAAGTCCATTGTGTTTTTACGGTAAGTCAGATTAGAATCAGATCAATATGAAGATACCAACTGGATTGATCATCGAAACTTCTCGCCTGTGCCTGCATCCGTTCACTTCCGCAGATCTGGCTGCCTTTCTTGCTTACCGCAATGAAGATGAAGTGGCTCGTTACCAGGGCTGGAGCCTGCCTTATACAGTAGAACAAGCCCAGGCCTTCTTCCAGCAGCAGCAAAATCTGCCATTGATCGCTCCGGGTGAGTGGCGTCAGTTATTGATCGAACGCAAAGCGGATGGGCAGGCGCTGGGCGACGTAGCCTTCAAACTCTCCCAGGACAGCCGCCAGGCTGAAATCGGCTGCACCCTCAGCCGTCTCTATTGGGGCGAAGGCTACGCCTACGAAGCGGGATGCGGCCTACTCCAATACCTGTTTGCTGAGCTTGGTTTACACCGCGTCTATGCCAACTGCGACGTGGAGAACCTGCCTGCTGCCCACACCTTGGAAAGGTTCGGCCTGCGCCGCGAAGCCCACTTTGTCGAAAACTTGTGGTTCAAAGGCCGTTGGAGCAGTGAATACTGGTATGCTATCTTAGCCAAAGAATGGCAGGAGATGCATGCCGCTCATCCTCCACAGTAGGGGTGGATCTGTCTGCTGCCTGGAGAGAAACCAGGTGCAGTTGCAGCAAACATACCAAGACCAGGGTAAACGCATGAAACCTGAAAATCCTTTTCCCAAACGAGAGACCGCTCGCCTCAAATTGAGAAAACCCTTTCGCAAAGACGCCCGTCTCCTGTTGAAAGTCTCTCAGAACCCTGCCGTTATGCAGTATTACGGTATGGCGGCCTACAAGAACCTGGCGGAAGCATTGGGCGAGATCGAATGGTTCAACCAGATCTTTGTTCAATCGGAGGGCATCCGTTGGATCATCACCGAGAAAGGTGCTGATGCTTACATTGGTGACATCGGCTTTCATAATTTCGTGCGCCAACATGCCCGCGCCGAACTTGGCTTCAAGTTAGCCCAGGCCTTTTGGGGGCGGGGTCTTATGGCAGAAGCCCTCGCCGAGGCCCTGGCTTATGGGTTTTCTGTGATGCAGCTTAACCGCATCGAAGCTGTGGTCGATCCAAGCAACCTGCGCTGCCTGGGCCTGTTGAAAAAAGCCGGTTTTATAGAAGAAGGGCTGCTGCGAGATTACGAGCTCGAAGAAACGGGTTTTGTGGACCTGGTAATGCTCTCGCTGCTCAAAAAAGAATATCGGCCATGAAACCCGTCGGTCCCATCTCTGTTATCGGCCTCTTCCCGCCCTTGAGCCGTGAGCTGCTTGCTCTGCTCAAATCGCTCCAGCCCGCCGAATGGGCACTGCCCCTGGCTTACCCCTCCTGGACGGTCAAGGATGTCGCTGCTCATTTGCTGGGTGGCAATCTTGGCCGGTTGTGGTTCCACCCAAATGCGGCTGCATCCTCAGCACATCCTGCCCTCGGTTATCACGAACTGCTGGATCTCATCAACCGTGATAACCAGGCCTGGGTAGAGGCGGCTCGCCGTATCAGTCCCGAGTTCTTGACCGAATTTCTTGATCTGACCGACCGCCGCCTCTATGCTCACTTCCTGAGCCTGCCTCCAGGTGAGTTGGCCCGCATCACAGTGGCCTGGGCCGGCGACGAGTTGTCGCCTAATTGGTTCGACATTGCTCGCGAATATACTGAAAAGTGGCTGCATCAACAGCACATCCGTGAAGCGCTCAATCGCCCTTTGCTCACTGGGCGGGCCTGGCTGTACCCGGTGCTCGATACCTTCCTGCGTGGCCTGCCGCATACTTATCGCCACCGGCCTGCAGCGGATGGCGCTATGCTGGCGGTTCAGATCGTGGGAGATTCCGGCGGCGATTGGCTGTTGGTCAGGGAAAAAGCGCAGTGGCAGTTGTATGAAGGGCAAGACTCCCGGGCGTCCTGCCGTGTCCAGCTTGACCAGGACCTGGCCTGGCGGCTGTTCACCAAAGGCGTTTCACCCGAAGATGCCCGCCCGCGCATTTGCATAGATGGCGATACTGCCTTGGGCGAGCCATTTCTGGCTATGGTATCCATCATGGCCTAGCGCGTCCCCCCATGTTTTTGCCTGGAGGATAAAACAATGCTTTTCTCTTTTGCCACTGCTAACCTGTATTTCAAGCCGTTTGAACAAGTACTAGATATCATCGCCGGATCCGGTTTCGAGAATATCGAATTAGACCTGTTCTGGGAACGGAAAGATTGGGCCATGGCCCAGCATTTAAGAGATATGCCTATTCGGCGGGTTGTGCAGCTCATTCGAAGATCAGGGTTGAAGATTACCAGCATCCATGATGGTGGGGGGGTGCTTCATGACGGCGATTCGGCCGCCGGCTATATCAACCCGCTTCTGTCTCAATATTTGGACGAAATTGGATACGCACCCGAGTGCCTGGTATTTCACACGCCGCATCTTGAGGGTGATCAAGATAATGCCTGGTGGAAAAACTTTTCCGGTCGTATTGTGGAGGCACTCGAGCCATATCGAAAAATGTGTTCCTATATCACCATAGAGAACGTTCCTTTTTTTGCAGGGTATTATGTTCCTATGACAGATCCCGTTGAGTTGTGCGCTTTTGCCTCCCAAAACGGCTTTGGCATAACGTTCGACACGACCCACTGTGCAGAGATCGGAGTAGACATTGTTGATGCCGCCCGTAAAATCAACCATACCATCCAGACCATCCACCTTAGTGATTATGTGGCTGGGCAGAGACACGTATTTATTGGAGAAGGAGAGCTGGATTTGCCGGGCTTTTTTAATGCGCTTGACAAGGAAAGTGTCAACGCCGTTACTTTGGAATGTTCTCTTTCGACATTTACTAAATCGGCCCAAGATATGATCTATACCGAGATGGTAGCCAGGCTGAGAGCCGCCCGCTTGAAACTCGTAGAACTGCTGATCTGAGCTTCCAAACGCACCCCACTGCAGATCATTTCCGCATGCTAGATTTTTCCTGCTTGAATTCGGCGGCGAAGTATTGTAGAATAAAATCCTGTACGGCATTCGCCGCCTATCCATAGATTCAATCTCAAGTAATTTCTGGGTAGAAACATGATTTGAAAATGGAAGGAGTAACTTTATGGGTGGCCCAGGACAACAAGATCGAGGCACCAAGAGCCAAAAGAAAAAGCCTAAGCATACGCTGAAGGAAAAGCGCAAGCTAAAGCAAGAGAAGAAGAAGCCCAGCACAAGTTTGGGTCAGTAACATGATCTATGGAAGGGGATCGGAGTTTTGATCCCCTTCCATAAGATTATTATCAGCTTGTGAATAAGCGTGAATCGCGGGGGATTATCAAGCAGCGCGCTTACCTAGATTCAGTTTGACACCAGGGGCCAGTCGATTAGAAAGAGGAGGTCTATGAGTAATCTGCCAATTTCCTCGTCTGCTGCCGTTCGCGAACGTGTGATTGCTTCTGCCCACCGTTTAGGCGTGCAGCTTAACGAAACTGAACTAGAGCGCTGGATGAGTGCGGTCGCGACCACCGGTGATGGTGATGACATTGTGATGGATTCGCAATCTGGAGTCTTTGGTCACAAAGTCTCCATGCTCGACTTTGATCCGCAGCAGTTGGCGCGCTTCCGCTCCATCGGCAAGATCGTGGAATTTAATGATATTCCCGGTCAGGTGGAGACGGCGCTATCGCTCTCCGGGTCTGCTGCCCAATCGAAGATCCAAACCTACCCTGGCGACTGCGACTACTTTGAGCGCGTGAACATCATTGCTTCCGCCCGCCTCGATGCCTGCCAGGTGCTGGCAAAAATAATGCGTGACAAAGCATTGAACACCATGAGCGGCCCCAATTACCAATTCATTGAATGTAAATTTGGTAATTACCCCCAGGATGTGCTGCATGGCGAGCATGTTCATCGCAAAGGTTCTCCCATCTCCTGGCGGCCCGAAGAAGTGACTGCCGGCTGCATCGATGCCGCCGAAACGCAGGGCAGCCCGGTGGTCATATCGTGGGATGCGGTCGCCCAAGATCCAGGCTGGTGTAAGCTGGATTGGCTGATTGCCGACCCGGCGCGCAACCAGTTATCCAATGCCAGCAACATGCTGGATGTCACCTGGGAGGCGCCGGATGGCACGATCACGCCCCTGGATGGTTACCTGGATGGATATTTCCAGGAGATTTACCTGGAAGCTGCCTCTGCGCCGATCTTTACCAAGCTGGTCAAGCAGGTTTCTGCCGATTCTCTGGAAGATTATATTGCTCAACTGCGGCGCGAGGTAAAAAAACACTTCGGCGGCGACCATCCCAACTATGGCAAGGCAGCCAAGCGCCTCTACAATGTGTTCCGCCTTAGCGGCCGGTATGAAGAAGCCGCTTTTTTACGCGAGTTGTTCGACGAGCCTGCGGCCCTTCTTTACCAGGTTTACGCGTTAATGACTACCGTGCAGGAAGCGGTAGAGAAGAGCAATGTTTTCTCGCAAGAAGTCATCCTTGACCAGACCGATGATTTGATCATGGCGGTGATCAAGGTACTGGAGGGCGAAAAGGAGCTGGAGATCGTGCGTTATCTGCTGCGCCTTTACCGCGTCCTGGCGCGCTGGCAAGAAGGTGTTCCATTGGGAGATGTTGTGCATGCTGCTCAGGCCGAAGTGCTCAACATTGTCAACAATTTCTTCTACGAAAAGATGACGGCCATGCCTGCCATCAAAGAGTATGTTACCGGTATGTAAGCCTGCATTTCCTCTCCTATGCGTCACCGCCCGACCCTGCCCGGTGAATAATTGTATCAGTTTAACAGGAGGTTGCTATGTCCGAGACAAATGACTCTGCCGGTGGTGCCAATCCATCAAAGATTATCACACCACGAACGATCATCCAAATGGTCTTTTTTATCGTGATCGTACCCTTCTTGCCATTGCTGATCTCCCGGCGTTGGGATTGGTGGGAAGCCTGGGTGTACGCGATCATCTGTGTAGGGGGATTTGTGGTCAGCCGGATGTTGGTAGCCCGCCGCCACCCCGATCTGATCAGAGAACGCGCCCGCGGTTTACAACAGGAAGATGCCCAATCCTGGGATAAAGTCCTGGCGCCTTTGGTAAGCCTGGGGGGAGGTTTAATTCCCCTGGTTGCCGGCCTTGACGAACTGCTGGGCTGGTCGCCTGCCTCCGGACTGCCGGTGAAATTGTTGGCGTTGGCTATCAACCTGGCCGGGTATGCCGTGGCAGCTTATGCCCTGATCGAAAACCGCTTCTTCTCTGGCATGGTGCGCATCCAGACTGAGCGAGATCAGCGGGTTGTTTCGGGTGGTCCTTATCGTTGGATGAGACACCCCGGTTACGCAGGAGCGCTGTTAACTTACCTGGTCACTCCCGTCTTCCTGGATGCGGCCTGGGCATTTCTACCAGCAGTGTTCCTCTCGATTGTCCTGGTGATCCGTACCAATTTGGAAGATAAATTCTTGCAGAACGAATTGGCCGGCTATCGTGAATATGCCCGGCAGGTACGTTACCGTTTGTTCCCTGGCATCTGGTGATCTGAAGATTTTCGGGCCTTTATATTTTCCTGGCCTCTTGACATTCCCTATTGTGTCAACTATAATATATAAAGATTTATATATTATAGTATGATGGTTTTCTCCTTTAAGGAATGGATCTGGCATGCTGAAATTTACTTTGCTCGGTTTTCTTAATTACAAGCCGATGACCGGTTACGAACTAAAACAGCGCATGGACAACTCTACCAGTCATTTCTGGCATGCCAAGCTTAGTCAAATCTATACCACACTCAAATCGCTTGAAGAAGATGGCCTGGTTGCTTCCAGGATGGAGGAGCAGGCAGAGCGGCCCGACAAACGGATTTACACGATCACTACTCAGGGACAGGTGGAATTGCGCCAATGGCTTTCTCAGCCTGAAGTGGAGATTAGCCCCAAAAAAGAGACTTACATTCTCAAATTATTCTTCTCAGCTTCGTTGGAGCCGCAAGCTATCCTCGCCCAACTGCATCTGCAGCGGGATTTACATCGCCAACAGTTATCCTGCTACCAAAATGTATCCTCACAGATGATTCAGCAGGCTGGGCAGGAATTCCCTGATCTGTCTCGAGATGCAGTTCTGTGGGAAGCCACACGGCGTTTCGGGGAGATGTACGAAGCGCTCTACATCCAATGGGTCGAAGAGACCATTCAGCTTGTTGAGCAGCAGTTTACGAAATAATTAGATTGGGCGAGGAGGATTTCATGAATTTAGAAGATAAGTTATTCCTGATTACCGGCGCATCCAGCGGTATTGGTGCAGCGACTGCCCAGGCCGCTGCTCGGCAAGGTGCCCGCGTCATCCTCCTGGCGCGCTCCATCTCCAGGTTGGAACAGGTAGCTGCCGAGATTGCTCAACAGGGCGGCGTTGCTTTCCCCTTTCGCGTTAATTTGACAGATGCTGCTGCCGTCCAGGCTGTGACCGAAAAGATCTTAGGCCAGGTGGGCACGCCGGATATTATTTTCAATAATGCCGGCGCGGGTAAATGGCTCTCAGCCTTCGAAACCAGCCCAGAAGAAGCAGTCAACATGATGGCTGCGCCTTATTTTGCAGCCTTCTTTACGACGAACGCATTTTTGCCTGCCATGCTGAGCCGCGGCAAAGGCCTGGTCGTTAATATTACCTCGGTCGCCTCGTATATGGTTTGGCCGGGGGCGACTGCCTATACTGCCGCCCGCTGGGCAATGCGTGGCTACACGGAGGCGCTGCGATCTGATTTGCGCCGGACAAAGCTGCGGGTGATGTTGGTTGCCCTGGCCAAAGTGCAGAGCGAATATTGGGAAAATAATCCTGGCAGCGAGGCTCGCTTGCCGAAGGTGCAGGCCATGATCCCGGTGTTGACTCCCCAGGCTGCCGCTGCCGCGATCCTATCTGGTATCCGGCATGGACAGCGAGAAGTGATTGCCCCTGCCATGCTGCACGTGGTGATAGGGCTCAACGCGCTTTTCCCCGATGTTACTCGCTGGTTGCTGAATGTCACTTCCTGGCGAGCTCCCCAACCGGCGAGCGTTGAACCTTAGGAGGTTATGATGCAACAGAAAATTCTTGTGATCGGTGGAACGGGTATGTTGGGCGAACCGGTTGTTCGCCGCTTGATGGCGGATGGTTTTCTTGTGCGCGTATTCTCTCGTTCTCCGGAGAAGGCCCGGCAGCGTTTTGCCCCGCCTTTTGAAATTACCGCTGGAGATGTTGAAGATGAAACGGCTATGCAAGCGGCGCTAGAAGGCTGCCAGGGTGTCCACATCAACCTGCACGGCCTGTTTGATCCTGACCTGGAAAGGCGCGGCGCCATGGTAGTAGCCCACCTTGCCAAACAAGCCGGTGTGCAGCGCATCACTTATCTCTCCGGCGCTTCGGTGTGCGAGGAGAACTGCTGGTTCACAGATACGAAAGCCCGGCTGCAAGCAGAAGATGCCATCCGCGCTTCGGGGGTTCCTTATACCATATTCAGAGCCCATTATTTCATGGAGACGCTGCGTAATATGGTGCGTGGGAAAATGCTGCTGCAAATTGGGAAACATCCTCACCCTTATTATTGGATTGATGTCTCAGAATATGCCCGCATGGTTTCCAAGGCTTATGCCGCCCCAGGTGCAGCTAATAAAATCCTCTTTGTGTGCGGCCCGCAAGCACTGACCATGCGAGAAGCGCTCCAGGTTTTGCAGCGCACGGCTTATCCCGATCACAAGATCATCTACTTGCCCCTGTGGGCGGCGCGCTTCATCGCCTGGGCCGGCAAGCGGCATGAACTGCAAAGCGTACTGCCTTTCTTTGAGTATTGTGAGACGACGCAGATCATCATGAGCGGCTCGCCCGCGGAAGCCAATGCGCTGCTTGGCGCGCCTGAAACAACCCTGGAGACCTGGATCCGCCGAGAGCGCTCCCGCCTACCTGCCTGAGATCAGCCGGTTGTATTGGGCCGGATATTCCTGAATAGGATTATGGTGAAGACGAGTGCAGCTAAAGCGATCCCTGAAAACATCACCGATTCTACCGCGCTGACTTTGACTCCTGCCAGGATTTGACCGATGATCATAGCCACCAGGGCCGCGCCCATGGTCAGGCCTTTGATAACTAACACCGCGGCCAGTGCGTAACCCCAGGGACGTTTCTGCCATAACAGAACCGCGGTCAAGATGGCGGCTGGGACGATGATGCCCAGGTCGATTGCCTGGATGACCAGAGTGGTGTAGGCTTCCAATCCCACCGGTGGTTCTCCGGCTGCCAGCGGTTGCACAATGCGGCCTGCCCAGGCCAGGGTAAGAAAACCGCCGATGATGGCCAAAAAGATCGCGACTGCCCGGCGGGGGAAATGCGCTGTACTCTGGCGCTTGACGAATTCCGGGTCCAGTCCACTCAGCGCCAGGATAAAAGCGAACAGGCTCAACGAGAAAAGCGCCACGTACAATAGGAATAATTCATTAAATGCTACCAGGAAGCAATATGAAGTGTACGTGTACAAGAAGTAACCGAGTGTACCGGTCTGCAGCAAACGCCCACGCAGCGAACCTTTACGAGTAAGAAGAATGCCAACGATGAGCAATGGGATACCGAGGATCAGCGTGACTACATCTTGAGCGATACCCTGGGATACGTAGGTAACTGTATCGTAACGGTACAAACCGTGCCCGTAGATGGTGACTGTTTCGCCGCGCAGTGTGGTGAATTCATAAGGTACGCCGGATCCTTGCCAAAAGATACCTGCCCCAGCCGCGACGGCTGCCAGAAGAGCGATCATACCAGCCAATAGAGTGATAGTTTGGGTATATTTCATGATGTTTATTCCTTTGGTAAACAAGATACTCTGTTTCAGAGGTCACGTCAAGGGTGTTTGTCTTAAGCTGTGTAGTGTATAATCATCACGGAGTAGTTATGACCATAAAAATTTCCTATCTGACTATCGATGATGCCCCTTCACCTCTCTTTGTCCAAAAGTTGGATGCTCTTGTCAAACGGGACATCCCGGCGGTCTTTTTCTGCCAGGGGAATTATCTCGAGAAGCTTCCTGAACTGGCTGTAGAAGCCATCCGCCGAGGCTTTGTGGTCGCCAACCATGCTTACGATCATGCCCATTTCTCCGATCTCAGCCTCGAAGCCTGCCTGGAGCAAATCCGGTATACAGATGATCTGATCAAGCAGGTCTACCAAACGGCTGGTGTGGCCCGTCCGGCGAGCTATTTCCGTTTTCCTTATGGCGACAAAGGTGATTTGTTGTCCGGCAGAATCGGTGAAGAGTGTACCAGTGAAGGCGGCGCTCGCAAAAGCGCCCTGCAGGATGCGTTACGCCGGCTTGGATACACGCCGCCCGGTTTTGTTAACATTACCTATGAGTATTACCGCCATGCCCGCCTGCATGAAGACGTGGATTGGTATTGGACTTACGATGTGATGGAATGGACGGTACCCCACGAAAAGCCCATGTTTGGCATCGACAGTCTGGAAAAGGTGTTGGCGCGCATGGATGAAGATGTACCCGAAGGTCGCCGCGGTCTGAATGACCCTCGTTCAGAAGAGATCATCTTAACGCATGACCATGAGCAAACCTCGGAAATGTTTCCGCAAATCCTGGATCGGCTGTTGGAGAAGGGGATAAGCTTTGCTAAGCCGGTTGTTTGATGTTATGGCTCCTGCTGCAGATGAACACTCCAGTGAACGCCGGTTTGCAGCATCTTAATGTAAGCCTCTCTCATCCCCGTTCGGGAAAAATCGGGGTAATCTGGCGTTTGCTCTATGAGAGCCAACGATTCACCGATATCATAACTCACCCGGTAGATCGTAATCGAGAACCCCTCCATCTCATTTTCCTCCAGTAAAACCCAAGAAGGGCGCGGGTCTCCATCCAACGGCAGTCCTGCACTGCCGGCGTTACAGATCACTCGCGTACCGGACTTTTTATAGAAGGGAATATGGGTGTGCCCACAAAAGAGTACAGATAATTTCTGCAAGTCCATCCATTCCAGCAGCTCGTCAAGTTCGTTGGTGGAGATATCTGGAAAAATTCCCTTGCTGTGATAGCTCAGTTCTTGATACTGTGGTGTGAATTCCGGTTGATACCGATCTTGCGGGAAGAAGCGATCAAAGGGATGATCGTGTACCAGGCAGGTATTATTCCATAAGAGGTGATCGGGGAGCTGGCGCAGCCATGCCAGGTCTGTTTCAGAGAGACAGTCCCGATACCATTGCAGGATTTCGATCAAGGCAGCAAAAAAGGGTTCATTCCGTCTCGGGTAGAGCGCCAGGTCTGGGGTCAGTGTGTAATATTCGGCGTTTCCTTTAAGGCAAACCACATTGGGCAAGGCTCTGATCAATTCCACGCAGCCACGCGGATCGATCCCATTGATGATGTCACCCAACACAAAAATCCGGTTGCACCGGGCAGCCGCAATCTCTTTCAACACTGCGCGCAGCGCAGGTGAATTACCGTGGATATCGGAGATCAATGCTGTTTTATCAGTCATTTGCTCAGGTAGAAGAAGGCGGTTGGTGAGATGAAATGCCTGCCCGTCGCAGACGTCGCTCCCGGCGGCGGGTATACTGTTCGTGGATTTCTCTCACCTGCGCGGCCTTTTCTTCAATAGCGGCTTGCAGCCACAGGCGGCCGTTTTCCACAGTTGCCAGGCTGCCTGCGCCGTAAGCGCCGGTGGCTGTGTCGTCTTCCCAGGGTGGATTGGCTATCAGTGCGCCGCCTTCGACCCAATCCATGTAATACGAAGGTGTCGAGATAAAATCTATCTCGTCAACCACTCGTTCCATGTGCGCCAGGTCCGGATGCAATGCCAGGATGATGGATGTCTCCAACTCGCAGGCATGACCCATGCCGCCAATGCCTGAGCGGCGGCGACTTTGCAGCGCTTCAATACCCTGTGGGCTGGATAGATAAAGGAAAGTGGTGGCGCAGAAAATGTACGGATAGCGTTCCCCGGCGTACTTGACCACGTTGGTCAGGAAAGAACAGTTGCCGCCATGGCCGCTGAGTAGAAAGAAGCGTTCAAAACCGCGCCAGACCAACGTATCCACTGTGCTCAGAAAGAAATCCTCGAAGGCGCGTCCACCGGCGTTGAGCGTGCCGGCATAACTGGAGCGGTGTGTGCTGACCCCGTAGGGCATGACTGGCAGTGTTACGGCCAGGCTGGGGATGGCCGCGGCAGTTCCCTGGCCGATGGCAGCGATGATCAATGTATCGGTAGATAACGGCAGATGGTGGGCGTGCTGTTCGGTGTGTCCGATGGGGATCACCACCACTTTGCTGCGATCCGCCTCCAGTGGGAAGAATGCCGGCCTGAGGGCAGTAGATGTGGGCAAAGCCATCTGGGCGGCTCCCAGGTTCAGCTTGACCTCCTGCGGGGTGAGAGCGTAAAGATTGGAGAAGCCATCATCGCGCAGGCTGTCAAGCAGATTCGTCACATACGCTGCCAGCACAGGTTCTGGCAGGGGAAGTGAGCTTCTACACCAGCCGTAAGGCAGAGGAGGCAGTAGGCCGCACTGCGGCGGATTGCCTAGCGCGCTTGCCAGCCGTTCCAGCGGGAAACCTGTTCCCAATGGGAGTACCAGCGGGGTGTGGCGCGGCAGGGCTGCGACTTCAGGCCAGGTCAGGTTTTCGTAGGCAAAGAATTCCGTCATCACGTATTTCCTCGGGGCAATAGATACCAGTCCAGGAAGCGTTCCGTCCTGGTATAGGCGTCCAGTTGGTTGGCGGGATGCAGAAAACCATGCCCTTCATTGGCGTAGGTTTTGTATTCGAAGGTCTTGCCGGCCGAGCGCAGCGCCTCGACCAGTTCTTCCGATGCTTGAGGCGGAACCACATCGTCCAGCAGGCCGTGCATCAGCAGCAGCGGGCTGCGGATATCTTGCACCTGGTGGATCGGCGAGCCATCTAAGTAAACCTGGCGATTGCGTTCCGGGTGATCGAGGAACATCTGCGAGTATAAGCGCAGGTGGCGGTTGCTCTGCGCCCAAGTGCTGGTCAAATTTGCATCGCCGTAACGGCTCACTCCGCAGGCAAAGCGGTATTCCGGGTCACGCGCCAGGCAGCAGATTGCCAGATAGCCTCCATAACTGCTGCCGTAGATTGCCAGCCGCGCCGGGTCGATGCCTTCTATTTGGCTGAGATAACGGGCGCCTACCAGGCAGTCTTGCACATCCCCCTGTCCCCATTGATTGTAATTCAGACGCTCGTAGTCGCGGCCGTAACCGACGCTGCCGCGGTAATTGACTGCCAGGCAGGTATAACCTTTGGCCAGCATGTATTGGACAAATCCATCCCATTCATAAATGTGTTGCACGGACGGCCCGCCATGGGGGTAGAGGATACCGGCGCCGTTGGGATGCTTGGGGCGGAACAACAGGGCGGGCACATTGACATCATCGCTGCTGGTGTAGCTGACCGTTTCTGGCATAAGCAATGACTGCTGCTCCAATGCGGGAGGAGTGACCTGGGTGAGCCGGGTTTCCTTGCCGGAGGGCAGATCGATGCGGTAAAGTTCTGGAAACTGGGAAGGCGTTTCATATTCAATCGTGAGAAAATCGCCGCTTGGCGACCAATTGGGGCGGGTATGGCAGCCATGCCCTGCGCGCAGCGTTTCGATATTCCCCGTGCTAACATCGATCATTGCCAGTTCATACCGTCCGCTCCGGTTGGCTGTGCAGGCCAATCTGCTCCCGTCTGGAGACCAGGTGATACTGCCCAGGCTGCAGCCGCAGTGTGTCAGTTGATGTACTTTTCCTGTTGCCAGGTAAGCCAGCCAAAGTTCATAAAAACCGGTTACCTGCGAGAGAAAAGCGAGGATGCGGCCATTGGGCGACCAGCGAGGGGTGTGGCTAAAAACGCCGGGCCGGCTGAAGATCTTGGAAGTAACGCCGTCTGAGATGTTGATCAGGTGAATATCCAGCCGGTTTAGATCTTTGAATGGTCGATAAACGTAAGCCAGGCGCTGGCCATCCGGAGCGGGCTGGGGGTCCCACGCGTCGCCATCCGGGTGAGCGGTGAGGGCGCGCGGCCATGCTCCCTCCCGATCGGTGAGTAGTAGTTGGTCTGCGCCATAACGCTCGATGCTCACCACCAATCCCTGGCTGTCGGGCATCCACTTTGGCGTGGAAGCCGAAGCGGCGAAATCGCTGATCTGGCGCGGCAGGCCTCCGGCCTCCAGGTCTGCCACAACCACATGCTCTTTTTGCCGGAAAGCGAGCCAGCGGCTGTCGGGAGACCAACAAGGAGTTTCATCTTCCCAATAGGGGGTCAACTCGCGCTCAAAAGAAATGCGCCGCGGCCAACCGCCTTCAGCGGGTATCCAATAGACATCTGATTGGTCGTCGCGATCCCAAATGAACGCAACTCGCTTGCCGTCAGGCGACAGGCTGTGATTGCGCACCCGGCCAAGCGCGGTGAGCAGTGCCAGGTTCCAGCCGGGCGGCGGCTTGCGATCGGGCCTTTCTAGTGAAGGCCAGCCGCTGCGCTCGTATTTTTCGGAAAGTTCAATCGTGTCGTTCATATCGCATACTCTTTTTGATTTTCTCAAACATAACGATTGTGGCTTCCCAAGTATAGCCTGAAAATGGAGGAATTGGGAATGGTGGTAGTACATGGCACTGCCAACATTCCATATTTCATCGAAAGTGATTTCTGTTAAAGCGAGAATCGCCCATACAATTCATGGGGTTATTGTATAATAGAGAATATTAACCGGGCAGCTGTCAGCAAGTCTTGGTTTTTATAGAACGTACGCCTCTATATTTGCATCGAAGGCAAGGAGTAACAATCGAAAAAATCGTGCCACCGAAAGTGGAACTCCTTTCCAGTGAGTTGATCCAGCGCATTCGGGATGAAGCCTGTCAATTATTGCTCGAGCCAGGCGTCAAGGTACAGTCATCTGAGGCGCGTCAGTTGTTGGCAGAAGCCGGCGCACGGGTTGACGAAACCCGTGATGTGGTGAAAATACCAGAAACTGTGATATGGCAGGCGGTCGAAAGCGCCCCACACAGTTTTTTCTTGTATGATCGCCAGGGAAAACCGGCGGTTACGTATGGGGGCGATGTAGTTCAATTCGATCCTGGTTCATCGGGGGTGCATGTTCTAGATCCGCTCACCCTTGAGCATAAACCTTCTCAAACTCCAGATCTGGTCCAATTGGTGAAAGTTGTTGAAATGCTGGCGCAGTACGATGCCCAGTCTACTGCTATTGTGTGTAACGAGATCCCCAAAATGATCGGCGATCTCTACCGGTTGTATATTGTGCTCTTATTTTCCAGCAAACCAGTGGTTACCGGAGCTTTTTCGATCCAAACGCTGCCCACCATGTTCGACATGCTGGCAATATTTGCCGATGGGCGCCAAGCTTTGGCGCAAAAGCCCCAGGCCATATTCGATGTGTGCCCCTCACCGCCTTTGATTTGGAGCGAGTTTGGCGCTCAAAACCTGATCGAGTTGGCGCGCGCTGGAGTCCCGGCGGAATTGGTATCCATGCCCTTGGCAGGCGCTACTGCCCCGGTCACTTTGCTTGGTTCCATCACCCAACATGCCGCTGAAACCCTGAGCGGCATTGCGATCCACCAACTGGCAAAGCCGGGTTCGCCGGTGGTTTGGGGGGGCGCGCCAGCCATCTTCGATATGCAGCGTGGTACAACGCCCATGGGCGCCATCGAAACGGCCATGATCGATGTGGCTTATGCTCAGGTTGGTAAATCTTTGGGCCTGCCAACCCATGCTTATTTGGGCGCCAGTGATGCGAAACGGGTAGATGCCCAGGCCGGCCTGGAGAGCGGCATCACCACACTGCTGGGCGCGTTGGCCGGGATCAATATGATCTCTGGCGCCGGTATGTTGGATTTCCTGGCTTGCCAGAGTCTTGAAAAACTGGTAATAGACGCCGAAGCGATTGCGATGACAAAGCGCCTGATCAGCGGTATTGCTGAGCTTACGCCCAGCCTGGCAACTTCTTTCTTCACAGGGATTGATTTCAAGGGTGATTTTCTTAAGCAGAGGCTCACTCGTGAGCTGTTCAAAAAGGAACAGCACCTGCCATCGCCTGTGATCGACCGCGATTCGCTGCGCGGCTGGCAGCATTCTGGCAGCCTGGATGCCTTTGAGCGCGCCCGATTGTATACCCAACAGCTTCTACGCGAATATCATCGTCCTAACCTGGAGGTAGAAAAAGAAAACGAATTGCACGCTATGGTGGCAGCCGCAGCTCGTTCGGTGGGGTTCGAACGATTGCCGGAATTAGCTGGTTGATCAGTGATATTTACTGCAGATTTTTTCTGTGTTTCAGCCCGTCTGCAAAGCCGGGAAATTTTTTCGCAATAAGAGGAGAGGAAACATGCAACCCAAGAAGTTCGTATTTCGTATTGTAACCATCGTAACCTTGCTGGGTATCCTGTTGAGTGCCTGCCAGGTGCTGCCGACTGCTGAGCAAACGGCTGTGCCGACCACGGCGCCCACCTTGGCTGCTCCGCAAGCAGTTCCGACAGCCACCAAGCCTGCCGAGCGAAAAGTGGCCACTTTGATCTTCACCCAGGAATTTGACAACCTGGCCCCTCTGTACACGGATATGTGGTTCTCCTGGACCACATGGCAGATGTTCTTGCATTGGGCCTGGGAATTTGATGAGAAAAATGAGCCTTTCCCGCGCCTGGTCGCCGAGATACCCAGTGCAGAGAATGGCGGTCTCCAGGAAGAAGGCCGGATCATTACCATGAAGCTGCGCGATGACATCAAATGGTCTGATGGCACTCCGATGACCGCTGATGATTTTGTCTTTACTTGGGAAATGGCCGTTAGCCCGAATAATGCGGTCACTTCTTCTTATCCGTACGATATGATCGAAAAAGTGGAAGCGCCCGACCCTCAAACGGTGGTGGTGACATTCACGGACCCATTTGCTCCCTGGCTGGCTACGCTTTGGCATGGCATCTTGCCTGCCCATGTTCTGCGACCGGTATTCGAAACAGATGGAACGCTTAATAATGCAGAATGGCTGCGCAAACCTACCGTAGGCTGCGGGCCATATGTATTTGTCGAATGGGAATCCGGCAGTTATGCCCGCTTCGTTCGAAATGAGAATTACTGGGGTGCGCGCCCGGTTCTGGATGAGATTTTTATCCGCTTTGTGCCCGATGATGCTTCGCAGGTGGCAGCCTTGCAGGCGGGCGACGGAGACCTGGGAACATTCATCGCGTATAGTGATGTGCCTACTTTGAAAGACGCCGGTCTTACCATCACGGTGGAGCCTTCTGGCTATAACGAGTGGCTGTTCTTCTTGATCAGTGAGGAGAGAGGTCACCCGGCAATGCTGGATGTTAAGGTACGTAAAGCCATTGCGCTGGCAATTGATCGCGAGGCCATTAACCGCGATTTGCTGTTAGGACTTACCAAAGCGCCTGCCAGCTTTTGGGATGCTCTGCCTTTCTATAACGATCCCCCGCTTTCAAATTATCCCTATGACCCGGCAGAGGCCAAGCGTTTATTGGATGAAGCTGGTTGGGTTGACAGCAACGGGGATGGAACCCGTGACAAAGATGGCGTCGAGCTGGAATTAGACTATGGCACCACCATCCGTGAAATTCGCCAGGATGCCCAGGCGGTTATTCAGCAGCAGTTATCTGAGATCGGCGTCAAGGTGAATATCCTCAGCGCAGATGGCGATGTGTATTTCGCTTCGTATGGTGAGGGCGGCCCGGCTGCAATAGGCGAATACGATATCCAGGAGTGGTCGGATGGCCCGCTGTTCCCTGACGCCGACCTTTACTACTGGCTGTGCAGCGAAATCCCAAGTGATGAGTATCCCTCGGGATCGAACTGGTTTTACGTGTGCGACGAAGAGCTTGATGGGTTGATCCAACAACAGGCCTCGCAGGTAGATGCAAATGAACGTCAGAAAACGATCTCACAGATCAATCAGCTTTTCTACGAAAAGGTTTACATTTTGGGCTTGTGGCAGGATCCGGATGTCTATGCGGTTAGCCCTCGCTTGAAGAATGTCAAATTCTCTGGCGTGACGATGTTCTACAACATTGGTGAATGGGACATCCAACCGTAGCTGCTTCCGTAGCTGAAGTTTACTGATCCGGGTGGGCCGGGCAATCTCCGGTCCACCCCTAGGAAGATAAGATGGGTCGATATATCCTGAAACGATTTTTGCAAGGTATCCCGCTGCTGCTTTTTATCAGCATTATTTTGTTTGTGCTGATGATGAACATGGGAGACCCGGTCGCCACCATGGGTGGCAGGCGCGTGACGCGTGCTTCTGATTATGAGCGGCTGCGGCGCCAGTTGGGACTGGATAAGCCAATTTATATTCAATATTTATATTGGCTGATCGGGAATGATTGGACGATGGCTGATCTGGATGGTGATGGTGTGGCTGAGACGCGCGGCACGCGCTTAGGTGTTCTGCGCGGCGATTTCGGCGTCTCGCTGGTTAATCGAGGCCAGCCCGTCATGGAAGTGATCGGTGAACGTTTACCCAATACGCTTTTGTTAATGATCGCTTCAGAGATTGTGATTATCTTTGGTGCCTTGCTGGTGGGCATTTATTCTGCCTTGCGCCAGTATACGCTTCTTGACCATCTTATCACCGCCTTGACGTTCATTGGCTATTCGATGCCAATTTTCTTTGTTGCCCTGATCACGATGTATATCTTTGCAGTATTATTTAAGAAGTGGGGGTTGCCCTATCTGCCAACCGTTGGGATGTTCGATCCGCAGGTTGGGAAAACGCCCTGGCAGGTTTTTATCCACATGATCCTGCCGGTTTTTAGTATCTCCATTATCAGTTTCGCTGCCTACAGCCGGTATATCCGCAGTACGATGCTCGAAGTGATGAGCCAGGATTACATCCGCACCGCCAAGTCGAAAGGCCTGCCGCGCCGCGAAGTGGTTTTTATCCATGCGCTTAAAAATGCATCTTTACCTATTGTCACCGTAGTGGGGCTCGACCTGCCGCTCTTATTGGGCGGTGCGGTGGTGACCGAGCGTATTTTTGCCTGGCCTGGTATGGGACGTTTGTTCCTGGATCATGTCTCGCGCTCTGATCTGCCCGTGGTAATGGGTATACTCATGTTGATCGCGGTGGCCGTGGTGGTTTTTCAGATATTGACCGATGTTGTTTACGCGTGGCTTGATCCACGTATCCGCTATCAAAAGTAGGTATTTCATGTCTACAGCCGAACCGGTTCTCTCGACAAACTCCCTGGTGCCAGACGAATTGGAGGCGCCTCCCCTCACCCTGGGTCAATTAGCCTGGCGGCGTTTTCGCCGGCACCAGATGGCAATGTTCGGTACTGTTGTCCTGACCATCTTGTTCATTTACTCTTTTGGTGGGTCGCTGGTTTTTACGGAAGATTATGCCAATAATACAGACACCACCTTACGCCTGTCGCCGCCGTCGCTCCAGCATCCTTTTGGTACTGATTCTATTGGCCGCGATATCCTGGCGCGTACGATTTATGGCGGCCAGATATCGATGTTGATTGGATTGACTGCCGTCTTGATCGAAACATTTGTCGGCATCATGGTCGGAGCGATTGCCGGGTACTATGGCGGCCTGGTTGATAGCCTGCTGATGCGGATTACCGAGGCCATGTTGAACATCCCCGAAATCTTTTTGCTGATCGTGATGGCCAAGTTCTTTGGCGGCAAGATCCCTGGAATTGAGATGCTGGGCCGTACTTTTAGCGGTAGCGTGATTGTGATTATTCTGATCATTGGCATGACCAGTTGGATGTACCTGGCGCGTATTGTGCGCGCCGAGTTCCTCTCGATCAAGGAGAATGAATTTATCCTGGCGGCGCGGGCCACCGGTACGCCCAATTGGCAAATCATCTTTTTACACATCCTGCCCAACAGCATTGCCCCGATCGTAGTTTCAGCTACCTTGGGCGTGGCGAATGCTATTCTGGCAGAAGCCTACATCAGTTTTCTTGGCCTGGGCGTGCAGCCTCCTACTGCCACCTGGGGTAACATGTTGGATGGAGCCAATAATTACCTGGAATCGGCACCCTGGTTGTGGTTTTTCCCAGGTTTACTCATTCTGTTGACCGTTCTGAGTATCAACTTCTTGGGTGACGGTTTGCGGGATGCTTTAGATCCGCGCAGTAAAACAGTTGGATGAACACACAAAACAAGATGGATACCTTACTTCAAGTCACAGATCTTTGCACTCGCTTTCATACCCCTGAAGGCATCGTATACGCGGTCAACGGTATTACTCTTGAAGTGAAAGAAGGGGAAACCGTTGCGATTGTGGGTGAGAGCGGCTGTGGTAAGTCGGTCAGCATGATGTCGATCTTGCGCCTGATCCCTATTCCGCCAGGTCAAATTGCCAGGGGACGCGTCGTTTATCGTGGCCAGGATATGCTAACTAAAACAGAAGATGAAATGGAGCAGGTGCGCGGCAAAGAGATTGCCATGATCTTCCAAGACCCGATGACGTCTCTTAACCCTGTTTTGACCATTGGACGGCAATTGACTGAATCGCTGCGTACCCACCTGATGTTGAGTAAAGATGCTGCTGAAAAGAAGGCGGTCGAGATGCTGGAGCAGGTAGGAATTTCTGACGCGGCACAGCGTCTCAAGGATTACCCGCACCAGTTTTCTGGAGGTATGCGCCAGCGGGTGATGATTGCCATGGCGCTGGCTTGCAATCCCAGCCTATTGATCGCGGATGAGCCAACCACCGCCTTGGATGTGACCATCCAGGCCCAGATCGTGGAGCTGGTCGAGCATCTCCGCTCTCAATTGCATATGGCCATCATCTGGATCACGCACGATCTGGGTGTGGTTGCCGGCCTGGCAGACCGGGTGATCGTCATGTATGCCGGCTTCATTGTGGAAGAAGCGCGGGTAGATGAGCTTTATGAAGACCCTCGCCATCCTTACACCACGGCCTTATTGAATGCCTTACCGCGCATCGACCGGCGGCGCGCTCATCGCCTGAAATCGATACCCGGTTCACCCCCTAATCTATTGGTGGAACCGAAAGGCTGCCCATTCATGCCGCGCTGTGAATATGCTGTTGACCGTTGTAAAAAGGATAATCCAGCGTTGACTCCCACGGATCCTGACAGCGAGCATCACCGGGCTGCCTGCTGGGTCGATATTCGGACGGGGGTGGAGCGATGAGCGAACCTTTGGTGATCGTTGAGAATCTTAAAAAGCATTTCTCGGTAACGCGAGGCGTTTTGTTTCAACACAAGATGGGAATGCTGCGTGCGGTGGATGGCATTTCGTTCGAGATTTCGCCTGGAGAAACCTTGGGCCTGGTGGGGGAGTCGGGTTGCGGTAAAACAACTGCCGGGCGTACTCTCTTGGGCTTGTATCCTGCCACCAGCGGCAAGGTTATCATCGCGGGTCACAATGTGTTGGATGCGACGAAAAGCGAAATTCGTCTCATCCGGCGAAAAGCCCAGATGATCTTTCAGGATCCGTATGCTTCGCTTAATCCCCGCTGGACGGTCAATTCCATCGTTGGCGAACCGCTGCGCGTACATCATCTCCTACCAGATAAAGAGGCTCGTACGGAGCGCATCAAGGAGCTGCTCAACCTGGTTGGGCTCAGCAGCCGGCTGATCAATCGCTTTCCGCACGAATTTTCCGGTGGACAGCGCCAACGCATTGGCATTGCCCGGGCGCTGGCCTCTGAGCCGCAGTTCATCGTCTGTGATGAGCCGATTTCGGCCCTGGATGTCTCTATCCAGGCGCAGGTAGTGAACCTGCTCGAAAACCTGCAAGACCAGTTTGGCCTGACCTACCTGTTCATTGCGCATGATTTGAGCATGGTGCGCCACATCTGCGACCGCGTGGCGGTTATGTACCTGGGTTTGATCGTTGAAATGGGGGATCGGGATGACCTTTACGAGAATCCCCTGCATCCTTACACCCAGGCGCTGCTATCGGCTGTTCCAATCCCTGATCCCAAGAAAGACCGGGTGCGGCATCGTACGATCTTGACCGGCGATGTGCCCAGCCCTACCAATCCACCGGCGGGCTGCCGTTTTCACCCGCGCTGCCCGATCGTCGTCGATGATTGCAAACAGGTAGTGCCCGAGTGGCGCGAGGTTACCGGCAGTCATTGGGTGGCTTGCCACCGGGCATGATATGGCTCAGCAGGCTCTGACCCAAAGATTGGTCGACCTTTTTGCTGCCCAACCGCAGGTGGAAGCGGTGGCATTAGGCGGCTCGCGGACTAACGCTGTTGGTGATTCGTTTTCCGATATCGACTTATACGTGTATACCCGCTCTGATATTCCTCTGGAAGAGCGGCGGTTGATCGTCCAAAAAGCTGGCGGTGCCTCGCGGGCGGACCTGGGACTGCTCTATTGGGGACCGGGCGACGAATGGTTCGATGCCGAAAGCGGCACCGAAGTGGATGTGGTTTACTTCGATATCCAATGGATGCAAGCGCAGATCGACCGTATCCTGCGCCTGCGCCAACCTGGCCTGGGCTACTCCACTTGTTTTTGGCATACTATCTTGCAATCGCAGCCGCTCTATGATCCATATGCTTGGTATGCAGGGTTGCTTTCCTATTGTCAGCAGCCATACCCGGAGGATCTGCGGCAGAATATTGTCGCTTTCAACCACCCGGTACTGCGCTCAATCATCCCAGCCTACGCCCACCAGCTTGAAAAAGCTTTCCACCGGCATGATCTGGTCAGTATAAATCACCGCCTGGCTGCTCTGTTGGCGAGCTATTTCGATGTGATTTTTGCAGTGAACCGCTTGCCGCACCCAGGCGAAAAACGGCTGATCTCCCTGGTGCAGGCTCACTGCCACACGCTGCCGCCGGGGATGGTTCCCGATCTAGAAGCGCTCCTGGCTGCCGCCTCTGGCAACGACGATCATTTGTTGCAGCATTTGAGCTGCTTATTAGATCGCCTGGATGCCTGGTTGGCAGGCGAAGGTTTTTCTCTGGCAGGCAGTTCTTAGCCTGCTCCAGCCTGGCAGTCATGCCGGCAGATGCTTTGCGAGAGGTAACAATGACCCAGTTCGAACTTTTTCGGATCGAGCAGATTCAAGACATCCATCAAGCAACCTTACGTGTTTTACAGGAAACCGGCATTGTGCTGACTCACCCGGCGGCACGCCAGCTCCTGGCGAGCGCCGGCTGCACCCTGGCAGGCGAGCGCGTTCATCTGCCGGCCGAGCTGGTTGAAACCTGCATTGCGCGCTGCCCGCGACAGGTCACCTTGCATGGCCGGGCCGGCAGCAAGACCCTGGGAGATGGTTCGCTGAATTTCCATAACCTGGGCGGCGCTCGCGACATCTATGACGAGCGGCTGGGCGCGGCTCGTTATGCAACCTTGCAGGATTTGCATGATGCCACCCGCCTGTTAGATGCGCTGCCCAACTGCACGACCATTGTCCCGTTTTTTACCCCCCAGGATGTTCCCGGCCCTTTGATGTCTTTGAGCATGTACCGGCATACCCTGCCTTTCACGACCAAACCGGTCCAGGGGCCAGGCGTGCAAACCGCCTGCGAAGTGCGCTACGCGGCGCGCCTGGTTGAAGTGCTGGGCAATCCGGAGAACTGGTTGTCGCTGAGTGTTTCTCCGATCAGCCCGCTGACCTTCCCAGATGGTGGTGTGCAGGCGATGATGGAAATTGCCCGGTTGGGCATCCCTTTTGGCCCGCTGCCTTGCCCTACCGGCGGCACCACAGCGCCGATGTCGATTTCGGGCGCCTTGACGCAGCAGAACGCGGAAATATTGGCTTCCATCGTCCTAGCCCAGTTGGTTCGCCCTGAATTACCGGTCATTTACTGTGGGCGGCTGGCAATGATGGAACCTCGCACCGGCGGCTCGGTGTGGGGCGGCGTCGAAATGGGCCTGGCCTCGGCTGGGACGGTCCAAATCGCCCATTATTATGAGGTGCCGGTCAATGTATATGGCTTCTCGACGAACTCGCATGCCATTGATGTGCAGAACGGTTATGAACGAGCCCTGAACATGCTCTTGCCTGCCCTGGCGGGCGCAGATGAGCTTTCTGGCATAGGTGAGTACGAAGCAGGTGTGATCAGTTCATTTGCCCAGATGGTGCTGGATAATGAATTTGCCGGCAGCATCCGGCGCGTACGCCAGGGCATCTCAACCGAACCAGACGCCCTGGCGGTGGATCTGATCGCCTCGGTCATGGCAGCCGGCAGAAACTTTGCCGCCGAGCGGCACACGGTGCGCTACCTGCGTGGGGGAGAAGTGTTTATCACTCGCCTGGCAGAGCGAGGTGGGCGGGAGGCCTGGGAACAGGACGGCCGGCGTGGAATGCTGGAACGGGCTCAGTACGAAGCAGAACGCATCTTGCGCGAACACCAGGTGCTCCCCCTGGAAGTCCACCAGGAACGTGAGTTGGATGCCATTATGGCCGCGGCGGCAGTTGAATTGACCTCCCAATAGTTCGCGGTCGATCTTGGAAATCGCGCCTTGACCAGCCCTCCCTCCGGGGCTACAATTCAATTATCCAGTATCAAATATTTCAAGACCCTAGGAGAGTGTCATGGCAGATTTTCTTATTCGCGGCTCATACGCCGAGCTTGATCCCGAACTGTACGAGCTCAGCCAAATCGAAGCCGAGCGACAGTATCGCAAGCTGATCTTGATTCCCAGCGAGAGCAGCGCACCGCTGGCAGTGCGCGAGGCGCTCTCGACCGCTTTTCACAACCTTTACGCAGAAGGTTACCCGGATGAAGAAACTCGCCTGTTCAGCCAGGAGGAGATCTTAGATTACCCGGCCCGCCTGGCGCATTTCCGGCGCTACAGCGACCCGCGCTATTACAAAGGCGTCGAATATGTTGATACGCTGGAAGCCCTGGCTCGCCGGCGCTGTGCAGAATTGTTTGCCGCCAATGGATTTTCGCCGCAGGACATTTTTGTGAACGTGCAGGCGTTATCCGGCGGGCCCGCCAACAACGCGGTCTATCACGCCCTGGCGAACCCGGGCGATACCATCATGGGAATGAACCTGCTGCATGGCGGGCACCTTTCGCATGGTTCGAGCGCCAACCGTTCTGGCAAGTACTACAACATCGTGCATTACACCGTCGATCCTGAAAGCGAGCAGATCAATTATGACGCTGTCGAAGCCTTGGCTCGCGAGCACAAACCCAAGTTCATCATTGCCGGATATTCATCTTATCCCTGGCAGGCGGACTGGAAGCGTTTCCGCGAGATCGCCGATGCAGTCGGTGCTTACCTGTTCGCTGACATTGCCCACGTGGCAGGATTAGTGGCCGGCGGTGCCTATCCTTCGCCGGTAGGCTACGCCCATGTCATCTCGTTCACCACCCACAAATCCTTGTGCGGCCCGCGCGGCGCCTGTATATTGACCACGGATGCTGCCCTGGCGCGCAAGATCGACCGGGCTGTGTTCCCTGGCGAGCAAGGCGGCCCGCACGTCAACGTGTTTGCCGCCCTGGCATTGACTTTCAAGCTAGCGAAAACCGACCAGTTCAGGCAGTTCCAGGCGCAGGTTGTCAAGAACTGCGCGGCTTTTACCGCTCAATTGGGAGCCCGCGGTTTATGCATCCCTTACAAGGGCACCGATACTCACCTGATGTGCCTCGACACCAGCGCCCACACCGGCCCAGATGGCGCCGGGTTGTCGGGCGATATGGCTGCTCGGATGCTCGATATCGCCGGGATCGTCTGCAACCGCAATACGCTGCCGAAGGATACCTCGGCCGCCGATCCCTCGGGCATTCGCATGGGTTCCGGGTGGGTGACCCAGCGTGGATTCAAGGAAGCCGAGATGGTCCAGTTGGCGGATATCGTCGCCGATGTGGTGCTGGCTACCACGCCCTATTATCAGGAAGGGCGCAAAGGCGCCCTGCGTCGCGCCAAAGTGGATTTCACTGTGTTCGAGCAGGCCCGCCTGCGGGTGCGAGACCTGGCAGAAAAAGCCGGGATCGATTTCACGCCAACCCGGCATGGTTATCCCCATTTCTACCACATTGATGACCAACCTTCAGCGGGCGATTGGTGTGCTTTTACGCTCAGAGGCGCCCGAACGCGTTCCTACGTGAATTTCGTGATCAGCAGCGACGCGGAAGCCTTGCAGGCAGGTGATAGCCAGTTGACCAGGCTGCACACTCCCCAGGGCGAGGTGGACGGCGTGTTGACCTGTGTTTCACCGCACGAGTTTCGCTTGAGCGTTCCGGCGGAGCGGGCTGGATTGGCCGCTGCCTGGCTGCGGGATCTCTCCGATGGTTTCGTGGTCTTCGATGCCGATCCCGAGCGCAAAATCCCCGGACCGGTGATCGTGGAAGAAGCGAACGTTGCGCCCATGACCAGCGCGACGGGCGAGCGCCTGAGCGCAGCCAAGCCTTACGCAGCCGGCGCTGCTATGCCTTCCGGTGCAGCGCTGCCGCCATTCCTGTGGGAAGAGAAAGAAGCGGAACTGCGCTTCACGCCGGTCAACCAGGTGCATAAGCAGTTGGGAGCCAAGATGATCCCGTTTGCCGGTTGGGAAATGCCCGTCTGGTACACCTCCGTTGTAGAAGAACACATGGCGGTGCGCCAGGCTGCTGGCCTGTTCGATGTGGCTCACATGGGCGTTTACCAGGCCGAAGGACCCGATGCGGCCATTTTCTTGGACAGCGTGGTCGGCAATGATATCAGCGCCCTGGCTTTGGGCGAATCCTGCTATACCCATTTCCTTGACCCACAGGCCAACGTTATCGATGATCTGTTGATCTATCACCGGGGAGAGCACAAATTCCTGGTGGTGGTTAATGCCTCCAACGATGACAAGGACTGGGCCTGGTTGAATGCGGTGCGGGAAGGCCGCGTGATGGTGGATGCCAGCAACCCCGGCGGGCGCGCTTATGGGCGAGGCGTGATCTTGCGCAACCTGCGCGACCCCCAAGAAGGAGCCGATATGCGCGTCGATATTGCCGTGCAAGGGCCGCGCTCGCGGGATATCCTGCTGGCCTTGGGCTGCGATGCGGCTGCTCGCCGCCGGATTATGAAACTGAAGCGCACCGAGCTTTGCGAAGCGGTTGTGGGAGGTTTCGACCTGGTGGTGTCACGCACCGGTTATACCGGTGAGAAGATGGCCTTTGAGTTGTTTATCCATCCGGATAAGTCCGCAGAATTCTTCCAGGCCTTGCTCCAGGTAGGGCAGCCTATGGGCATCAAGCCATGTGGCTTGGGGGCGCGCGACTCGCTGCGCACTGAAGCCGGCCTGCCGCTCTACGGTCACGAGATGGGTGGAGACTTGAACCTGGGCGTGGGCGCTGCTGGTTTTGGCGCCTATGTGAAAACATACAAGCCCTGGTTCATCGGTAGAGAAGCCTTCCTGGCGCAGGAAGCCGGGCGGAAGAGCGAGGTGATCCGCTTCCGTTTCAATGAAAAAGGCGTGCGCATGGCGCACCTGCATGATCCGGTGCTGGATAAGCGCGGCCGGGTGATCGGTGTGGTGACTAGCTGTGCCGTGGACCGGGATGGTTTCTTGACGGGCCAGGCTTTGCTGGAGGTCAAAAGCGCCGATGAGGGCAGTGCCATCTTTATCTTCCAGGGTGCATCCAAGGAAGCCAGCAAGGCCCCTGCCGGGTTGAAGATGGGCGATCGCGCCACCTTGCCCACGCCTGCCACGGTGGTCAGCCGTTTTGCCAGGCTGTGAGCAGCAGGCGTGATTGATTTGTTAAATGGTATTCATATCTACTAGACTGAGAGGAGTGTGAAAACGTAATGGAAGTATCTTGGGAGCATCGCTATGCTCAGCGAACTCAAAGAATGGCCAGCTCGGCGATTCGCGAGCTGCTGAAATTGACTGAAAAACCCGATATAATTTCCTTTGCAGGTGGTTTACCTGCACCGGATGTGTTTCCTGTAGAAGAATTTGCCGAGGCTTGCGAGCGCGTGTTATCCGAACAGGGGCCGCGCGCCCTGCAATACAGTACCACCGAGGGTTACCTGCCGCTGCGCGAGATGCTGGCGCAGAGCGCCTCTGCCCATGGCATGAAGGTGACGCCGAATAATATCCTGATCACTTCCGGATCGCAGCAGGCCTTGGACCTGATCGGTAAGGTGTTCATCAATCCCGGAGATCATATCCTGGTTGAAAACCCCACCTACCTGGGAGCTCTGCAAGCCTGGAATGCCTACGGCGCTGAATATATTACCGTGCCAATGGACCAGGATGGAATGATCACTGATGAACTCGAAAGCGCCCTGCGCCTGGGGCCGAAGTTCATTTATGTGCTGCCCAATTTCCAGAACCCCACCGGTGTGACGATGCCGATGGAACGGCGCCGGAAACTGGTCGAGTTGGCCGATCGCTATGGCGTGCCGATGATCGAGGATGATCCTTACGGTCAACTGCGTTATGAAGGCGAGCACCAACCGCCCGTCTGGGTAATGGATGGGCAGTATCGCAACCTGGCTGGATGCTCGTTCTGTGGCAACACCATCTACCTGAGCACGTTTTCCAAGATCCTCGCGCCGGGCATTCGCCTGGCCTGGGTGATTGCGCCAGAAGAGGTGATCCGCAAGCTGGTGCAGGCCAAGCAAGGCGCCGATCTGCATACTTCTACCTTCAATCAAATCGTGGCTTACGAAGTGGCGCGCGACGGTTTTCTCGAGCGCCATATTTTGAAGATCCGCGACATCTACGGACAGCGTCGTAACCTGATGCTGGACACGATGAAAGAATTCCTCCCCCAGGGTACGCAGTGGACGCACCCCCAGGGTGGGTTGTTCCTTTGGTCGACCTTGCCCGCAGGCCTAAACTCTGCCGAAGTCTTGCGTACTGCCGTGGAGAAGAAAGTGGCCTTTGTGCCGGGCAACTCATTCTATGCCCGCGGCGGCGGAGATGATACGCTGCGTATCAACTTCTCCAATGCCTCACCCGAGAATATTCGCTTGGGTGTTGAACGCATGGCCCAGGCCATCCGCATGCACATGCGTTAAGTCGTATTGACGTTTGCCAAGATCCGGTTCGGAAAGTTACGGCTTTCCGAACCGGATTTGTTTTACTTGATTCCCAACAGCTCCACTTCAAAGACCAGGGTGGCATTGGGCGGGATAACGCTGCCGGCCCCGTTGGCCCCGTAGCCCAAATCGGGAGGAATGGTTAGTTTTCGTTTCCCACCGACCTTCATCCCAGCCACGCCCTCGTCCCAGCCTGTTATCACTTCGCCCTGGCCGAGGTTGAACTCGAACGGCGTGCCCCGGTCGACGGATGAGTCAAACTTGCTGCCATCTGTCAGCCAGCCGGTGTAATGAACGCTGACCAGGTCGCCCGCCTTCGCTTCTGCCCCGCTGCCCACGACCAAATCTTCGATCACCAGGCCGCTAGGCGAGGTGGTCTGCTCCCCGTTCTTCTGAGAGGCGCGGAAAGCAAAAAAGCCGATCGTGGCGATCACCAGCAGAATCACAACCACAAGCAGGATGCGCTGCCTGAGCAGGCGCGCCGCCCGCGCGGCCCTGCGTTGTTCGCGTATAGAATTCTTTGACATACCTATCCTCCGAAGGTGATATTTACAAAGCGGCGGCCAAATCCCGCCGGTTTGCACGCAGTGAATTATAGCAGATCAATATAAACAATACCTGTTCTCAATACCTGGATACTATTTTGAATTTTGCCAGAGCTTGAAATCTTTCAGGATCGAGCCGCCGATGAATTCGCGCAGGATCGAATTCTCCGGGATCAGGTTCTCTTCGAATGGGCAGAACCACTCGAGCAGGGATAGCAAACGCTTGGCCTCGATGTATTCCGGCGTGCCGTAGGGCACCTGGCGCAGCAGAGGTTCTGCCAGCAGCTTCAAGGCAGACAACTCATACGCCAGGGCCGAATTGAACATTACATTGGCGTTTTCTTGGAAGGGGAAGATATAGCGTTTTTCACCGCGCCCGACCGATTCCCATCTTTGGATGGTGTCGCGCGCCGAGTAACCGCGCTCACGCGCATCCCGCACGATGCGCCTCAAGAGGCGGGTATCGGTGGTTGAGATGCGGTTATGGCGATCCAGGTTTAACTGGGTCAGGCAAGAAGTATAGATGCGGAAAGTTTGCTGGAGGGGAAAATTTGGCAGCAAAGCCGGGTTGAGCCCGTGAATGCCTTCCAGGATGATGATCTGTCCGGAGTGCAGTTGCGCCAGCTCGCCGTTTTCGCTTTTGCCGGTCTTGAAATTGAAGCGTGGCAGTTGCACCTCTTCTCCGGCTACCAGCCGGCTGAGGTCGCTTTCCATGCGGTTCGTATCCATGGCTCCAAAAGACTCAAAATCATACTCGCCGTTTTCATCGCGGGGCGTCTTGTCGCGGTCGATGAAAAAGTTATCCATCTCAACAGGATAAGGCGAGATGCCCTGGGACAGCAGTTGGATCGCCAGGCGCTTGGAAAAGGTGGTCTTGCCAGAGGAGGATGGCCCGGCGATCAACACGATCCGCACGCGCTTGCGCTGCCGGTGGATCTGGGCGGCAATCTCCGAAACACGTTGTTCGTGCAGTGCTTCAGAAGTCAGGATCAACTCATCGATTTGACCGGCCTGGATAGCATCATTCAAGGCGCCGACCGAGCCGATCCCCAGGCGGTCCAGCCAGTCACCGTACTGGCGAAAGGTAGCCAGCAGCTTGGGGTATTCCGGCAGTGGCAGCAGCTCGGTGGGGCGGTGGCGGCGCGGAAAACGAAGCGTGAAACCGCCGTTGGTGCGCACCAACGCGAACCAGCGCAGGTAGCCGGTGGACGGCACCATATAGCCGTGGTGGTAATCCTGATGGTCACCCAGGCGGTACAGCACCAGGTAATCCTTGGCGCGGTGCGCCAGCAGACGAACCTTGTCTTCGTATCCCTTGGCTTTGAAATAGGCAACCGCATCTTCCAGCGAAACCTCGCGCCGGATGAAAGGCAGGTCTTCGTTGACCAGCGCGCGCATGTGTTCTTCCAGGCGGCTCAGGTCTTCATCCGATAACGGATGGCCGTTGCTGACCCGGCAATAGTAACCGCCCGAGGCGACCGAATGATCGATGGTCAGGAGGGCTTTTGGGAAAAGGTCTTCGAAGGCCGCGTCCAGCAAAAAGGTCAGTGACCGGCGGTAGAATAGCATGCCGTCCGATTCTGCCATGCTGACCGGGCGTACCCTTGCTTCCATTTTAATGGGATAGGTTAATTCTCTTAACTCGCCGTTGATTACCGCACCCACGATCGGCGCCGGGCCTTCGTTGCTCAACAGCTTGAGAAAGTCGCCGACCGGTGCGAGGCGAGGCCCGCTGATCACGCGACCATCGGGCAGGTGTATCTCCACGAGTGGATTAGGAGTGGTAAATTCAAATTGAGATGCATCCATCAGTCGTTTTCCGGCGATCTCATACTGCAGCAAAGCACCAGGTCTTTGGCGGCCTTGACCTCGTCAAGCCGCCCGACCGGTGAAATGTGCGGCGCAGATTTGAGCAGTTCTGGCTGTGTACGGGCCTCTTCGGCGATCTTGATGAGAGCCTGGGCGAAAGCATCGAGTTCTTGCTTGCTCTCGGTCTCGGTAGGCTCGATCATCAATGCCTCGTGGACGATCAGCGGGAAATAATTCGTAGGCGGGTGCAGCCGGTAATCGATGAGCCGCTTGGCAATATCCAGGGCGCGCACCTCGGGCGCCTCGTCCCAATGACCTTCCAGCACAAACTCATGCATGCAGGTGCGGTCATAGGCTACGTGGTACGTATTGCGCAGCAGCGCCAGCAGGTAATTGGCATTCAGCACGGCATGCTCTGAGATCTTGCGCAGCCCATCCCCGCCGTAGGAGAACATGTAGGTCAGGGCGCGCACGAACATGCTGAAATGCCCATAGAAGGCTTTGACGCGCCCGATGCTTTTTTCGGGGGTTACCAATCCATACAGGGGCGGCAGTTCCTCGTCGCCTTCTTCGAGAATCTCCACCACCGGCGCAGGCAAGAAGTCCACCAGGTGGGCGGCCACGCCCACCGGGCCCGAGCCCGGGCCGCCGCCGCCGTGCGGCGTTGAAAAGGTTTTATGCAGGTTGAAGTGCATCACATCGATGCCCAGGTCGCCAGGCCGGGCAATGCCCAGCAGCGCGTTCAGGTTGGCGCCATCGCCATAGACCAGCCCGCCGGCGGCATGCACCATCTGCACCACCTCGGCCACATGTTCGTCGAACAGGCCCAGGGTGTTTGGATTGGTGAACATCAGGCCGGCCAGCGTCTCGTCGCATTCGGCCTTGAGCGCCTCCAGGTCGATGTTGCCGCGGGCATCTGATTTGAGTTCGACCACTCGCAAGCCGAGCATGGCGGAAGTAGCCGGGTTGGTGCCGTGAGCCGAGTCGGGGATCAGGATCTTGTCACGCTGCTGATCGCCGCGGGCCTTATGATAAGCCCGGATCAGCATCACGCCGGTCAGCTCGCCGTGTGCACCGGCCGCCGGCTGCAAGGTGACCCCGGCAAAACCGGCAATCTCTTTGAGCCATTCTTGCAGGTGATACATCAACCCCAGGCAGCCTTGCACGGTCTCGATCGGTTGGAGTGGGTGCACCTGGGTAAAACCCGGAATGCGGGCCGTTTCCTCGTTGATCTTGGGATTGTATTTCATCGTGCAGGAGCCGAGTGGGTAAAAACCGGTATCGATGGAGTAGTTGAGCTGCGATAGGCGGGTAAAATGCCGGACAACGTCAAACTCGGAAACCTCCGGCAAAGGCAGATCTTGCCGTTCCAACCCGGCGGGCAGGGGTGTTTGGGGCGTATCGCACGTCGGGAAGCGCACGCCTCGCCGTCCACTAACAGAGAGTTCACACAGTTGCGGTTCAGTCATTGCACACCTCCGCCAGCGTATTTACCATGAAATCAATTTCTTCGCGGGTATTCATTTCTGTCACTGCCACCAGCATGCGCTTTTCCATACCTGGGTAAACCTGTCCCAGGTCATAGCCGCCCAGGATGCCGTGCTCGAGCAGGTGGGTGTTGATCTCGGCTGCCGGCAGAGGTCCTTCCATAATAAATTCGTGGAAGAAAGGCGCCTGGTCCAGCACGGTGAAGCCGCTCAGTTTTTTGATTTCTTGGGCGGCGTAGTGGGCCTTGTGATAGCACAACTCGGCCACTTCTCGCAGCCCGTGCTTGCCCAGCGCACTCAGGTAGACTGTCGAAGCCAGCGCCATCAAACCCTGGTTGGTGCAGATGTTGGATATGGCTTTCTCGCGGCGGACGTGCTGCTCGCGCGCCGTCAGCGTTAAAACGTAAGCGCGCTGGCCGCGGTTATCCACCGTTTCGCCTACCAGGCGGCCGGCCATCTTGCGCACATATTCCTGGCGGGTGGCAAACAGGCCCAGGTAAGGGCCGCCAAAAGCCAGGGGAATGCCCAGCGGCTGGCCTTCGCCGGTGACAATGTCTGCGCCAAACTGCCCGGGCGGGGTGAAGATGCCCAGCGCAGTTGGATTGACGGAAACTGCCAGCAGCGCGCCGGCTTCGTGGACGGCCTTTGCAAGCTGTGTATAGTCGAAAACTCGCCCGAAGAAATCGGGGTACTGTACCACCACCAGGGCGGTTTGCACATCGATCAACGGCAGCAGGGCTGCGGGTGTGCTCAGCGGGTCCAGCTCGTAACCGGCCAGGTTGAGCACCGACCCCGCCTGGTAGGTTTGGGTTGTTTGGATGTAGTGGGGGTGCAGGGCGGGGGATAGGATGACCTTGGTGCGCTTGCCGCGGAAATTGGCGTAAGCCATGTTGACCGCCTCGGCGACCGCCGTGGCGCCATCGTAATGGGAAGCATTGCAAATTTCCATCCCGGTCAGGGCTGCGATCAGGCTCTGGTATTCGAAGATGGCCTGCAGCGTGCCCTGGGATATTTCCGGTTGGTAAGGGGTGTAAGCCGAGTAGAATTCGCCCCGCCGCAGAATGGCATCGACCACCGCCGGGATATAGTGATTATAAGCGCCCGCGCCCAGGAAACAGATCAATTCCTGGGTGGTCTCGTTGGCAGAGGCAGCCGCCTGCATTTCTGCCAGGACCTCCATTTCCGTCCTGCCGGCAGGCAGATCGAGGTCAGGGAAGCGTTGGCCGGCAGGCACATCGTGGAAGAGATCGGCGATGTTCTTCACGCCGATGGTCTTCAGCATGGCCTGTCGTTCGGCATCCGTATGGGGTAAATACATAGATCAAGACTCCTCGATCTTGGCCTGGTAAGCGGCCGGGGTGAGCAGTTCGTCCAATTCGCTCAGGTTGCTCAGTTCAAGCTTGATCAGCCAGGCATCATCGAAAGGAGATGCATTGACGGTTTCCGGCGCATCGGGCAGCGCCTCATTGATCGCCGTCACCTTGCCGCTGGCGGGGCTGTACACATCGGCGGCAGCTTTGACCGATTCGATCGTGGCGATCGAGTCGCCTTTCTTGATCTCATCGCCCTCGGCCACCAGGATTTCAACAAAAACCACGTCAGAAAGTTGTTCCTGGGCGTGATCGGTGATGCCCGCCACACCCTGGCTGCCATCCACCTTCAACCATTCATCCTTATTGGTATATTTCAGATCGGCTGGGATATTCATAGTTCACTCCTGTAATTCTCCATCGAATAATTTTCTATTTAGCAGGCGCCGGTCTCCAAGACTGCGCCTGTGTCGCCAAGCAAAAGGCGCACGCTGAAAAGCGTGCGCCTCTGTCGAAAACCTGAGAGATTGGCGCCAGGTAAGACTGGCACTTGCCCCGTCGGTGTCTGGCTGGAACAACCAGACTTTCCAGAGGAAGACATTCGGGGGTCCTTTTACCTGAGAGATTCGCCTGGTTTTGCTTGCTCCAGGTTTGCCCCTTCGGTGCCCGGCTGCTGCTGTGATGTCACTGCCCGTCCGGGTCTCTTCCCTGCGAATGTTCGATTGTACCAACATGCGAACGCCTGAACGCTCGACTGCGGCCGGGTGAAGGCAACCTAACCGGTCAACGTGCTGCGCACCCAGTCGCCGATCAACCAGTAACGAAAATCCTGCCCGCTGTTGCATTGGATGGCGCCCACAATATTGTAAACCGGCGCCATGACCAACGCCAACGTCAGCAGCAGAGCGAAAGGCATCAGCAGGCAGCCTAGCCCCAAGACCGGCACCAGCAGACTGCTGATCGCCCAGGCGCCGCCAACCAGCGTGCCTCCACCCACCAGGCAGATCAACTGAAACAGGAAGGATTGCAGCGAGTGGTAGGCCACGTAACGCGAACGATCCTTGTAGACCAGGTAGATCACCAGGGCTGCCAGGATGCCCAAAAAACCGGTCACCATGTTCAACAGCGCGCTTAAATGGCCGAGCATGGCCCAGGTGCGTTCATCGCTGGGCGACAATGGCGGGAGAGAAATAGGCGCGGGAGCTTGCGGCTCAGGAGTCTCAGGCTCCACTGCCTGGGAAGGATTTTCCATAATCTTTTAAAACTCAGGCCCAACCCTGGTTCTTGCACAGGTTGGTGATCACCGGGATCTCGACATACTGGCCCTGGTAAGCCTTGTAGCCCCAATATGCACCGATTGCCCAGATGATAAGCGAAGGAGCGCCAACGCAGAAGAAGAGTACGCCGCTCAAGATGGTGCCGCCTACCAGGTTGAAGATACCCCAAATCAACGCCTGTGCATTGTGGGCGCGCAAGAAGGGGCGATTCTTCTTGTCTTCCATCAGGATGATGATGATGGGCACGATCGGGGTGAAAAC
>CAZVRZ010000021.1:42182-48135 GCA_964629965.1 uncultured Anaerolineaceae bacterium
AAACGTAGGCCAACAAAGCCCACAGTTTATCATCGCTGGTAATTTCGGGGGATACTTGCTCGGGGGGGATTTGGTCAGACATAGTTGAAAACCTCCATAATAGAATGACAGATAGGGTTGGGTGCTGCGCTCAAGAGCGTAGTTTCCTTAGATAAGATTTTACATCAGATTCGTAACAAATGAAAGCCAAAAAGGCAATTCATTCTGCACTGTTACTGATTGGGGCCGGCCTGGTACAAGAGCATATGCCCATCCGGGGTGATTTCCACCTTCAGCTCATCCAGGTCTCGCTGGGCGGGGCTGTGCCGCAGCTTTCCCTGCGGGGTGAACTGCGAGCCGTGGCAGGGGCAGGTGAAACCATTGTCGTCCATCTCGACCAGGCAGCCCAGGTGCGGGCACACCAGGCTGAGGGCTTTCCAGCCCTCGGGAGTGTAGAACACCACCGCTTGCACCTGCGAGACGAGGGTGTATTCCAGGCGGGGAAAATCCGATTCGAGTCCCAGGTCGTAACGACTGGGCGGCGCCGGATCGGGCAGGTAGCTCAGATAGCGCAGCAAGGCAGAAAGCCCCCACAGGCCGCATAAACCGAGCAGGCCTTTCCAGGTCAGGTTGAGAAAATCTCGGCGGGTCATTTTGCGGAGCGAGGATGGGGGCATCATGCGTATATTTTACCCCTTACCTGGAAAGAATCGCCCAGCATGTGAGCGCCAGGATGGCGGCGCCGGACAAAGCAGTCACCACCTGGGCAGTCCGCCCGCGGCGTGGGAACCAGCGCCCCAGTTCCTCTGGCTGCGGGTTGGCAGTCAGATAGGGCATAGCGGCCAGCAGAAGCAGGATGCTCAGGGGAATGAGCACGCCAAACAAGAATGGGTCGCCCCATGTGAGCATTTGCTGCACCCACAGGAAAAACCAGGGCGCGCTCGAGTCGGCTGCCGCCAGGTTCTCTGCCTGGATCGGCGCTTCCAGGGGCGCCGGCAGCAGGGCGGACAGCAGCAGCAGGACGATGATCGCTGCCAGCGCCGCCAATGCCTCGCGCCGCACCAGTTCGAAGCGGGTGATGCGCGCCGTGTTCTGTTCGGCCTTGCGAACCTGGGGCGGCGGCGCGGCGATGCCGCCATCGCGGCGCACGCGGAATATGTGCCAGGTGACGATGGCTGCCAGGATCAACATCAGGCCGAAGATGTGCCAGGCGTAAAAGCGGATCAGAGTAGCTGGGCCGGGAGCGCTGCCGCCCATGACGAGGCTGTATAACCATTCTCCTGCCAGCGGGATGGATTTGACCAGGTGGCTGCCGGCGACCAGGGCCCAGCGGATGCCCTCATCCCAGCGCAGGATGTATCCGGTGAAATCCAGGAACAGGATGATCACGAACAGGCACAGCCCCAACAGGTAGTTCGTCCGGCGGTGATGGGCATAGCTGCCGGTGAAGATCACCCGCAGCAGGTGCACGCCAGCCACGCAGACCAACAGTTGGGCCGCCCAGAAGTGCATGTTGCGGATCAGCGCGCCATAGGGTACCAGGTAGGTGATGACCTGTATCGACGGCCCGGCTTCTTCCGGCGTAGGCACATAGTAGAACATTTCCAGCGCGCCGGTGAAGATGAGCACCAGCACCAGGAAGACCGAAAATCCTCCTGCTCCCAGGGTATACCGCAGCCTGGACTGCGCGGCCGGAATGGTGGGGGGGTGTAGATGGTGAAAGAAAGATGGCCGCATGCCGCTCAAATCGTAATGATGGTGTTCGAACTACCTGGTAAGGGCGCAAGCATCTCGGGTTTCTCCCTCGGTCATATTTTCCAGGTGATGATGAATAACAAGGTGAACAATGTGCTGACGAGCAATTGGCGCATCCCGATGCGGGTGGGTTTTTCACCGATCGCCGGATGCAGGCTGCCCCACAAGGTTTCTGCCCATTGGAGCAGGTAAGGCAGGGGCAGCAAGGCCGGCAGCAGGCGCAATGCGCTGAGGAGCAGCACGGCTGCCAGGTTGAAACTGGTGTAAAGCAGCGCTTGCCTTCCGGCGCGCAGCGCTTCCGCCTTGCCGGGGACGGCTTTCCAGGCGCTCTGATCCAGCCGCAGGTAAGCATACACGATCGAGGCCGCCGACTGGAACCAACTGAGCAGGAAAAGCCACCAACCGACCGGTTCGGGACTGCCCTTGCCCACCCAATAAGCCGCGGTGGCCGAGAGCGCCAGCGCGCCGCTGCCCAGGATCAGCACTCCTGCCTGGCGGCGTTCGGCGCGCCGGCCGACCAGGTACAGGCGCCAGGCAAAGACCGGCACGACCGGGAAGACCAGCATCAGCAGGTACCAGAAACCGGCCAGGGCCAGCCCAAGGCAGCCGGCCAAGCCAAGGGCGCCGTAGACCCCGATCCAGAAAAAGGCGGCCTTCAATTCCTGGCGCGGCCTCCGCCCGCTGTAAGCCTTGACCGCGATGGTGACCGGCTGTCGCAGCAGGAAAGCGGCCAGGACGGCCACGACCAGGTAAACGCCGGCCGGGTTCCACTGGCGAGCTGCGCCCAGGCCGATCAGTAGCGGGCTGAGCAAAAAGACCCACGCGCCGTGATCGCCAGGCAAGGCAATGTGTTTGCGAAAAAGAGAGTCCATGTTGATCCGGGTATCATTATAAAGGATAACGGGCGTTAATTCCGATCCTTATCGGAATAAAAAGTTGGGATGAATCCCCTGGCTCAACGCCTGGAAGTCCCGCAGGCCAGGCGTATTTTGGGGTAAAAAAGAGGAACGAATGAAACGAAGAGGAACGAATGCCTTCTACGCACTTCTAAAGACCCTGTTTTTGCAGTGCGTACACGAATAAGGGAATTCAGCAGTCGAGAGAGGGGAGGGGGTGGTGAGTGGTGGGCATGGGAGGCATCCTTTCTGCTGACAGTTATATCGTAGCACAGATGTTCTGTTTACGCAAGTAGTGCTGGGCAGTTGGCCAGGGTAAACGCAGCTAAAAATATTCCAAAAAAGGCTTGACAAGAGAGGGGGGATGAGGATTATACTTGTATAGACAAGAACGAAGGCTGGGAGGAAAAACCGCCTGTGGTTCTGGCACTTCCTTATTGGTATCTACAAGCGAATTGTTATCGGTGCTGGGGTTGTGGCGCTTTCGTCGTCCGGGTACGTTATCATTGCCATCGGGAGGATTAAATGCACCGTCACACTGTTTCCGTTCGCCAGATCATCCATACCAGCCTGCACGCCCTGGTCATCCTGGCGCTGCTACTGCCCAACCTGGCGCTGTTGATCAAACCGGCCAGAGCTGCGGCGCTGGAGCAGGAAGTTACACCGCTCACGCGCACGAATACGGCGTACACGAATATGGCGCCCACACCCACGCCTACGAATACTGTGCTGGAAGAGCCGCCTGCGCCCACGAATACGATGCCCACTCCCAGTGCGACGGCGACACCTGAAATCACATCCACGCTGATCGCCACGGAGCTGCCGGTCGAAACAGTTACGCCGTTTCCGTCCGTGACCAACACGCCCACGAATACCATGCCGACGATCACCGTCACTCCGCTGGCGACGATCATGCCAACCCTAACCATCACTCCGACAGCGGCCATCACGGCGACCCAGATCATCACCCCCGCGCTCGGCCTCACCCCTGTGCCCACGCTGACCCTGTCTGCCGCCCCGGGCTTCGTGATGGCTGGGCACAAGGTCAACATCTCCTGGCGGGTGGCAGATTGGGCGGAGAAACCGGAAGGACTGAGCCTGGTCTGGCTGGCGCCGCCGGGCTTTGCGCCCATGGAGCCGTATGAGGGCAAGTTCGATCCGGGAACGAACCAACTCATCCAGCCGGTCGAGAAACTGAACGGTCAGATGCAGTGGTTGGCTCCGGAATGGGCGCCCGGGCCGTTCAGCTTCACTGTGCGCCTGGAGCAAGATGGGAAGGCACTGCTGGAGAACAGCCTGGCGCTGGCAGAGAAGAGCCTGAGCCGCGTGCCAGCCTCCGGCGGGACGGCCGCCGGGCTGGATGGGCGAGTGAAGGTGAGCTTCTCGCCGGGCGCAGTCTCCGAAACAAGCGAAGCGCTGCTGGTGAGCGTGGCGGAGGCACGGCCCGAAACCGAGCTGCCATACTCATTGAGCGGGCAGCCGTTCGAGCTGCTGGCGCGCGGCGAGCAAAGTGCGCAGAGCGTGAGCCAGTTCGCCCAAGTGGTGACGATCACGGTGCACTACGACGAAGCCAGCCTCCAGGGCGATGAGAGCACGCTGATGCTGTTCTATTACGATGAAGCCTCCCAACTCTGGACGCCGCTGCCATCCTGGGTCGATAGCCAGGCGAACTTGCTGATCGCCTACAGCGACCATTTCTCCATCTTCGATTTCAATTCCCAGAATTGGGAAGCGTCCCGGCTGCCCGGCATGGAAGGTTTCCAGGTCTCATCCTTCACCGGTTCGGCCAATTACTCCGTACCGATCCAGGTACCACCGGGGCCGGGCGGCTTGCAGCCCTCGCTGGCCCTCAGCTACAACAGCCAGGCAGTGGACGGCGCCAGCGGGATGACGCAGGCTTCCTGGGTGGGCATGGGCTGGTCGTTGGAAACCGGTTCCATCCAGCGCAGCCTGAACGGCACGATGAACTACCTGGACGATGATACCTTCTCACTGACACTCAATGGGGCCAGCTACCTGCTGCTGAAAGACGCCAACGGCAGCTGGCATACGGCCAATGAAAGCTTCCTGCGTATCGTGCGCAACACGAATGTATGGAACGATGAGGCAGACGACACCTGGGAAGTGTGGGATAAAACGGGCAACAAATATTCCTTTGGCTTGAGCGATACCTACCCCTATAAAAACCGGGCCGACTACTTGCTGACTCACTGCGGCAGCGACGCCGGCTCGGATGTCTTGCAGATGGTCACCTGGAACTGGATGCTGAGCAAGATCGAAACGCCCTTCAGCGAACAGGTACTGACATTCAAGAACGAGCCTGAAACCAAGCAGTTGGCCAGCGTGTGCCACCAGAGCGGGTATTACTCTATCGACCGGGCCATCTACGCGCAAGAAATCCTCTATCCGCACCTGCGCTACCGGGTGTATTTCGATCGCGAGAGTGACCGCGCCGATCATGACGCCTTCTGGGGATATGGAAACAACAGCTACCAGTATTTCTTCACCAAGGAACGGTTGAAGGAAATCCGCATCGAACACAACCCCGATGGCGATGCGGCCTTCGTTGGCACAACCCTGGTGCGCAAGTACGCCCTCACCTACGCTGGCGAGAACGAGACGCATATCTTCCCCAACTACACCTGGCCGGCAGGCGGCAAGACCCTGACGCTGCTCCAGATCCAGGAATACGGGCTGAACGGAGCCGGGCCCCTGCCTTCGACCACCTTCAACTACGGCGACGGCATGCACCTGGAATGGGCGACCAACGGCTACGGCGGCAAGATCGAGTTTGGCTACGAAGCCTGGTATGAAAGCGAGGCTGCCGAGGCGAACTCCCTGGTCCAGCATTTTGGAACAGCCGGCCTGTGCGAGGATGCCTCCGGCAGCGAGGGAGGCTGGGGTGGCATCGGCCCCGGTCACAGTGCGGAATGTTCAGGAGATGGAAACCTGCTGGTTGCGGGCACGATCGGGAAAAATATCCAGCCTGGCTTGCTGCGTCCCGGCGGATACTACCTGCTGTATGCCCAAGCAGAAGCGTTGGCCCAGGGCGACCAGGCGCAGTTGGGATTGCACAACGGAACGAGCGAAGAATACCTGCCCTGGGTAAACCTGGGCGCCACTTTCAGCGGCTACCTGCGCCTGCCCTCCACTGCGACGGCGGGAGCGAATTTCCGCTTGAAAACAAACACCCACGCCAAAGTGAGCTGGTTCAAGTTCAAGCCGGTCATTACCCGCTACCGGGTGGTGAGCAAGGCCGTGACCGACGAAGTGACCGGGCAGACCGGCGTCTACACCTACAGCTACGACGAAGGCGCCACCAA
>CAZVRZ010000022.1:0-2431 GCA_964629965.1 uncultured Anaerolineaceae bacterium
TCAACACGCATTGCGGCAAAGTGGGGTAGACAAGGCAGCTACTGTACATACGCTGGAGCCTGCTTAAAAAGTGGATTGGAGCAGTTCCAAGCCAGGAAATCCGCCTTGAAAAAAGCGGTGTATAGAAGCAGAGAGATCAAAGGCGGGATTAGGGCACATAAATTGAGCGCTAGTTTCACATTACCCAGCTGGCGCTTGCACCAAATTCTGATCAGGATGCGGAAGTAACAGTCTGATCATACGCTTGATATTCACGACCATAGCGATCAGCAAATATTGAATGGCTACTCGCCAATGACCGCGATAACGTGTCCGTCGCCCGCCGTGAAACTGGACAATTTCAGCGAATTTGCGTTCGACTCGAGGATGTAAGCTGCGCACCTGGGCATAGGCTGGCGTCAGGGCAAGTTTTCGGGCAGCCTGATACTCAGCATCATAATCATTTTTGGTGATTGTGCGTCCACGGCATTTCGGCAGGTGTTCCATACATTGGCTGAGTAATGGGCAGTTCTGGCATTGGCTGCGTCTGAAGTGGAACATCCAGCCAGCATCATTGGCGAGGCGAGTGCAGGCGCGTTTTTTTTCTTCCGCAGGGCAGATCAGCAGGTGCCCGTCTTCTTCCAAATGAAATTGGTTGGGGGTGAAGTAGGGTGTATTGTAGACGTGCCATGTCGGCATCCAGGCTGATATCCAGATGGTAGCCATCAAAAAAATCCTTGTGCCACCCCCGCCGGGCATCTGGTGTACAGATCAGGGACATGGTATACACGCGTACGGAGACATGGTATACACTTGAGGACATTAAGGTTTGCTTTTAGGGAGTTGGAAATGGTCGATTTTTATGTGGCAAAAGAACACGTCGTATCCGTCACTATCATCGGATTTGCACAGCCGGACCGGGAACCCTCTCAAAGCCTTGCTTGTGCGGAATTCGTAGCCGCGAAAAGAAATCCATCCTTCAGATTGGACCCTACGCACCAGTTCTCCCGCGTCATACTCGATCGCTGGCAGGAATTCAGGGAATGCGATGGCAGAAGGCTGATAATGGGAGATAGGCGTGTCAAGTTTCAGGGCTTCATGAGGTCGGACTTGATTGTATCGAGTGCGAAAAGCATCAAAGTGATGTTGACACTCTTTTAGATCCGTGAAGTTGTGACCTTGCAGGACTTCTGCTTTGAGCGTACGATGGAAACGTTCATCTTTTCCCTGAGTTTGTGGATGCCTAGGGCGTCCATGGATGATTTGGATGCCCAGTCGGATCAGCCATACCGTGAGCTGGGTTAGTTCCAGTGTCGGATAACCACTGCCCCAAGGCCCGCCGTTGTCACATAACAGAGCAATCGGCAGCCCATAATTTCGGAAAGCATTCGTCAGGTGAAATTGGGTGGTTTTCATCGTTTCATCGACACATGCTTGTAATGATATGCAGAAGCGCGAGTGGTCATCCAGAACGGTCAAAGGATGACAACGACCTTTCAGAAGAGCAAAATGCCCCTTGAAATCCATTTGCCACAAAGCATTCGGCTCGTCCCTCTCAAATCTCTGCCACGCCCGGTGTTTTGCTCGTTCTTCTTCAACGATCTTTCCGCTGCGTCTCAGAATGTCCGTAATGGTGTTGGGATGTGGCACATTTTCCATCCCCTCATCTTCCAGAACCCGGGCGATCTTGCGCCCTCCCCATCCGGTCTCTGTTCTCTTTTTCAAAACCACTTGTTCAACACACTCACTGGTTTGTTGCGGATTATGTTTCGGCCGCCTACTCTTCTCTACTAACCCAGCTTCTCCATCTTGCTTATACCGATTGATCCATTTGTACCCCGTTCTAGCGCTAATTCCATAATATCGGCATAGTTGACGCACGTTGCTCCCCTCTTGGGTGGCTAGCTGGACAAATTCCTGGCGCAAGGCCTTGGCATCTGGTTTCTTCCACGGCATGGCTTCCTCCTTCTCGCACTATGCCGGAAAGCTGTATACCATGTCCCCGTACGCGCGTATACTATGTCAATGTGCTATACAATCTGGGTCATGAATGGATCGGATTTTTCCCCACCCTCCGGATTATCACATTGATCCAGGATTTGGCGCGCCAGTGCCAAGGCTTCTTTAAACCGTTTCCACTGTCGCTCCTTCCCATGAATAGAAACCTGCTCTTTTTGCAACTCGTCTGCCCAGACCACAATCTGGCGCAAGTGTTCTATCCGGGCCAGCAGACGTTCTTCATCCTTCAGATCATCGCTCCACTCCCGGATGTGCTGCGCTTCCTGCTCTTCTTGCTCCACCCGTTGAGCCGCATAACGCCTGGCGCTTTTCAGCAAGCCTGTTCGTGTCTGCGCGACCAACCCGATTGCCGAAGGGATCGCTATGTTCGCAACCACATGCGTTGCATCCTTGAGACGCAGCCGGTCTTTGACTAATCCTTTTTGTCGCGCTT
>CAZVRZ010000022.1:2441-47180 GCA_964629965.1 uncultured Anaerolineaceae bacterium
CGAATAGCTCGCGATGCCGATCTTCCCCTAACCGAGTGCGAAACTGGGATAGCAGCCCACTGGTCGGTATTACACTATCCAACGACAAATCCAGAAAGAACCGATAAGCCACATTGACTTGCACTTGTTTCAAAACATCACGATCCGATAGCCCATATTGAAATTGCAGGTATTCCAGTTTGACCATCCGCACCGGATCTTCGGCCGTTCTTCCCATATCCTGGCTAAAGCAATCTTCTAACAGCTTCCGAAAGGCGCCGAAATCAATCTTCTCCTTGACCCGCCTCAGAATGTGTTCCTCGGGTATTATTTTCGCAAATACAATTTGGTCAAGATCGCTCGGCTCTTGGTAATAATCGGGTTTCAACATTGTTCTCTGGTTTGCCTTTTGATGTTGTCTATCTTACTCTATACCTGACAAACTTTTTAAGCAGGCTCCGCTGCGCCATTCGTATGCTACGCACTTATTGGAAGCCGGGGTCAATTTGCGCGTGATACAGGCCTACCTGGGACACGCTTCGCCCACAACGACCGCAATCTACACTCACCTTACGCCAAAGACCGCTCAATCGATCGAACGGGTGTTGGAGAACTTATGGGGTTAGAATTGGCAGACATCTTCGAGAATATGGGGCTGCCTATCGCCAAAAACATGCCAATCATTTGCAGGATAGCCATCTCTGGGTCATGCGAGCAATTGAACGGTGTCGAACTGAAATTTAGGGAGGCCAAGTCTACCGTTGTCCAGAATGTGAACAGCAGCGTTTCAGCTATCACTCCTGCCGCAACCGCCACTGCCCAAAGTGTCAACATGAACGAACAGAGGCATGGCTGAACATACAACGAGAACTGCTATTGCCCATACCCTACTTCATGCTCACATTCACGATCCCAGCCGAACTACATGAGATTGCCAGACAAAGCCCAAGGTTGATTTACAGCTTGGTGTTCAGCGCTTCTGCAGAAGCTGCTCAAAAGCTGGCTCTTGACCCTCGCTTTGTGGGCGGCCAAATTGGCCTGGTGGGAGTGCTGCATACCTGGACCCGCAACCTGGCTTATCACCCGCATGTCCATTACCTGGCACCTGGAGGAGGATTGGTTTCTGGTGGGACAACCTGGCTACCAGCTCGCCACAACTTCTTTTTGCCCGTGCGAGCACTTTCAAAGTTGTTTCGTGCCGCTTTTCGGCGCCGACTGCAAAAAACAGCCCTTTTCGCACGTGTCGCCCCAAAAGTTTGGATGAAAGATTGGGTGGGGCATTGCAAGCCGATCGGTAATGGGCAGGCTGCACTCAAGTATTTAGCCCCTTACATCTACCGGGTTGCTATTAGCAATCGTCGCCTGCGCTAAGTACAGCGCCAGCCGAGCTGTACCCAGCTCACAACTCAGTTGTAGGCGCTTGCACTGTACCCAAAGTAGTGTGCCGGTGAGGAATCGCTCAACTTCGTCATATCCTTACGAACGCGAAACCGGGCCGGTTGCTAATCACACCCGTTCTTTTCTATCCAAGGAGAAAATGTATGAATTCCAAGATCAAGATCATCGTTAGTCTTATCATGACCGTGCTGCTGCTGGGCGCGGCCACCACAGTGTTAGCGCAGGAAGGCACGAACGAAGAGTTGTCCCCAGAGGCGTTCGGCACCGCCTTCGCCTACCAGGGCGAGCTGAGCAATGCAGGCGGCAATCCGCTCACCGCAACCTGCGACTTTCGCTTCGGGCTGTGGAATGCAGCCAGCGGACCCACCCAAGTGGGTGGGCTCGATACCAACACCGCCGTCAGCGTGACCAACGGGCGTTTCACCACCCTGGTCAACGACGGCAACGAGTTTGGCAGCAGTGCCTTCACCGGCAGTGCCCGTTACCTGGAGATCGAAGTGCGCTGCGGCAGCGAGACGGTCTACACCAAGTTCAACCAGCGCCAGTTGTTGAGCCTCACCCCACAGGCGGCTTACGCCCTCAAGGCGCCCTGGGGCGGACTGAGCGGCGTGCCCGCCGGCTTTGCCGACGGGACGGACAACGACACCAACACCACCTACACCGCCGGCAGCGGCCTGGCGCTGACCGGTGTGCAGTTCAGCCTGTCAGCATCTTACCGGCTGCCGCAGACCTGCTCCTATCGTCAAACCCCGCAATGGGATACTGCTTCTTCCACCTGGGGATGCGGCAACGACCTCACCGGCAGCGACTGGCATTTGACCGGCAACAGCGGCACCAACCCAGCCACCAACTTCATCGGCACCACCGACAACCAGGCCCTGGTGTTCAAAGTCAATGGCCAGCAAGCTTTGCGCCTGGAGCCGACCACCATCAGTCCGAATGTGATCGGCGGTTACTATGGCAACAGCGTGACCGCCGGCATGTACGGGGCAACCATCGGCGGCGGTGGTGCAGTAGACTACAATAACCAGGTCACAGGCAATTTCGGGACCATCGCCGGCGGTCTTGATAACGAGGCCGGCCCAACTGCCTTCGTGGGCGGCGGCGGTATCAACAGAGCCACTGGCAGTGAATCTGCCGTGCTGGGGGGCTGGCTAAACATAGCCAGCGGTAAATTTGCGGTAGTCGCCGGCGGCACACAAAACACAGCCGCCGGTGCAAACAGCTTTGTTGCCGGAACCAACGCCAAAAATACCAACACATCTCACAGCGGTGTCTTCCTCTTTGCCGACAATTCGACCGGCGACTTCAACTCCGCGGCGGCCAATGAGTTCGCCGTGCGTGCCGCCGGCGGGGTGCGCTTCAAAACCAACGCCGCTCTCTCCACCGGCTGCAGCCTTGCAGCCGGCAGCGGTACGTGGTCTTGCACCAGCGACCGGAACGCCAAGGCCAATTTCGAGGCAGTGGACAGCCGGGCCATCCTGGCGCAGGTGGCCGCCCTGCCCATTAGCACCTGGAACTACAATACCCAGAACGCCTCCATCCAGCACATCGGCCCCATGTCGCAGGACTTCTACGCGGCCTTCGCAGTGGGCGACGATGATAAGAGCATCAGCATGGTGGACGCCGACGGCGTGGCGCTGGCCGCCATCCAGGGATTGAACCAGATCGTGGAGGAGAAGGATGCCGAAATTGCTTCCCTGGAAGCCCGCATCGCCGCATTAGAGAAGGGATCGCCTGTAGCTGCAGCCGGGCCGCTCGCTACCCCCTGGCCCTGGCTAACGCTAGGCGCCGTCACCCTCGGCGGTATGGCCTTCTTCGCACACGAATTCGCTGCCCGCAAGGAGAGAAAAGGATGAAAATGAAGAACTATCTCACAGCATCTCTCACCATCCTGGCGGCCCTGCTGCTGGCCGGCGGCGCGCTGGCGATACTCAACGATGGCGCAGCCTTCGCCGAGATCATGGCCTACGCTCCCCTCTCCTGGTGGACGGTGGACTCCGGCGGCGGACGCATCAGCGGAACCGGTTACCTGCTGAACGGCACGGCCGGACAGCCGGACGCCGGGACGCTGACCGGCGGCAATTACACCCTGGCAGGCGGCTACTGGGCCGGCGCAGCAGCCGTCCAGCCGTCGCCCGGCAGCCTGCTTTACCTGCCACTTCTCAGGCGCTGAAACAAAGTATTTTCTAAAGAGTTCGACCCCCACGAGTGGGGGTCGAACTCTATTAGTTATACTCAACTCAAAATTCTTCCTCATTCAACAATACCTCAACATCGATGATGTAAGATGAATTCGTACGGATAAAATACATCCGCCGACTAATCTTATCTTTTCTGGGAGGCATTTATGAAACTCAAAACTTTACGTCTATGGATCATCTTAGCTCTGTGCCTGGGCATGCTGAGCTTCAGCAGCCCGGCCCAAAGCGCACCGGCTTATCCTGGCGCGCCGACTGCGCCCCTCGGACCGGTCATTCGCACCACCGTATTTCACCAACTCACCAATTATCCTAATGAATCCATTTACTATAACCAAGATATGCCGGTGCTGAGTCATGATGGCAATCGCATCGCATTCATAAACTCCGGCCGTGCGACCGTGATCAATTTCGACGGCAGCGGTTTGCTCGAAGTGGATACGATCGGCGATAATATAGATATCAGCGCGGACGGCTCCAAGATCGTTGTCGCCAGCCGTTCCACTTTGGATATCGTCAACGCCGATGGCAGCGGCAAACTCACCCTGGTGCAAACCGATGACGCCAACGGCGTAATTTTCGAAATTTGCATTTCTGGCGATGGCACGATCGTGTATTTCTTGACTCGTGGTCCGGCCTTTATCGGCGGTACACCCCTGCCACGCGGCGTGTGGGCGATCAATGCCGATGGCAGCGGGCTGCGCCAGGTGGTCAGCGCAGACCAGGTGGCGGCGGTACTTGGCCTGACCGCTGACAACATCTCGCCTTTCGGCTCGGATAACGATAGCTTCCTGGATACATCTCATGATGGCTCCCACCTGGTCTTCGCCGTCTACGCCAATGCCGTTAATCGCAATTATATGCTCACGGTGCACAGCGACGGCTCCAACCTGGTCCATGTGGGCGCTAGCAATGCCGGCTACATGCGCAATGTGGGTATCAGCGGCGATGGCAGCAAAGTGGCCTATGAATTCCAACAAGCTGAAGGAGTCCAATATTTCGAGCTGAGCACCTTCAACTTCGACGGCACTGGACAAACTATCCTGACCAGCTCCAGCGGCGGCGTCAGCGAATTCTTTGCCTCGTATGGCGGGCTGATTTTCACTTACGATGGAACAAAGCTCATGGACGGCGGAACCGGCTACGTCTTCAACTCCGACGGCTCCGGCGTCTGGGAACTTGCCCCGCGCATCGGAAACACCAACATCCTGTACCAGGGCAACACCGAAATGGGCTGCATGAGCTACGATGGCACCCGCTTTGCCTGGTTGGGCTACCTTGAAAACGCCATCCACCAGCTCATCTCTGCTGAAATCACCACTTCCACAGGATCAGCGCCCACCATCACCAACCCCTCCATCTCGCCAGCCAATATCCTCTACGACCAGGGAACCCCTAACCTAACTCTGCAGGCCCAGGTGAGTGTCCCGGCTGGAGGCGCTTCCACCAAGGTGGGCGGCGCCATCATGATCTACAATGGCATTCAGAACCGGTTCGCCGATCTCTATATGACCAACACCGGCGGCAGTACCTACACCTTCTCTGGTGAGCTTTATCCCCCGTCCTCACAGCCATCTACCAAGGGCCGCCAGGTGGTGCGCGTCGCCGCCGATACCATCGTGGACAACAAACACCACGCCACCCAGGTCGAGTTCGAGCCCTTCGCCATCGTCGACACGCTGCCCGCCAATAACTCCATCGCGGGCCGGGTGACCGACACAGGCGCTCAGCCCGTGCTCGGAGTGACTGTTTCGGCCGGCGCGGGCGGTTCCGCCATCACAGATGCCTCGGGATACTACACCATCACCAATGTAACCGATGGCAGCTACACGCTTACCCCCAGCAAGGCCGGCTACACCTTCTCACCAGCCACTCGATCTATCAGTGCGCCGCCTAATGCCAGCGGGCAGGATTTTACAGCAGCCGCTGTCTCTACGATCCATACCACCGTATTTCACCAACTCACCAATTATCCCAGTGAATCCCTTTACTATAACCAAGATATGCCGGTGCTGAGTCATGATGGCAATCGCATCGCATTCATAAACTCCGGCCGTGCGACCGTGATCAATTTCGACGGCAGCGGTTTGCTCGAAGTGGATACGATCGGCGATAATATAGATATCAGCGCGGACGGCTCCAAGATCGTTGTCGCCAGCCGTTCCACTTTGGATATCGTCAACGCCGATGGCAGCGGCAAACTCACCCTGGTGCAAACCGATGACGCCAACGGCGTAATTTTCGAAATTTGCATTTCTGGCGATGGCACGATCGTGTATTTCTTGACTCGTGGTCCGGCCTTTATCGGCGGTACACCCCTGCCACGCGGCGTGTGGGCGATCAATGCCGATGGCAGCGGGCTGCGCCAGGTGGTCAGCGCAGACCAGGTGGCGGCGGTACTTGGCCTGACCGCTGACAACATCTCGCCTTTCGGCTCGGATAACGATAGCTTCCTGGATACATCTCATGATGGCTCCCACCTGGTCTTCGCCGTCTACGCCAATGCCGTTAATCGCAATTATATGCTCACGGTGCACAGCGACGGCTCCAACCTGGTCCATGTGGGCGCTAGCAATGCCGGCTACATGCGCAATGTGGGTATCAGCGGCGATGGCAGCAAAGTGGCCTATGAATTCCAACAAGCTGAAGGAGTCCAATATTTCGAGCTGAGCACCTTCAACTTCGACGGCACTGGACAAACTATCCTGACCAGCTCCAGCGGCGGCGTCAGCGAATTCTTTGCCTCGTATGGCGGGCTGATTTTCACTTACGATGGAACAAAGCTCATGGACGGCGGAACCGGCTACGTCTTCAACTCCGACGGCTCCGGCGTCTGGGAACTTGCCCCGCGCATCGGAAACACCAACATCCTGTACCAGGGCAACACCGAAATGGGCTGCATGAGCTACGATGGCACCCGCTTTGCCTGGTTGGGCTACCTTGAAAACGCCATCCACCAGCTCATCTCTGCTGAAATCACCACTTCCACAGGATCAGCGCCCACCATCACCAACCCCTCCATCTCGCCAGCCAATATCCTCTACGACCAGGGAACCCCTAACCTAACTCTGCAGGCCCAGGTGAGTGTCCCGGCTGGAGGCGCTTCCACCAAGGTGGGCGGCGCCATCATGATCTACAATGGCATTCAGAACCGGTTCGCCGATCTCTATATGACCAACACCGGCGGCAGTACCTACACCTTCTCTGGTGAGCTTTATCCCCCGTCCTCACAGCCATCTACCAAGGGCCGCCAGGTGGTGCGCGTCGCCGCCGATACCATCGTGGACAACAAACACCACGCCACCCAGGTCGAGTTCGAGCCCTTCGCCATCGTCGACACGCTGCCCGCCAATAACTCCATCGCGGGCCGGGTGACCGACACAGGCGCTCAGCCCGTGCTCGGAGTGACTGTTTCGGCCGGCGCGGGCGGTTCCGCCATCACAGATGCCTCGGGATACTACACCATCACCAATGTAACCGATGGCAGCTACACGCTTACCCCCAGCAAGGCCGGCTACACCTTCACGCCCACCAGCCTGGCAGCCACTGTGCCGCCCAACGCCGCCGGTAAAGATTTTGTCGCCCAACAGACCGGGAGCAACACGGTCAGCGGCCAGGTGATGAACAGCAGCGGCAGCGGCCTATCCGGCGCAGTGGTAACCGCCGAGAGTGGGGCCAACGCGGTCTCAGGATCGAATGGCAGCTTTACGCTCACCGGCCTGGTCGCCGGAACACATACCATCACCGTCACCCTGGCTGGTTACACCTTCGCCCCCGCCACCATCACCGTGCCGCCCAATGTCATTGACCAAACCTTCACCGGCTATACCCTGGCCCCACCCACCGATCTGGAGGCCTACGCCGGGGTAGCCTCGATCAGCCTGGAATGGACTCCTAGCGCCACCCCGGGGGTGACCGGCTACAACGTGTACCGCAGCACGAGCGCAGGCGGTCCATTCACCAAGATCACGGTCAGTCCGATCACCGGCGACACCTGGAGCGACGGCGACGCGGCCCTGGTGAAGAACACCCGCTACTATTACTACCTGAAATCGGTCTACGGCGCAGACGAGAGCGCAGCTTCGAACATTGCCAGCGCCATGATGGGCACGGTGACGCTGTCCATCCCGGATGTCAAAGGAGCGCACAACGGCTCTGGCACTGTGCCGGTCAACATCGATAATGCCACCGGCATGGCGATCTGTGCCATGGATGTGTATATCAATTTCGCCCCGGCTACCTTGGCGATCAGCGAGGTGCAGCGCACCATCCTGACCCTGAACTACAGTTTCGCCCAGAACATCGTGTCGGACGGCGTGGTGAAGATTTCGCTGGCAACGGCCGTGTGCGGTACCCCGCTATATGGCCCCGGTACGCTCTTCAACCTGGTCTTTAGCGTGCCAGGAGCCGCCGGCACAGTCAGTCCGCTGACTTTCGATGTGGCCAGTACCGACCTGTACGTCAACAACGATTTCTATAACGCGACTCCGCTCAACCTGGTAAACGGCTCGTTCACCGTGCAGCCGGGCTTTGTGCTGGGCGACCTGAACGGCGACGGCGTGGTTACCACCGCCGATGCCACCATCGCACTGAATATCGCCGTAGAGAAGAGCCCCGATTACCCGCCCACAGCGCAGCAAATGGTGGCCGGGGATGTGAACGGCGATAAACGCATCAACGCCGCCGACGCTGCCCTGATCATGCGCATCGCCGCCGGCCTGCCGGTGCTGCCGCCTCCAGGAGTGAGTATGGACCCTGCGCAGACGCTGGCTCCGGTTGACATCACCATCCCCAGCCAGGAGGTCGCCCGCGGCCGGGCATTCTCGCTGCCGGTCAACATCAGCAGCGCAGCCGGAGTCTCCGGCGCCGAGCTGGTGATCAATTTCGAGCCTTCGGCGCTGGATCTCTCGGCAGTACGCGTGTCTAGCTTGACCACCAACTTCAACCTACAGTGGAACGAGTCCTCGCCGGGTGTCTTGCGTATATCGCTCTCGCCCAAGGTCGGCTACGAGAGCGGCATTAGCAGCGGCTCGGGCGCCCTGGTGACGATCGACTTCACCGCCCTGGATGATGCACCGTTGGGCAGCCATTCGCCAGTCACCCTGGCAGCAGTGCGGCTCAACGATACCTACAGCCGCAACTTTGAGACCTCGGCGCTGCAAACGGATATCACCGTGCACAACGGAGCCATCACCATCAAGGCCGCCAGCGATTGGCTGGTTTTCCTACCGCTCAACCTGCGGTAAAGCGGTTTTCAGGTAAATCAAGTAAATAGAGTGAGCCAGTGGATTGTAGGTCCACCGGCTCACTCCGCTTATCCATAAGCTGCTAAGGCTTAAGCCTCTACATCGCTAAATACGATCGCCCGATTATGTATCGCCCGATTCTCCATCGGCCGCGTCCTGGTCTGCCAGGAATACCGCTATCGGCATGCGCTCGCGGATAAATTCCAGCAGTGCAGCCGGCACTATGAAGGAAATCGTCTCTCCGCTGCCCACATGCTCCACCTGGCAGCGCCAGCGAGGCCCCGCTGTACCCTGCGGCCGGGCCTGCTCGCCCGATGGATATTCTTTATACAGGCGTAACACAAACGAAATAGAGTGAGTTTCACCCGGTGGCATCATGGACTGTCTCCTGGAATACGGGAAATACTTTATAACTGTAATATTCAGGATAACAGATCGAGGTTGATTATTTGTTGATTGTCAAGGAATAGACAATTTCCCAGGCCTGAGTGGAAGACAGGGCTTCTCCTCGCTGGCAAGCTGCGGTGAAAGCATCCAGCGAACGGTTTGGGCCCGCCTGGAGCCTGTTTAACTGCCTCTGCACCCAAAGACTGTCTTCACGATAGAAGCGAGGGTGCCGTAAAACATACGCAGCCAACTCGATTGCCGAATCGGTCTGCCCTGCCTGCGCCAGCACGGTAGAGGCGGCCATTAGGAGGTATAGAGAAAGAGGAGAGTCATCTTTCGGATGGCTGATCGTTTCAAGGGCCTGGTTGAGATAATCGTAGGCAGCCGGAAGGTCACCCGACAGGCTGGCGATCTCTGCCAGGCAGCCCAAATTGTGCACACTACCTTGGCAATGGGTCGCATCACGATTGATTTTCAGCGCTTGCAGCGCTGACTCGCGCGCTTCAGGGTATGCGCCCTGCAAGTACCTTGTCCGAGCAAGGTAATACAGGCTGCGAGCCAATCCGCCATGATCCTGGCTTTCTTTAGAGATTGCCAGGCTAGCCTGGTGCCATTGGAGAGCTGCATCGAGCTCACCCAAAGCACAGGCAACCCTTCCCAGGTTGTCGAGAGAGGCAGCCACACCCCAACGGTTGCCGATCTCACGGCGGATGTCCAGACTGTCCTGGTAGAGCTGCCCGGCTTCCACGAACTCCCCCAACGCCAGCAGGGTATGTCCCAGGTAATCCAGCGCCAAAGCAGTCGCCAGGCGATCCCCCAGCATCCTGGAGGCGTCCAGGCTGGAGCGGCACCAGGTGACTGCCTCGGCATACTCCCCCAAAAAACAGGCGATCAATCCCATGTAACCAGAAGAACGCGCCTCAGCAAGCAGATCGCCCGCCTGCCTGGCAAGCTCCAGGCTCTGTTGGAAGATCTGCCGGGCCTGAGCGTAACTACCCTGAGCATCCGCTACCAACCCCAACCCGGATAGAGAACGGATCATCTCGATCCCGCTGTAGGCGCTGTATCCAGCGCAGGCCCCGCTGTACTCAGCGGAAGCGCCAGCGGCCTGCCCTTGTTGATAAAACAGCCCGGCCTGAATATATTTGCCTTCCTGGTAAGCCAGGTTGCCCAGGCTGTTGAGACAAAAAGCACGCTCCACATCCATCCCCAGATGGGAAGCAATTTCCAGCCCCTGTTGCAGCAGAGGTTGCGCCACGTCGTACTGCCCCAGGCGCTCGCAGAAATAACCCTGCCGCGCCAACAACCGGCCTTGAGTCAATTGGCTGCCATTATTAGCCCGCCAACGGGCAGCCGCCTGGCCAAAGGCCTCTTGCCCGGCGGAGAACCAGCCTTGCGTGGCGCACAAGCTGAACAAGCCATCCAGGCATTGATCGATTTTGTCCTCTATCCCATCATCGATCGCCCAGCGCCAGGCAGACCAGATATTGTCGATCTCAGAGCGCAGCACTTCCAGGGCCTCCAGGCGTTTTTCGCTCCTCAAGGAGGCGGCATATTGGCTCACCAGAGCAGTGTAGTAGGCGCAGTGTGAGTTGAGTACAACTCCAGGTGAGTTGTGCGCGAGTACAACGCCTACAACTCCGGATAAAGCCTGGGGATCAGCTGGTGTTGCAGCAAGCTTTTCGGCAGCATACTGGCGCAGCAGTTCGTGCATGCTATAGCGACCGGTTGGGCTGGAACGCAGCAATGATTTGGCGACCAGAGACTCCAGGATGGCAGGATGGATATCGGCTACGCCGGCTGCCGCCTCGCTGCGAAAACCGCCCTGGAAAACGGATAGGCAGCGAAAAGCCAACTGCTCTGCGGGCGTGAGGAGATCCCAGGAACGGTCGAAGACCACCCGCAGGCCGCGGTGCTGCTCGGGCACATCCTGCATGGTGGTGGATAAAAAATCCAGGCCGGCTGCGATGGAGTGGGCAATCTCCTGGCAAGAAAGCCGGCTGATCCAGGAGGCAGCCAGCTCGATACCCAATGGCATTCCCTCTACCAGCCGGCAGATGCGCCGGATATGCTCAACCTCGCGCTCGGCCTGGCGCAGGAAACTCTTGCGCACTCGACCGGCGCGATCGACGAACAACGGGACGGCATCATTGGTAGTATGTTCATCCCCCGCTGGGAATGCCAGGCCATTGATTTCCAGCGTGCAGGCCGCTTGCAGATCCAGGCGGCGGCGTGAAGTCACCAGGATGTGCACCTGGAGGGCATCTTGCAAGATGTCCACCAGGCAGCGTTCGATGCTTGCGCCGGGTACACCGCTTGCGCCGGGTACACCGCTTGCGCCGGGTACACCGCTTGCGCTTTCCAGCAAATATTCGAAACCATCCAGGATCAGCAGCAGGCGCTTTTCGCGCAAATAATCCAAAAGCTGGGAGAGCGGATCGCGGCTGCCGACCAGGGTTAGTTGCAGCGTATTGGCCAGCACCGAGATCAGCCCGGCCTTCACGGCGCTGGGGGCTTCGAAGGAAGCCAAGTACACGCCTTGCGGAAAAGAAGCCAGGTTTTGCCGGGCCGCTTCCACTGCCAGGCGGGTTTTGCCCATGCCGCCGGCTCCCAGCAATACCAGCAAACGGCTGTTTGGGTCGTTCAGCAGACCGGCGATCTCGGCCAGGTTATCCCGGCGGCCTATGAAAGAGGTCAGGTAATGCGGCAAAATTTGCGGGGTGGCCGGCACAGGGATCTGCAAGGCGCGCCGGGTGATTTGCTCGTGCAGGTAGGCCGTTTCGGGCATGGGGTCGATATCCAGTTCATTGCGCAGCGCCTGAGTGCATTCATCGAAGACTCGCCGGGCAGCCGCTTGGTCGCCGGCATAGTAATGGCAGCGCATCAACTGCCGCCAGGCGCTCTCCCGGCAGGGATCAGCAACCAGGATTTGGCGGTAGAGCGAAGCCGCCTCGGCATAGCGGCGCTGCCGGATATAGGCCTCGGCCAAGTTGGTCAGGAGCGTCAAGTGCAGCTCGCTCAGGCGCTCTCGCTCGGCGGTGGCCCAATCGGCATAGCGATCTTCTTCCAGGTAATCGCCCTGGTACAGGCGGGCAACCTGGCCCAGATGGCTCATGGTTTCCACGTTCAAGGCTTCTTTGGCGATGAGCAGCAGGTTTTGGGCCAGGTGCTCGAACTCATCCACGTCCAGCCAATAATCGGCCTGGACGTTGGGGCTTGGTACAGCCCAGGCATAACCCGCTTCGGTGGTCAAGATAGTGCGCGGCAGGTTATCCGTCTGCAGCACGCTGCGCAACTGGCTGACGGCCACGCGCAGGTTACGGTTGGCCGCCGCGGGATCCAGGTCGGGCCACAGCCAGTCCATCAACTGCTCGCGCGTCAGGACGCGCCGGCGGTAGGTAAGCAAGATCTTCAGCAGTGCCTTGTTCTTTTGGATTTTCCAGGCGGCTTCCGGGATGAGCGTATCCCCACGGTATACGCGAAACGATCCCAGGGTGAAGATGCGCAGGTTCATGACTTCATTCTAGCACAATTGCGCTGAGTACAACGCTTGCACCCGAGTTGTACTCAACTCAGGGGTGGGGCGTCTCCGCCCAGATGAACTGCATCCGCGAGAGCTTCGGGGGGAGTATTTAACCGCAAAGGCGCGAAGTACGCAAAGGAGATAGAGAATAACGGGACAAATGTGCTGAGTACAGCGCGGCCTGGTATGGCGCTCACCGTGCCGGTGCTCTTCACCGGACGTCTCTACGGTGATGGGCGGTACGCCTCGATCAAGAAGCGGTGGCTGTTGACGACCAGGGCGCTTTCGGCCTGGATCTGCTGGTGCAGCGCCCATAACTGCGGGCGATAGGCCTCAATGGTGAAATCCGGTATCTGCCACGGGATCGCTTTCAGATAATACACCACCGCGCCGATATCGTAGAAGGAGAGCTTGGGGAACTCTTCCTGCTGCCGGACAACCTGCAAACCGCTGGCCTCCACCTCTTGCAGCGCACACGCCAGGATCCATTGGGTGTAGTCGAAGGTGGAGGTGGCCTGGAGAACTTCGTTCAGGCGCATGTTATCCCGCCCGCCCACCTGCTGGGTCAGGAAACAGCCGCCCGGCCTGAGCAGCCGGTAGACTTCGGCGGCAGTATAGGACTCGTGCCGGTTGATAATCAGGTCGAAGGATCCATCGTCGAAAGGTAAGAGCCCTTCACTAGGCAGGTTGAGCACCTCTACGCCCAGGGGCGCCAGGCGTTGGCGGGCAATGGGCACGTTGGGAGCATAGTTCTCGGTGGCAAAGGTGCGGGCAGGCAGGGGTGCAAACGATGCAAGCAGCTCGCCGCCGCCCGTGCCCATATCCAACAAGGTAATCACGCCCGGCAGCTTCTCGCGCACCAGGCGGCGATAATCCCACGAGGGGTGCTCGTCGCGCCAGCGTCCCGCCAGGGCAGAGAAATCCCAGCCGGAGAAGGGCTGGCGCTGGGCGGCCTCGATCAGTTGGTCAAATCTCGCGGTATCGTTTTTAGACATGATCTTATTCCCAGATGTTCTTCATCGCCGCGATATTTTTTTATCGCCCTTATCCGCCTCGTCGCAGCTTACCGCTGTCCAGAAAACGCTCCAAAAGCGGCGCCACCCGCTCGATAAAACCGGGCAGGTGCGGCCGCTCGAAACGGGCCACATAGTTAGCCACCCAGATCAAGCGGCCGGCCCGGAAGGTATCGATTTGGCCATCATACTGTTCGGGCCAGATAGCCAGGCTCTCATAGCCGCGGCGAAAAGCGCCGCTCAGGGGTTCATAAGCCTCTGGCTCAATATCCATCATCAGGTCTTCCAGCGCCATGGCGATATCCTGCACGGGGTAACCCCAGGCCGTGTCTTCGAAATCGAAAGGATACAGGCGGCCGCGGTAAATTTTGATATTGTCGTGCCACAGATCGTTGTGGATGACGCGCAGGCCGTTTGGATCGGCATACAACTGCCGGTAAGCCTGCTGGACGCGGACCCAGGTGCGTTCGAAAATAGTACGGGTTTGATCGGTGAAGGCCTGCCGGGCAGCCTCCTGGAAGAGGATATCTTCTTCGCCGCGCGCATAGAGCGTGTCCAACTTGCGCTGGGTGAATCCAGGCGGCGGATCAAATTCCAGCGAAGCCGCATGCAGGCGGGCGAACAATTCCCCCATTTTGTACAGGTTGGCCTCGTTCAAGCGCTTCCCCAGGAGCACGCCGGGCGACCAGCTCTGGATCATGCAGCGCCGAGGCTCAGGCACGCCTGCGGCGACAGCGGTGACAATATAACTGCCATCGCAGGCTGCTACAGGCACAGGAACGTTCAGTTCAGGTATCCGCCCCAATGCCTGGAGCCAGAGCACCTCGGATTGCAGGTCGGTATCGGTGCGCCAACCCGGTTGGCAGATCCGTACAGTATAGGATTCACCCTCCCGGGTGCGCGGGCGCAGGGTACAGCGCAGGCGGAAGATCGCATTGGTGAAAAGCCCCACCAGGCGCAGATCGCTCACCTGCCAGTGGTACTCCGGGCGGTAAACCGCAGGGTACTGTTGAAGGGCCGCCAGGGCGAGCCTGCGCAGCCGCCTGGCCCGGCCGCGCTCGGTGAGAGTGTCGAATGGTTTCATAGGCTGCTATGATATCACAGACAAGCAATTGGGGTGTGAATGGGTTTTTGCCCATTCACACCCCAAACCCGCCCACGAATGAAACCGCCCACGAATTTGCCGCCGGTTATCTCATGGTCAGCGGGATGGTGGTAGTGTATCCGTAATCGACGCGGATGCCCTGTACATAAACATTTTGACTGACAGGCATTAATATCCTCACATAGTAAACATTTTGTGAGTTATCCACCACATCCAAACCCTGGGCGATCGAGGTAGTGGACATATATCTGGCAGAAGTAGAAGTGCCGAGATCCGTTGAGACCGAGGCGAGTGTGCCTCCCGATGTGCCCGGCAAGATCGCCGTCTCTAAATATCCTGATATGTTTTCCGTGGAGTAGTTATCGTAAAAGTAAACTGTAAATTTTTCGATGGTGGCGCCGTTCGGCAGGTGAATGGGAGCGTAAAAAGTTTTCTTAGTTGTGTCCGTGCTTCTATTGTAAATTTTACTAGCGGCAACTTCATAATTCATAGAGCCCAAAGCAGGCTTTAATTGAGAACCTGGGCTCATGAAATACCCCGGGCCGCCCGGCACAGCCGCTTCAACGCCGGTAGGGTCATACGGTATCCACTCAGGATCATCAAGCGGGCCTTCGTCTTGGGCGCTGACGGCGCGCACTCCCAGGAACCATCCGCCGGCGACCAGCGCCAGTACCAACAGAGCGAGGCCAAAGAGCTTGATCAGGTGCAGCTTATTCATTACAATTATCTCCTTATTCATTTTGATCGGGTTGGTAGGACGAAAAACAACTTACAAAACTTGCATTTCTGTAAGTTTAGATAAATTGTATATCAGATGGGGGAAAAAATACAAACATAACCAGGGTAGAATATATGGCAATTTCAAGAAAGGAAAGTGGCGGCAGAGTCGTGCGGTAAAGAACACCGCCGCCACTGCTCTTCGCTTCTCTCAAGGCAGGCTGCTGCGCTCAGGACATGCTTTGGCAGCCGTCAAGCATTCTTAAAAAAGCCATAGGGGAACCGCCGGTTATCTCATTGTCAGCGGGATAGTGGTGTTGTATGCATAATCGACGCGGAAGCCATCAACACGCACAGCTGAATCGACAGGCAGCAACACGCTCACATAGTAGGATCTGCCCATATTATCAACAATATTTCCTGTGTTAGAAGTTGCGATAGTTGTATCTGAGGCAGACGTATAGGTGGCCGAAGCACCTGCAACGCTAGATGCGGCTATGGCCAATTCAATGCCTGAACCACCCGGTAAGGTCCCATAAAATAGCGATGCAGATATTTGATGGGTAGCACTATTATCATAATAGTAAAGGGTAAATTTTTTGATCGTTGCACCCTGGGGAAGATGAACTGGAGCATAAAAAGTTGTATCTGTTGTTACCGCGCTTTTATTTGTTAGATACATACCAGTTCCAAATTCATAAGCCATGGTATTCTTTTTCGGCTGCAGTTGGGATGCCGGGCAGATAAAAAAACCTGGTCCGCCTGGCACGGGTGCTTCCACTGCGCTCGGGTCCAAAAGTTCCATATCGTTCTCAGCGAGCGGGCCTTCGTCTTGGGCGCTGACGGCGCGCACCCCCAGGAACCATCCGCCGGCGACCAGCGCCAACACCAATAGAGTGAGGCCAAAGAGCTTGATCAGGTGCAGCTTATTCATTGCAATTTTCTCCTTATTCATTTTGATTGGGTTGGTAGGATGAAAAACAAAACACAAAACTTACATTTTTGTAAGTTTAGATCAATTGTATATCAGATGGGGGAAAAAACACAAGCATAACCAGGGTAGAATATCAAAACCTGGACGCTTGCGACGGAGAACGTCGCTTGAGCGGTACTCCGCAGTAATCCGCAAGTGTGGTTCATGATGTTGCCCGCACATCCAAGCTCGGCGCTGGTCGCCAGTAAGCGCCCGGGGGTGAAGATGGCGTAACAATCCCAGAGGCTGGTCGAAGCTCTTTTAGCGATAATTCATGCCGATCAGGAACGAGGGCAGCGGGAAAATGGCCTGCAGAATATCTCGCAAGGCACCGGTAGTGGGCAGGCAGGGCGGCTCGTTTGAGTTGAGTACAACTCTTGCTGAGTCGAGTACAACTCCGCCCATGACCAGGGAGGTCATTTGCGCAGTGCTCAACTCGAAACGTTCTTGGTTCCATACAACTGCCATACAGTCACCTGCGTCACAGACCGCCGCTGCGTCACAGACCGCCGCTGCGCCCAGCTTTGGATCCACCAGCAGCGGGCCGCTCTGCTCAAAGACCAGGCCGCGCCGCTGTCTTTCTGACAGGCGCGCCCGGATATAAGGCGCCAGGTCGCGCCGCAAGCCGGGGAAGTTGATCAGCCGCATGGTGTGGTCTACCAGGGTTTCTTCGCCCACGAATTCCTTGCCCACGAATTCCTTTTCCCGACTATGCGCAAAGCCTGCCAGCAGACCGTGCAGTTCGCTTTCCTGCCAGGGCACAGAAAACCACAGCTCGCGCAGGTCCAATTGTGATAAGGCCGGGTTGTCGCCGGAGAGCATCTGCGCCAGGACGGCGACCAGCGCCAAAGGACTGCCGCCGTACTCGGATACTTCGCGCACGCTGCAACCGGCGGGAGCGGAGCCATCTTCATGGCGAAGATCCCAGGGGATACTCAACAGTACATAGGCGGCGGGCTGCCCATCCTGCTCGATCAACCAACCATTACCTGGAGTCTGAGTTGAGTACAACTCTTGCTGAGTTGAGTACAACTCTTGCTGAGTTGAGTACAACTCTTGCTGAGTTGAGTACAACTCTTGCTCGGCCAGGCGGCCGGAGAACATCTCGAAGGAACGCAGGTAATGCGGCGACTGCATTTGGTAAAGCCGGGCGCAAGCGCCGGCATCCGCGGCGGTCAGAGGACGCACGTGGATGGATTTCATCCAAGTAACCAGAGTTTCACCGGTAAGGGTATGGCTCGAATCTGCCTTCAGCACATAGCGCGTAAAACGCATGGCGGGCACGTTGCCGGTGCGGGTATACAATCCCCTGCCGCCGGAGATCAACATCAGGCGCGCCCCTTCCAGGGCCAGCCGGTAGGTGCAGTGCTCCAACAGAATACCCGCCAGCCCCAGGCCGCGCATCTCGGGGTGCGTGCTGACGCCGCCTACGCTGCCTATGCGCAGCCGACCGCCGTAGATATCGACCATGCTGTGCGAGATGCTGATCTGCGAGACGGGCTTGCCTTTGAAGGGGCCCTCTTTGGGCACGATCACGTACCAGCCGCCGCGGCGGGGCGGGCGGCTGCCCCCGTTCGAAGACGCCATGTCTTCTTCAGACAGGTCGGAGCCAAAACAGGTTTTGAACAGTTCCAGCCCGCCGCGCACTTCTTCGGGCCGCATCAGGCGCGGACCATCGAACTGGCACACGAACTCCGGCGGCAGGGGATTCTGGACAGGGCAGTACGGTAATCGCATGAATCGAGTCATCATTTCTCCCTTTAAAAAATTAACCTTTCAACGGAACTGCCAATAATAAACGATCTTCGGCCCTTTGCTAATCTCCGGGCCGGTCCGAGGTACCCGGATCACCTTCTGCGGCGGAACCTGCAAGGTCCAGTCGCCGATCAATTCCTCATCGATCAAATGGTGCTCGGGGTAGTTGGCGCTGTCCCGGGGCACATCCCAGAGATACGGGAAACTCAAAATAGCGGCTTTGCAGGTGCGCATCACTTCGCGAAAGGCCCCGGCTCTGCTTGTTTGCCAGGTGTTCCCACGGTACTCCGTAAACCTGCAGGGCAATGAACAGGTCGTACTGCTGGTCGGGGATCGGCCAGGGTTTTTGCGTGGCATCGTGCAGGTATGTGCGCCCAATTGGGTTGAGCGGGCGTCCCCAGGCATCGTCTTCGGGCTTCATCATCACGTCGCACCCCGGCGATATAGAACATCGCTTAACGATGGTGTGCGAGCCCGGCCCCAGCTCCAGCACCGAGGCAGGGTTGATACGCTGGACGATCTCAATAGCGACCTTATAATACTCCCAGCGGCCACGAAAATATTGAGAGCGCGGACCATTCAGCAAGGCTTCGTAATCGGCATAGGTCATCGTTTCCATATTGGATATCCCAAGAGGCTTTTTTTGAGTATAATGATGAGTATCGTTGATATTATAACCATTTCCCCCTTTCCCGAGGAGAAAACGAGCCGATGAAACGGTCGAAAATCAATGCCATCATGCGCTCTGCAGATGAATTCATCCGCTCGTGCGGCTTTTACCTGCCGCCCTTCGCCTACTGGACTCCAGCAGATTGGCTGGCCCGGCGCACGCAGGGTGCGGCCTTCTCTGGCGATGGTGATATCACCGAACTCATTCGCTGCCGCCTGGGTTGGGATATCACCGATTTCGGCCTGGGTGATTTTGATCGCTTTGGCCTGATCCTGTTTACCCTACGCAACGGCCCCCCCTCCTACTGGACAAATCGTCGAGGCAAGCCGTACGCCGAGAAACTGATGATCACCAACCCCGGCCAGGGCACCCCCATGCATTTCCACTGGAAGAAAATGGAAGATATCATCAATCGCAGCGGCGGCACGCTGGCCATCCAGCTTTACAACAGCACCGAAGACAGCGGGTTGGATGAGGAGAGCAAGGTCACCGTGCTGACGGACGGCGTGATGCGCAAGCTGCCCGCGGGGGGAGTGCTGCGCCTGTCGCCGGGCGAGTCGGTCACCCTGCCCACGCGCTGCTACCACATGTTCTGGGGCGAGGGCAGCCGGGTTTTGATCGGCGAGGTCTCGCTGGTCAACGATGACCACAAAGACAACCGTTTCTACCGTTCTACCGGTCGTTTCCCACAAATCGAAGAAGACGAAGCGCCGCTGCACCTGCTGGTAAACGATTACGACTTGTTCACCTAGGAGGAAGCATGAACCTGAAGTATGGTGTGGCCTTGCCCTACCCGGCGGCGCGCGAAATCGCCAACCTGGCGCGCGAAGCCGAAGAAGCCGGCTGGGATGGCGTGTACGTGGGAGATGCCATTTGGTGCCAGGATCCGATGATCGGGCTGGCCGCGGCCGCCATGGTCACCAGCCGCATCCGCCTGGGCACCATGATCATCCCCGCGCCGCTGCGCCGTCCCTGGAAGATCGCCAGCGAGGCCATCGCCGTGGAACACCTGTCCAACGGCCGGCTAACGCTGGGACTGGGCGCAGGTGCGGTGTGGATGGGCTGGCAAGCCTTTCCAGACGAGGTGACCGATAAGCAGGCGCGCACCGAAATGCTGGACGAAACCATCGATATCCTCAAGCTGCTATTCCAGGGCAAGCAGTTCGATTACAACGGCAAACATTACCATCTGAAGCTAACCCAAATGGACGAGCAGCATTACCCGCCCCGCCCGATCCAGCAGCCAAGGATTCCGCTGTGGGTGGTGGGCGTTTGGCCGCACAAAAAATCCATGCAGCGCGTGCTCAAGGCCGATGGGCTGCTGCCGCAAAAGATGAACGCGGCCGGTGAATTTGTGGAGGTGACACCGGAGGATATCCGCGAGATGAGGAAATTTATCGAATCGAGCTCTGTAGGAGCTGTCGGGGTGGATCTGGGCGGTACTCCGCAACCCACCCCCTTCGATATCGTGGTGGAGGGTAAAACATCCGATATGGACCCAAAAACGCCAGGTAAATTGGCAGCCTTCGCCGAGGCAGGCGCCACCTGGTGGATCGAAGGCATGTGGGGCTACAGCCTGGAGGACGCCGTCAAGCGCATCCGGCAGGGCCCCCCGCAAATGTAGTAGTAGTCGCAGGGTGGGTCTGGGCGGTACTCCGCGCGGTACTCCGCAACCCACCCCCTCTCAACCGGGAATTGTACTCAACTGGGAGTTGTACTCAACTCAATGCACCCCTTGCTGCACTCCATCCTGATCCTTTCTCCCATCATGGCCCTGGGCCTGACGGTGGCCGGCTGGCAGCGCCGCACGCGCCCAGGCATGAAGATTTTGATGGGCATCGGCCTGATGGTGGCGTTTTGGGGCGCGGCTTACTATTTCGAAGTCGCCGGCGGTGACCTGCCCACCAAACTGCTGTGGGCGCAGCTAAAAAACATCGTCGTTCCCTTTGTGCCCTTGATGGCCTCCGTCTTGTTCTTGCGCATGGCGGGGATCAGGTATTGGCCCTGGCCTGGCACCGCCGCTGGGTACAGCGGGGCGCGGTACTCCGCAGGGTACAGCGGGGCTGTACTCAGCGCGGTACTCCGCCCGGTACTCCGCCCACGACTCACACGCGCACTCGCCCTGCTGGTAATCCCGGTTTTGTATATCCTCGCTGTGTATACCAACGAACTGCATGGCCTGCTCTGGCCAACGGTGAAAATGGTGCAATATACGGGCTACTCCACCCTGGAAATGACCACCGGCCCCATGTATTACCTGCTAGCAGTGTTCTCCTACGGCATGCTTTTCTTCAGCATGGCGGTTTCCTACGCACGCATCTCAAGATTTCAATACATCAGCCAGCGTTCCATACGACTGGTTTTGCTGGTAGTGGTCATCGTCATCGTTTTCGGCATCTTGAGCATGCTGAAATTATTCATCTTTCCCGGCATCGACCCCAGCCCGCTGGTATTCGGCCTGAGCGGGTTGGTGATGCTGGTCATCTCCTGGCATCCGAAGAGCAGGTATTTCGGCCTGACCAACCTGGCCCACATGGAATTGTTCGACCAGATGCGCGAGGGGGTGATCTTTATGGATATTAACCTGCGCATCCTGGATATCAACCGCGCCGCTCAGACCATGCTGGGAGTGCAAAAGGAACAAGTGTTGAATCGCCCCATTGATTCGCTGGGCGAAGACGCAGCCAAGTTCTTACGCAGCCAGGCTAGCCTGGGAACCGCGCCGATCGAGACTCCCATCAATTCGCCGCAAGGGACCAGGTGGTTCGAAACGCGCCTGACACCACTGATCGATGAGGAAAACGACCAGTTCGGTTACATCGCCGTCTGGCATGAGGTGACCGACCGCAAACAAGTAGAGAAGGAACTGCAGTATTCGTCTACTCATGACGCGCTGACCGGCCTGTACAACCGCCTGTTCTTCGAAGAAGAATTTGAGCGCGTGCGCCTGGGCCGCCAGTGGCCGGTGACTATCCTGATGATCGATATTGATCATCTCAAATACTTCAACGATACCTTTGGACACCTGCTGGGTGATGCGTTGATCCGCCAGACCGGGCAAGTCTTCAAGAATGCGCTGCGCCAGGGGGATATGGTGGCGCGCATCGGCGGCGACGAATTCGTGGCGCTGCTGCCCGGCTGCGGCCAACCGTGCGTGGTAAGTATGCTCGAACGCATCAGCCAACATGTGGCCGCACATAACGCCGAACATCCGGAGCTGCCTATCCGTTTTTCGCTGGGTAACGCCGTTGCCGATTACGCAGGCGAGCTAGACGAAGCCCTGCGGCGGGCAGATGCCAGCATGTATACGGACAAAGGCAAGAAAGATGTCGAGCTGTACCCAGCTCACGGCGTTGTGGGCGCTGTACTCAGCCCCGCCGTACCCGGCGGAAGCCCCGCTGTACCCTGCGGAGTACCGCGGGGACGATTCCGGAGGAAAAAATGAAACACCACCCGTTTTTTGCCAAGATAATCTCCTGCCTGATCATTCAAGCCGTGTTCTTTACGGCCGTTTTCTCCTCAGTCCCAGTTCAGGCTGCGCCAGAGACGGAAAAAGAGTCTCTACGATTGGCCGTGCCGGGCTGGAACACGCTGATGATGGAGGACTTTGAAGGTGAGTTCCCCAACGGGCTGTGGAATGCCTATGATATGGATGGGACAACGAACGGGGAATATTATTGGGGAAAAGTCGATTATGAACCGGCCGATGGCGCACGCGCTGTACCCAGCGCAAGCGCCTGGGTGGCCGCAGCCGGCGCAGACGCGCTGGATCCCGAAGACTGGAATTATCCCAACTACGCCCTATCTCGCATGGAATACGGCCCCTTTAACCTGACAGGATACTACCAGGCCGAGCTGCTGTTCGATTATTGGCTTCTCTCGGAATCCGGCTGTGATTATTTCAAATGGCAGGCATCCATAGATGGAGAAAATTATTATGGCCGGGAAACCTCTGGCAACGATAGCGAATGGTACAACGTGACTCTCGATCTGACCGATGTACCAACGCTTGGGGATATCACCGGACAGCCACAGGTGTGGATCGCTTTCGAGTTTACCAGTGATAGCATCGTCACATATAATGGCGCCTTTGTAGACAACATCGTTCTGCGAGCGATCGAAACGCCCACCACTCCGCCGGGAGATTTCCAGAAAATCGCGCCCGTAGACATGATCACAAGTCAGCCCCTCATGCTGGAATTGACCTGGGAAAGCAGCCTGGGTGTCGAGCACTACGAAGTCTGTGTAGACCAGGACGATGACGATACCTGCAACTCCACCTGGTACTCAAATACTCTTACCAGCACGGTGATCAGCCCGCTCGATCCGCAGACCACCTATTACTGGCAGGTGCAGGCAGTCAACGTGGTCATGACCACTACCGCCAACGGCGGCGAATGGTGGTCCTTCACCACTTCGGCAGAACCGCCAGCAGGCTTTAGCAAGCTGGGCCCGGCTGACGGCGACATCGACCAGGGGGTTCCGCAGGATGTACCCATCCCTGCATCCGCCAGCCTGGAAATCTCCTGGGAGGCCAGCGAGGGCACTGATAGCTACGAATATTGTTTTGATAAGGCGGATGCAGTTCATCCGGACGATAATGGTGAGTGCGACAGTGGCTGGATCGACAACGGCAGCAATATCACTACCACGTTAGCTGGACTTGACTTGGGAACCACCTACTATTGGCAAGCGCGTTCGACCCATCTGGACGCCATCACCGATGCAAACGACGGCGCCTGGTGGTCCTTCACCACCATTCCGCATGTCCCGGGCAACTTTGCCAAAACTTCTCCTGCGAATGGGGCAGCGGATGTTTATTCCAACCCAATCCTGAGCTGGGCAGAAAGCGCAGGCGTGTCCGCTGGGTACAGCGGGGGCTACGAGTATTGTTACGCTGTACTCAGCCCCGGTACCGATGCAGGCACTGCACCCTATACAGAAGCCTGCTGGATCGATAATGGAGTTGATGCGTCTATTTTCTTGCCTGCGCTCATCCCCGGCACCACCTATTTCTGGAACGTGCGAGCGGTCAACCCCGGCGGAGTAACCTATGCAGACAACGATGTTGGCGGTGTATCGACGCCGTATACTTTCACCCTGCGTGCCCCCATCACCTGGCTGGTAACAAACGCCAACGATTCTGGCGACGGTTCGCTGCGCCAGGCCATCTCCTACGCTGCACAAGGTGAGACGATCCTGTTTGACCCCATCCTGGCCGGGCAGGTGATCTCGCTGACCAGTGAGCTGGTGGTCGACCGCAACCTGATCATCGATGCATCCGGGCTGTACCCTCACCTCCAGATCAGCGGGAATGACTCGGTGCGGGTGTTCTTTGTGGGCAACGGCGTCACGGCCACACTGCGCAACCTGGAGATTCGCAACGGACATGGTACCAACGGCGGCGGCATTCAGAACTCCGGTACGCTGGCGGTGGAGAACTGTACGCTGGCCCACAACCACGCCTGGGAGACCGGCGGCGGCATCTATAACAGCGGCGTTTTGACCATCACCGCCAGCGCCATCTACAGCAACACGGCCACCGGCGCGGACGGCGCCAACGGCGCCAACGGGGCTGCAGGCAGTTACGGCGGCTATGATGGCTACGATGGCGGCGCAGGCGAAACCGGCAGCAGCGGCCGCGGCGGCGGAGTTTTCAACAGCGGAACGCTTTACATGGCCAATACCACCCTGGCGGATAACCAGGCCGCTGGCGGAACAGGCGGCATGGGCGGGGCCGGCGGAAACGGAGCCACGGGGCTCATGGGAGGTGCGGGATCAGCAGGATTGGATGCAATCTGCTCCGTTCCGTATGGTTTTGCTCGAGGCGGCAATGGCGGCAATGGCGGCATGGGCAAAATGGGCGGCAATGGCGGCAATGGCGGAGCAGGCGGGACCGGTGGCAACGGTCAGGGCGGCGGATTATACAGCGCGGGGATATCCATGCTGGTCAATGTGACCATGAGCAACAACGACACTGCTGCCGGAGCAGCCGGCACAGGCGGCGCAGGCGGAGCAAGCGGCGCAGGCGGCATGGGCGGCATGGGCGGCATGCCCGGTAGCTGCAGATCGACAGTAAGCAGTTGTATTTGTTCCCAGGGCTATCCGGGATTGATGGGATTACCCGGCAGTTCAGGTATACGCGGCTCGAGCGGCTCCAGTGGCTATTCTGGCTCCACCTACGGCGGCGGGCTGTACGGTTCAGATGGAATCACGGTCACGCTGCGCAGCTCGCTGTTCGCATTAAATGCGGCCACCCTGGGCGTCGATGGATTCGGCGCGGCAGAACTGGAAGGAGCCAACCTGTTCAGCACTGTGGCCGGGCTCACGCTGCAAGGCGATATCGGAGCGGTGATCACCAGCACAACGCCAATGCTTGGCCCACTGCAAGACAATGGCGGCCCGGTCTTCACCCAGGCGCTGCTAAGCGGTACTCCGCAGGGCAGCCCGGCGATTGACGCCTGCGCTGGGTACAGCGCCGCTGACCCCGCAGCCGATGCGCGCGGGTTCCCGCGCCCGCAGGATGGCGACCAGGATGGAAACGCGACCTGCGACCTGGGCGCGTACGAATTCTACCCGCCGCCGAGGGTGGTTTCGGTGACGCGCCTGGACTTAGACCCCTGCGCTGGGTACAGCGCCTGCCCCAGCAACGCAGCTAGCGTGCGCTTCGAGGTGCGCTTCAACCAAGAGGTATCCGGCGTGGACAATACGGATTTCAATCCCAGTGCAAACGGACCCGTGGGCGCGTCGGTGAGCGCCGTAGAGCCGCAATATCTTGCGGCTCAATCTTACACCGTCACGGTGAATACCGGTTCCGGCGATGGCACGCTGGGACTGGACGTGCTGGATGATGACAGCATCCTAAACCTGGATAACAGTCCATTGGGTGGGGTTGGAGTGGATAACGGCGCGTACACCACCGGTGAAGCCTACACCATCGACAAAACACCACCGGAGACCAACATCATATCGCACCCGCCGGCACTGACCAACGCGATCACTTCCACGCTGGTCTTCAACAGCAGCGAGGCAGGCGCGATCTTCGAGTGCCGGTTGGATGACGGCGAATTCGCAGGCGGATGTGCCAGCCCCAAGGACTACACCAATCTGGGCGAAGGCGCACACACCTTTGAAGTGCGCTCGCAAGATGCGGCCGGCAACATGGATACATCCCCGGCGGCATACACCTGGACGGTGGACACACTTGCGCCGGACACCAGCATCACTTCCCACCCACCGGTGCTAGCAAACGCGACCGCAGCCACGCTGGCCTTCAGCAGCACGGAGGCGGGGGCTGCCTTTGAGTGCCAATTGAATGGCGGCGGGTTCGCGGCCTGCCCCAGCCCCAAGGACTACACCAACCTAGGTGAAGGCTCGCATACCTTTGAAGTGCGCTCGATGGATGCGGCGGGCAATACCGATGCATCCCCGGCAGCCTACACCTGGAGGGTGGACACGCTCGCTCCGGATACCAGCATCACAGCTCACCCACTGGCGTTAACAAACGCGACCGATGCCACGCTGGCTTTCAGCAGCACCGAGGCGGGGGCTGCCTTTGAGTGCCAGTTGGACGGCGGCGGGTTCGCGGCCTGCCCCAGCCCTAAGGGCTACACCAACCTGGGTGAAGGCGCACACACCTTTGAGGTGCGTTCGCAGGATGCGGCGGGCAATATTGATGCCTCCCCGGCGATCTACATCTGGATCATTGATATTGCGGCTCCCACGGTGAGCAGCGTGCTGCGCCTCGGAGTTAGCCCGACCAACGCGGCCAGTGTGATATTCATTGTGTCCTTCAGCGAAGGAGTGAGCGGGGTGGATATCAGCGACTTCAACCTGGTTACCAGCGGCCTGAGCGGGACTAGCCTGGTAAACATGACTGGAGCGGGTGCAACCTACACCGTAACGGTCGACGCCGGCAGCGGCGACGGCACGCTACGCCTGGACGTGCTGGACAATGACAGCATCCTGGATGCAGCCGGCGGTAAGCTGGGCGGAACCGGTGCAGGCAACGGCGATTACTCCCTGGGCGAGGCCTATACGCTCGATCGCACTGCACCAGACACCAGCCTGACCAGCCAGCCGCCTGCCCTGAGCAATGCCACCGGTGCAGAGTTGGCTTTCACCAGCAGCGAAGCAGGTTCCACTTTTGAATGCCGGCTGGATGGCGGAGCGTTTATCACCTGCACCAACCCCAAGGTCTACACCAACCTGGAAGAAGGCGCTCATACCTTTGAAGTGCGCTCGCAGGATGCAGTGGGCAACGTGGATGCTTCGCCGGCAGCCTACACCTGGACAGTGGACCTGACCGCTCCGACCGGCAGCGTGACGATCAACGCGGGAGCTGCAGAAACCGCCAGCGCCCAGGTCACCCTATCGCTGGCAGCCTCTGATGCCGGCAGCGGGGTTACGTTCGTCCAGGTGCGCAACGCGGGCGGCGCCTGGGGAGCATGGCTGGCCTATTCGCCGAGTATGAGTTGGACACTCCCGCCAGCCGCGGGCGAGAAGACGGTAGATGTACGCTACCAGGATGCAGCAGGAAATGTGAGTGAAGTGTACAGCGACACGATCCTGCTGACACAGACATCGTATTTCGTATACTTGCCCGTGGCTATACGATGATAAAATAAGGGCGGGGGTTGGAGTTGTAGGCGCTGTACTCAGCGCACAACTCACTCAGAGTTGTACTCAACTCACTCAGAGTTGTACTCAACTCACTCAGAGTTGTACTCAACTCACTCAGAGTTGTACTCAACTCACGGGTCTGAGACCCGCCCGTACGAGACCCCATTGTAATCAACGCCAAAGAGATGTAGGCGCTATACTCAGCGCACATCTCACCCAGAGTTGTACACAACTCAGTTGTAATCAACACCGCTGTACCCCTCAGGACGAACCCTGCGGAGTACCGCGGGGCCGATACCGGAGGATAAGATGAAACGCCACCCAATTTTTGCCAAGATAATCTCCTGCCTGATCATTCAAGCCGTGTTCTTTACGGCCGTTTTCTCCTCAGTCCCAGTTCAGGCTGCGCCAGAGACGGAAAAAGAGTTGTACTCAACTGAGTTGTACCCAACTCACCCGTCTCCACGCCTGGCCGTGCCCGGCTGGAACATCATTATGACGGAAGACTTCGAAGATGAGTTCCCCAACGGGCTGTGGAATGCCTATGATATGGATGGGCCAAACAACGGGGAGTATTACTGGGGCAAAGACGATTACTACCCAGCCGATGGCGAGTACAGCGCCTGGGTAGCCGCTGACGGCGCAGACGCGCTGGATCCCGAAGACTGGAATTACCCCAACTACGCCCAATCTCGCATGGAATATGGCCCCTTTGACCTGACGGGGTACGACCAGGCTGAGCTGGTTTTCGACTGCTGGATTGATACCGAAATCGACTACGATTATTTCAAATGGCTGGTCTCCATCGATGGAGAAAACTATTACGGCTACCGTACTTCCGGGGGCAGTTTCAACTGGGACTGGGAGACGATCACTCTCGACCTGACCGATGTCTGGACGCTGGGGGATGTAACCGGCCAGCCACAGGTGTGGATCGCCTTCGAATTCACCAGCAACGACATTATCACCTATTACGGCGTCTTTTTGGATAACATCCTGCTGCAAGGCTATGTGACGCCCACTGCCCCGCCGGAAGATTTCAATAAAATTTCTCCGGCCAACCTGGGCTCCAGCCAGCCCCACGCCCTGACGCTGACCTGGGAAGGCAGCTATGGGATGGAGACTTATCAAGTGTGTATCGACCAGGATGACGATGATCTATGCAACGATACCTGGCAGACTACCGCTTTCACCAGCACCGAGATTAGCCCACTCGAAGCGGAAACCACCTATTACTGGCAGGTGCAGGCAGTCAACGCGTTTACGACCACCACCGCCAACGGCGGCGAATGGTGGTCGTTCACCACTGCGGCGCAACCACCGGCGGACTTTAGCAAGCTGGGCCCGGCCGACAGCGCCATCGAACAGGGAACGCCGGAGAATGCACCGATCCCCACCTCTGCCAGTTTGGAAATCTCCTGGGAGAGCAGCAGCGGCGCAGATGGCTACGAATATTGTTTTGATGAGGCGGATGCAGTTCATCCGGACGATAACGCCACCTGCGATTCAACCTGGCTTAGTGGTACTTTCACGAACACGGTCATCGCTCCGCTCGACTTGGGAACGACGTACTTCTGGCAGGTGCGCTCGATCCACCTGGATGCCAACACCCAGGCGGACGGCGGCGACTGGTGGTCTTTCACCACCATCCCGCCCGCGCCGGGCAGCTTTGCAAAAACCACCCCAGCCAACGCGGCGGCCAACGTCTCCACCAACCCCACCTTGAGCTGGGGAGAAAGCGCGGGCGCAGCCAGCTACGAATACTGCTACGCTGTAGATTCTCTACCCTGCAGCGAGGCGTTGAGTGCGGAGTACCGCTCTGAATGGATCGATAACGGGCCCACTGCAGCGGTGAACTTGCACGCGCTCAGCCCGTCCACCACTTATTACTGGAACGTGCGGGCAGTCAACCCCGGCGGAGTAACGTATGCGGATAATACCGCAGGCGGTGTACTCAACGCAGGCGGTGTACTCAACGCAGGCGCCATTTCTACGCCCTACACTTTCACCACGCGGGCGCCCGTCGACTGGCTGGTGACCAACGCCAACGATTCTGGCGCGGGTTCGCTGCGCCAGGCCATGGCAGACGCCGGGCAGGGCGAGACGATTCTCTTCGACGCCATTCTGGCCGGGCAGGTGATTTCGCTGACCAGTGAGTTGGTGGTCGACCGCAACCTGGTGATCGATGCTTGCGGAGTACCGCCTGGAGTACCGCCTGGAGTACTGCCCTGTTTAGATCCCCAGATCCAAATCAATGGCAACGGCGCGGCGCGATTATTTACGGTGCAGGCCGGGGTGACAGCCACACTGCGCAACCTGGAGGTCCGCAACGGAAATGGCACGAATGGCGGCGGCATCCAGAACGCCGGCACACTGACGGTGGAGAACTGCACGCTGGCCCACAACCACGCCTGGGGCGCCGGCGGCGGCATCTATAACAGCGGCGTGTTGACCGTCACCGCCAGCGCCATCTACAGTAACACAGTCACCGGCACAGACGGCGGTGACGGCGCAGTTGGCGCAAGCGGGACAGCAGGCAGCTACCCCAGCGGCATGGGGGGCAGGGGCAGCAACGGCGGCGCGGGCCAAACCGGCGGCAGCGGCCGCGGCGGCGGAGTTTACAACAGTGGAAGACTGTACATGCTCAATACCACCCTGGCAGATAACCAGGCCGCCGGGGGCCAGGGCGGCGATGGCGGCCAGGGCGGCAACGGCGGCCGGGGAGGCAACGGCTCCAATGGTGGCACCGGCACCACGGGATTCTGCACTGTCACTTACGGATCTGCTTCTGGCGGCCCGGGCGGCAATGGCGGCAGCGGCGGCATGGGCGGTGCGGGCGGCAGCGGCGGGCAGGGCGGCGACGGCGGCAGCGGCCAGGGCGGCGGCCTATTCAGTGCAGGAATATCGAACCTGGTCAACGTGACCATGAGCGGCAACGATACCGCCCATGGAACCAACGGGGCAGGCGGCTCGCGCGGCTCGGGCGGCGCAGGCGGATCGGGTGGAGCGCCTGGCATGGGTGGCTCATGCGTCAACTTTGTATATCCCTGTACTTGTCGAACAGGGATTTCGGGTTCCCCAGGATCATCCGGTTCATCCGGCGTTATCGGTACCGTTGGCTCCGCCGGCAATCCCGGCTCCACCTACGGCGGCGGACTGTACGGTTCAGATGGAATCACGGTCACCCTGCGTAGCTCGTTGATCGCATTAAATGCGGCTGCCCTGGGCGTCGATGGATTCGGCGCGGCCGAATTGGAAGGGCCTAGCCTGTTCAGCACGGTGGCCGGGCTGGCGCTGCAAGGCGATGTGAGTGCAGTGATCACCAGCACCACGCCCATGCTCGGCCCGCTGCAAGACAACGGCGGCCCGGTCTTTACCCAGGCGCTGCTAAGCGGTACTCCGCAGGGCAGCCCGGCGATTGACGCCTGCACTGGGTACAGCGCTTGTGTCTCTACGGCAGTGGATGCGCGCGGTTTCGCCCGCCCGGTGGACGGTGACGAAGATGGCAACCTGGCTTGCGATCTGGGCGCCTATGAATATTATCCGCCGCCAAGGGTGGTTTCGTTGACACGTTTAGACCCCTGCGCTGGGTACAGCGCCTGCCCCAGTAATGCAGCTAGCGTGCGATTCGAGGTGCGCTTCAACCAAGAGGTATCCGGCGTGGACAATACGGATTTCAATCCCAGTGCAAACGGACCCGTGGGCGCGTCGGTGAGCGCCGTAGAGCCGCAATATCTTGCGGCTCAATCTTACACCGTCACGGTGAATACCGGTTCCGGCGATGGCACGCTGGGACTGGACGTGCTGGATGATGACAGCATCCGGAACCTGGATGGCAGTCCACTGGGAGGGAGTGGCGCAGGCAACGGCACTTACACCGGCGGAGAAACCTACACCATCGACAAAACACCGCCGGAGACCAGCATTACCGCTCACCCGCCGGCACTGACCAACGCGATCACTGCCACGCTGGCCTTCAACAGCAGCGAGGCAGGCGCGATCTTTGAGTGCCGGTTGGATGGCGGCGGGTACGGCGGATTACCGCTTAGAGCTGAGTACAGCTCATGCGCAAGCCCGCAGGATTACTCCAACCTGGGCGAAGGTGCACACACCTTTGAGGTGCGCTCGCAGGATGCGGCCGGCAACCTGGATGCCTCCCCGGCGGCTTACACCTGGCTGATCGATATTGCGCCTCCCACTGTCAGCAGCGTGCGGCGTGCGAATAGCAGCCCAACCAATGCAGCCAGCGTGGCATTCATCGTAACTTTCAGCGAGGGGGTCAGCGGTGTGGATGCCGGCGACTTCAACCTGGCTGTAAGCGGCCTGAGCGGAACTAGCCTGTTAAACATGACTGGAGCGGGTGCAACCTACACCGTAACGGTCGACGCCGGCTCCGGTGATGGCACGCTACGCCTGGACGTGCTGGACAATGACAGCATCCAGGATGCAGCCGGCGTTAAGCTGGGCGGAACCGGTGCCGGTAACGGGGCCTACAGTCTCGGCGAAACATACACACTGGATCGCACTGCGCCGGATACCAGCCTGACCAACCAGCCGCCTGCCCTGAGCAATGCCACCGGTGCAGAGTTGGCTTTCACCAGCAGCGAAGCAGGTTCCACTTTTGAATGCCGGCTGGATGGCGGAGCGTTTATCACCTGCACCAACCCCAAGGTCTACACCAACCTGGAAGAAGGCGCTCATACCTTTGAAGTGCGCTCGCAGGATGCAGTGGGCAACGTGGATGCTTCGCCGGCAGCCTACACCTGGACAGTGGACCTGACCGCTCCGACCGGCAGCGTGACGATCAACGCGGGAGCTGCAGAAACCGCCAGCGCCCAGGTCACCCTATCGCTGGCAGCCTCTGATGCCGGCAGCGGGGTTACGTTCGTCCAGGTGCGCAACGCGGGCGGCGCCTGGGGAGCATGGCTGGCCTATTCGCCGAGTATGAGTTGGACACTCCCGCCAGCCGCGGGCGAGAAGACGGTAGATGTACGCTACCAGGATGCAGCAGGAAATGTGAGTGAAGTGTACAGCGACACGATCCTGCTGACACAAACAGCGTTCTTTGTATATTTGCCTGTGGCCATTCGCTAATAATAAAAGAGTTGATGGATTGGCATGTGCCAATCCATCAACTCTTTATAGAAAGATCTTAGCAGTACGAGTTATACAGCGACCGCTGTTATGAGTAAGATTAGCAGTATGAGTTATACAGCGACCGCGCCTGCAACGCTTGCTGTACTTTCTCCACCGTCCAACCGGCGTATTCGTGGGCATCGTATTCGTGGGCGCATTGAGCAGTCAAGTGCATGGTTTGCCCGGCAGGCAGGTCGAAGTAGTTGTCGCTGAAAACGATATCGGAACGGTGTTCTGTACCGTCATCGTCCAGACTCACTTCTACGAAGCGGGCCAGCGATTGGGCGCTGACATCGAAACTTAATTGGCCATTTTGAAGGCTAACGTTCGAAATCTGTAAGCCAGGGTCCACCAGCTCCAGGTGCTTGCTGGGAGCAAAGGTGGAGATGCAGTGCGATACCGGGCGGGGTACCGGGGTCTGGTTAGCATCGTACAGCTCGCATACGAAGATCAGCTTGCGGAGCCGGTTGTAATCAACCGCGATATTGGATGTAAAGTCCAGGCTGGCAACGAGGGTGTCGCTGAGGGCAGCGGCACGCACGAGCTTCTGGCCTTCTTCCAACACGGTACCGTCAAGCGTTTCCAGGCGCCAACGCACTTCGCCATCCCACGGTTCGGGCAGATCGCTGGTGATATGAATGCGCCTGGCGGTGTACTCAACGCAGGCGGCCGCCTTCCCCCCACCGGGTTCTCCTTCTTCCACCGAGAGCAGCAGCGGCGCAAAAAAGCGCCTGGCGGCATAGTGCAGCGCCTTCCAGCGCCCGTAGTAATCCAGGCTAGACCAGGAAGCCACCGGCCAGCAGTCGTTGAGCTGCCAGATCAAGGTGCCGCTGACGCGCTTGCGGCTGCGCCGCCAGTGTTCCACGCCGTAGCGGATGCCCTCGGCTTGCAGTACCAGGCTGAGGTAAACCAGCGACTCGAAGTCCTTGGGGGTGCGGAAGGTGTCCGTCATCTGCGCCAGCATCAGGCCGTTGCCGTTGCCGCTGCGCTGGTGATGTTCCATGATGTACGAATTCATATTCCAGTCGGCCGGCCCAGCGTAAGTTTGGATGGTCTTGAAGGGGGGCAGCGCCTGGAAGCCAAACTCGCTCATAAAGCGCGGGTACTGGCTGCGATAGGCCGTAAACGGCTTGCGCCCGTGCCACACATCCCAGTAATGGCAATCGCCCTGAGCCTGGCCGTTGGGATTCTCAAAAGCGATATTGGAGGAAGCCGAGCTGGGCCAATAGGCCGTGTCGGGGTCTTCCATTTCGATGATCTCGGGCAGCATGTGGTGGAACATGCGATCATAACCGTCTTTCAGGCGCACGTTGAGCGGGTCATCCGGCTTGTTCCAGTGCCAATCGGCCCAGCCCTGTTCCATTTCGTTGTTGCCGCACCACAGCGCCAGGCAGGCGTGGTGGCGGACGCGGCGCACGTTGTCGATGGCTTCCTGGTGGACGTTGGCGAAGAATTCGGGATCGGCCGGGTAAATACCGCAGGCGAACATAAAATCCTGCCAAACCATGATGCCGTAGCGGTCGCACAAATCGAAGAACATATCTTCCGGATAGTAGCCGCCGCCCCACACCCGGATCATATTCATGTTGGCCTGCGCCGCCGAGCGGATGAGGCCTTCCAGATGCGCCTCGGTCAGGCGGGTGGGGAACGAGTCGGCCGGGATCCAGTCTGCGCCTTTAGCAAATACCGGCAGGCCGTTGACAAAGAAGGTGAACGACTTGCCCCATTCGTCGGGTTCCTGGATCAGTTCGATGGTGCGCAAGCCCATCTTGTAAATACGTGAATCGCGCTCTTCGCGTGAATCGCGCTCTTCGCGTGAATCGCGCTCTTCGCGATCACCCTCAACCGAGAGCAAGCGCACTTCCACCTGGTAAAGCGGCCGCGCCGTACCCACAGCGCCCGGCCCACAACCGTTGGGCTGCCAAAGCTGCGGGTTGGGGATAGTAACTTCCAGAGTGGTGAACTGGTAATCGTAATCGGGTACTTGCATCAGCATTTCCTCGGCAACCGAAGTACTACCGTCTGGCGCGGTCACGCGTAGAGACACTTGCGCTGGGTACAGCGCTTGCGCCGAGTACGGCTCGGCAGCCCGTAGTACGGGCGGGTCTGAGACCCGTGCGTTGGGTACAACTCCTAGCCCCGACGGCCCCGCCGTACCCGGCCCCGCCGTACCCGGCGGAAGAGTCTCTTCAGACCAATAATCGCATTCAACCTCGGCCTGGATGGTGACAGACCCATTATCATGGTACTGGCGAAGGTGCACGTTCACCAGGCGCGCTGCGGTGTGGCCTTCCAGGCGGATATCTTTCCACACCCCGACGGTGGGCAGCTTGGGACCCCAGTCCCAACCCCAATGGCAGGGCGCCGTGCGGTCCGCCGGGAATATCGCCGCCGCCCTGCAAAGGCGGTTGAGCCTGCCTGGCGCGGATGAAACTGACCGGCGCGCTGAAATAGATACGCAGTTCGTTTTCGCCAGGCCGCAGGAAATCTTTGACCTGCCATTCGAACTTGCGGAACATATTCTCGGTGTGTCCCAGGTAAATATCATTCAGATACACATCGGCAATGGTATCCAATCCATCGCAAATGAGGAAGATCTTCTGCTCGGCAAGCAATATTTCGCTGGCGGTAAAAGTGCGGCGGTATTCCCAGTCCGTTTCGGCCACCCACTGGACGCTATTCTCGTTATCGCCTACAAAGGGGTCGGGGATACGCCCCAAGGCCAGCAGATCAGTATGCACGCCGCCGGGCACCGTGGCCGGCAGCCACTCTATCATATTCGTGTCCGCTGTACCCAGCCCCGCTGTACCCAGCGGAGGCGCCGTTCCCACCTGGCGAAAATTCCAGCTACCGGTAAGAGATTGTAAAATCATATCAACACACCTTTCTGTTAAGCGCTGTACTCAGCGCACTGTACCCTTCGGAGAGTACGCTGGGGTACAGCGTCACCCTCGGGGCAGGCTCAGCGCAAGAGTAATGCATATTATATCAAACCCACTGCAACTCGGATTCACTCAGAGTTGTACTCAATTCACTGTTGGGGCAGGTCTGAGACCTGCCCGTACTACTCAGCTCAAGCGACGTTCTCTGTCGCCGCGACGTTCTCTGTCGCAAGAGTCCACACCTGCCACTCGTACGTTTCCGCATCACCGGGAACCAGGGCGATGCGAAGACCGGGGTGGGCATCTGCGGTGTACCGCTTCGCCAGGTGCGGGCGAAAGCAGGCAGTGATAGCTTCTTGCTCGTTGATAAAAACCTCAACTACGCAGCCATCGATGAAGATGTGCAGGTCCAGCTCTTCATCACCGGAGAAGGGTAGCCGGCAAATCTCATCCAGGCAGGTTAAGACCACCGTAGAATTCGTGGGTGGCTCCGCCGGATGAACTGCATCCGCCGGCCCCCTCGACGATGATCGATCCATCAAAGCCCCTGCAGCCGCCACATCCAATTCCAACAAGACCGGGTAAGTTGTTCCATTATCATCCAGGATAGAGAGCCCGGCAATTTGTTGGCTGGGCAGTATTCGTGTGCGCTTTTCGACAGAAAAACGCACACGAAGCTTGATCTCAAGGCAGTTGCCATATATCTCAGAGACTCTATTTTGGCTATGCGCAACATTCGTGTGCGCAACGAGTTCTTTTCGCAGACTGGTTAATGCGGCGATCGGGCGCTGGTGCAGCCGGCCTTGTTCATCCAACGTGACCTGGCGCGGCAGGCTCAGGCAGCCCTGCCAATGCCCGTTGCCCGGCGCCGGCCGTCCAGAGCACGTCTTAATCCAGCCTACTAAAATATACCCTTCGCCAACCAGGGATGGATCGCAATTGTTGAAGGTATTGGTGGCGTAGAACGCCTTGCCGTGATCCAGCGGCCGCCATTCGCCTGCATCAAATTGCAGCGCAGAATTCGTGGGATCAGAATTCGTGTGCATGGGAGTATCCACCAATTTCCCAACGGAATAGATCACCGGGCCGTATGGCGAGACAATGAGCACCGATTTTTCACCAAACCGGAGCAGGTTCGGGCACTCCCAGCCCTTTCCCAGCCCCGCTGTACCCAGCCCCGCTGTACCCAGCGGAGGCGTACCCCGGCACAGCCGGCCTTTGAATTTCCACGTGTGCAGATCGGGCGATTGAGTTGAGCACAACTCGTACAAGAACACGCTGCCGAAATTCTCACCAAAGTATTTTCCCACCAGCACCATGCGCCAGGTGTCGCCATCCTTCCAGATATAGGGATCGCGCCAATCGTAAATCTTGCGCCCTTCCTGGCGCAAAATGGGATTTTCGGGCGAACGCTGCCAGTGGGTCAGCGTTTCATCCGCCAAGCTGTGATCTGTACAGTAGGCGGCCCAGTGCTGCGCACCGCACCTGACATTCCATAGCAGGGGCAAAGCCCACTTGCCACCGATACTGGTATAGAAAATGACCGGCCGGCCTTCGTCCAGAATGCAGCAGCCCGAGAAACAGTGCTGCTCCCCCAGCTCAACGGCGGGTGTCAGGGCAATGGGCAAATGCTCCCAGGTCACCAGGTCGCGGCTGCGGGCATGCCCCCAATGGATATGCCCCCATTTCGCCGCGTAGGGGTTCAACTGGTAAAACAGGTGATAATACCCGTTGACGTAGATCGTACCATTGGGATCGTTCATCCACTGGGCAGGAGGCAAAAAATGATAGCGCGGCCGCAGTGGGTCGGCCTGCGCCAGGGGTGCAGCGGCCTGTAAAGCCTTTTCGGCCGCTGTATTCGTGTCCGCTGTGGGCGCTGTACTCAGCGCAAGCCCCGCTGTACCCAGCGGAGGTGCCATATTCGTGTGCGGAGGAATTTCGGGAGACCGTATTCGTGTGCGGTGAGAGTTGGACATATGTCAAGTGTACCCTATTTTTACCCAGAGTTGTGTGCAACTCACGCGTCTCTAAACAAACTGCCGGTGAGGGCCACCCCGGCGCACCGGAGCCCATTCAATCATCAAACCCACCAGAGTCACCCGCATAGAAGGGGTAAAGCAGGTGTCTTCAACACCCAAGGCCAGGGTAGTCGCCCTGGCCTTCGGCGTGTCGGACACATCCTCCACGCCCAATTCAACATCCGTCGCCCGCCTGGACGTTCCATAAGGCGCATCTTCTACGTCAATCGCAGTCGTCGTTACCTTGGTGGGTGCCATCAAGCAGCCTCAATCACCACCTGAATGCCATCCAGGTCAGAGTCAGTCCAACCAGTGCTGGTGTCAGGGTTTTCGTAGTAGTCGTCACCAACCACCCGAACGTACTGGTTGATTAGCGAAACCCCACTGCCTAAGAACACATACCCACCCGTCTTGATTCCGAGCTTGATCGTTTCTCCAGTCGGCTCAGTAGACCTGGCCCTCGCCTCCGTCCACACCCTGACGATCTCCCTGCCAGTACCGTCATAATCCTCTACGTGGTACTGGTCTTGCGTGCTGGCGGTATCTGTCTCAACGTAGGTTGTATCACCATCTGGCGGCATCTCGTCTACCAGTAAGTAGTTATCCACGCTGTTGCCATCCGAGCCAACCCAATAGTTCCCGTCTCCGTTCGCATTCGGACGAAGTAACTGAATATGCCCATCACCGCACCAAGCGTTATCCACCGCTCCAGTTACTGTCGTTCGCTGCAAGATCATCGATCCAGATGGTTGCATACGATCCGCCGGCGTAGTAGTGCAGGTTATCGAAGTTCACGTAATCCTCAGAGAACTGCGTGTCTCCTGCAAAGCTGCAGGCCGGCACAGTGTCCACTCTGCATTCAAGCACGCCACTTATGTTGTGAATCTTGTAGTGAACTTCAATCAAGTACCAGGTTTCAAGCTGCATCGGAACGGTGGAGTAAGCCACCAACGTACCAGTTCCAACGTACAACATCAAGTAACCTGTGGTGGGTAGGTAGCTCACTCGTGCTTGCACCACGTTCGCATAACGAATGTCACACAGGTTCATCACTCCAGAATAATCCAACGTCGAGAGCCGCACCGCAAAGCGGATATAGATCTCCGTCTTGTAGCCCGGTAAGTTCTTGGTAGACCATTGGTAAGCACCATACTTGTAGGAGTAATCACCAGAGCGAATGTAATCAGTAGCCACGTCTGCGCCGTTGTAGGCGTCCCAAAAGGACATATCCCCGGCCTCGGCGCCATCGGTCATTGAAAGTAGTCGCATAAGATCATTGCTCCTTTTTGCTCAGTTCAAAAAAGAATTTGGTGTCAGCCGGCGCAGCCTGGCCGGCAGATCCTGTCACCAATTCGCCTTTTTCTTTGTTGGGGTCAGCGGCGCTGACCCTATCAGCGCTCCTCATATCAGTCAAGATCATAATAGCTTGATGTAAAGCTTCTTTCTTCTTGCTCGCTCGAATAGCAAAAGGATAGCGAGCGCCAAACACGTCATGCAGGTTGGCGTCAACAGCAATACGAGCAATCTCTCTTTGCACGCATTCGATAGCCAGCTTGAGAGCTTGTTTGTCGTTAAGCGGTCTGCCCATCTTTCGCTCCTTCTTACCATCTCGAAACCACCACACATACTGTCAGATCTGCCCCAGGTGTATCGCTCCCGCACTGGTCAACGTCAAAGGTCAAATACTCGCCGTCTGCCCAGGCGGTCACATCAATCAAAAGCGTCTCTCCGGTGTTCGCCCCATCGGCGATCACCGGCCGATGAGACTGGGTAGTGAAGATCGTTGTACCGTTCTTGTTCACGTCCACGATCAAGTCTGCGCCGGCCGGCGCAGTGTTCACCATCACCGCCACTTTCTCAATGATCAAGATCACGCCGGTCTCGTTCGGTAGCCTCAGCGGCTGCGCTCCTGTCGTCGCTGCGCCGCTCAAGGTCATCAAGCCCATGCGCTTGTAAACCCCCGCGCCAGAAACGAAAGAAATCTCCAGCCGGCCGGAGGTATCCGTCTTCAGGGTATGACCTGCGCCGTCTACGCCGGAGACAAGGCGCATATCATCCAAGAGATTAGGACCGTAAGGCTTCCTCATGGCGCCGTACCCGGCGCAGGGGTCAGCGGCGCTGACCCAGGGTCTCCGACCTGCCCTAATTCCTCACGGAGAACGGCTAACGCCGTCTCTGCTCTGCGCAGCGCAACCATGGCGCGCTCGCGGATGCCTTCATCCTTCAGGCGCTCGGCGATCTTCAGATCCACCTGGGCGCCAAAAGCTTCGCTCTCCCACCAGCGTACCCGCTGCTGAAGAATAAACTCCTGTTCGCTTTTGTCCATATCAATTCACCTCGATCTCTTCTTCTGCTGCTTGCAAGGCCGCCAGTCTAGCCTGCTCCGCAGCCTGGCTGGCCTCCCAGGCTTTCACCCCATTCTTGACGAACTGCACCACCACTTGCTTTGCAAACTGCGCCGGCGTTTCCGGGTTCGGGGTAACGCCATCTTCCAGATATTCATTGTAGCCAAACTGCCCACACAAGCCGTTAACGACTCTGTTGACCACCGCATTCGGAATGTTGATAATAATCTGTGCCATAGTTTTTCTCCTAAGCTAACGTAATCGTTCCTGATCGTACTGTCCCATCACTACCCTTCAGCTTGAAGGTCAGCGTAGTATTGTTCGTTGCCTCGATCACCACATCCCCATTGTCTGCTGGAGTAACCGAAGCCCCAGGCGTAAAGCCAAATGTCCCATTCACATCCAACTTGTAATCCGGCGCACTCTCACCAATACCCATATTGCCGGCGTTGTCAATCCGCATAACTTCGCTTCGCGTAGTGCTTCCAATTGGTGTAGTTTCAAAAGAAATATAAGTCCCATTAGCAACTGACGACCATGTCTGCGCCGCCACAATAAGAATGGCTCCTTTACTTCCTGTGGTAAATGCACTCCCATCAAACCCTCTTCCGAATAACCCCGTTAAATAATCTCCGCTCTGTGGAGCGGCGGGAGATGCAATTGAGCCTCTGGCCCTTCTTCCCACCATTCCTGCTGGATAATTAGCGTTACTATATGCGTCCAAATAGGTCGGGACTTCATCTTGTCTAACAACATGAAGCGGAGCTACTGGATTTGATGTTCCAGAGCCTATCCAGCCATCTTTATTGACACTTGATAGCACGCTCCCCGCAGCATTCCGCCATTCGGTGATGTTCGCACTCTGACTGGTCGCTCCCTGGAAGATGCTCTGAATAGTCGCGGCCACACTGCCCTTGACGTGGAACAGCGCCCCAGGCACAGTCACACCAATGCCAACATAGCCCGCATTCGTGATCCGCATGGCCTCAGTCAGCGTAGTAGAACCGTTCGGCGTAATGCGGATTGTTACATGCGTTCCGTTCGCCGTTGCGTTCCAGTTCTCACTGGCATACCCCGTAAGCGCCGCCTTGGTGCCAGTGTACGCAGATCCGTGATAACCACGGAACGAGATCATCCCAAGACCCTGGTTGAGCGTTACCGCCGTCTCAGCGCCAATCGTACCCCCCGCCTACTGTAACCCAAACTGCGGCGGGCTGTCAGTGTCCGTAACCGACGTACCACTAAAAGACGACTCGCCTGCTCCGGCACCCTGTACAAAGATCATCTTGCTAGACGGCGCAACCCCAATGCCCAGGCCGGTGAGCTGCAGGTAGCCAGTAGTCGGCGCGCTCGCCAGGATGCTCGCAGCAGCCCCAGGATTGCTGCTGCTCGTAATCGCATGACTGTGGTTAGTCACAGAAACGTTATTAATAGAAGAAACACTGAGCGTGTCAGCCCCAATACCATAACCCGCCAGCGTGGTCGGGGTACTGGTGATCTCACTCCAGGGGTGGGTGTGCGCGCTCGGGGCGTAAGTCGCTGGCGGGTCGGTGATGTCTGCCCACACATGCGTATGGGCAGACGCAGCCAGGTCGGCGGCGTGCAATCCGTCCACCGTGTCAGCGTCAAAGCCGCTGCCCGGCCCGCCGCCTCCCGCAATGGCCACTTCCAGGCGGCCATCGGTGTCGGTGCGAAGAGCATGCCCCGCCCCGTTAAGATCAATGCCGGTTATCAACCGGCTATCTGAACGCAGATCAGGACCGTAGCGGTAATCCGCAGGCTTCACACAGACTCCCCGCTCAGCAGGCGCCGCTGTCGCTTACGCTCCGCTTCGCCCCAGGGCGGGCGTTGTACCCGGCGCTGCTTCAGCAGCTCCAGCTCGCTGTCAAATTCTTTCATCAGCCGGTCGGCTGTCTCAGCCAAGACACCCACATGGTAAATGTTCGTCGGAATCCAGATGTTGTTCACCAATGCTCCCGACCGGGCTTCCATGCTCAGGTAGCATTCCTGGGCGCGCAGCGCATACGCTGCAGCGCCCAGCTTCACAATGTGAAGATGGTTGTTCGGAACGGTCGTAAACTCCCATAAAACCGTTGATTTTGTGGGATCAATCGCCATCCCTTCAATCCCATGCAAAGATACCCCATGGTAAAGAACGTAGTCATCCTCCGCCGGCAGCACGTCCCCCTCCACCATCACGTCCACCGTCAAGATGCTGGTAGCCGTGATACCCGTACCAGAACCTTCCACGTAAGTCCAAAAGTCAATGATCTTGTTCTCACCAACCGTTGTCGGCACCGTGCTCTCAGCCGGCCAGTGAATGTAAACCAGCTCTTCAATCTGCGGATGGTTGCTCAGGTTCAGCTTGAAACGCCCTGCAGCGTTAAACTGATCGATGCCCACCACCAACCGCTCATAGACCTGCCCATAACGAGCCAGCGCCAGCGAAACACATTCATAGAGCTGAGCATCCGTCCATTCGTCTTCATCAAAATCACCTACCAAAACCCGCACAGAGTCTAAGAAGTTACTGTAAGTAGTCAATGTTTACCTCCAATTGTTGGGGTCAGCGGCGCTGACCCGATTATTGGTGACAAGAAACGCCAGCCAGGCGCAGATCTATGACACCAAAACCAGGGGAAAGTTTTTGAAAGAACATCCAAGCGGCGATCTTTGACGCAGAAATATGGTACCTTGGTGCAGCCTCGCTGCCCGGCGATTACGCCGGCGCAGCTCGCTACGCGGCAGTTGTACCCAACTGCCGCGGCACTGGCGGGAAGACCACCCCGCTGTACCCAGCGGAAGCCTCTGGCGGCGCGGGCGACGAACTGCGTCGCACTAGCCACGCGGCGGCTGCGGGCGCTGTACTCAGCGCAGGCGCGCTTAGCGGCTGACCGCCCTTCGGGCGGAGCGCTGCGCGCGTGTAGCCGCAAGGTATTGGTGACAAACCAACCAGGCTGCCGGCAGAGAGTTGTACCCAACTCAGACATCATTCCAAGAGTTGTACTCAACTCATTTATCCTCTTCTTCTTCATCCCCTTGGGATGAAGAAGGGGGAGAGTCATTCGTGAGCGGCGTATTCGTGAGCGGATTAGGATTCTCCTTCACCTGGGTCAGTATCTGCTCCAGGGTCTCATCATTCTGTGGCTCACCAGCAAAGCGCAGGATCATGCGCAGAATGATCTTTAGGAACAATTCGCTTTGCCCAGGGAGCTGCTGGTTCATCATCGTCATGGCCGTTGCCATTTCTCTGGCTGCTCTGGCTAAGCTCTCGTTATCCCACCGGCTGATCTCAGGGATCACCGCGTTGAAGAGCTTGTCGTAATCGGTCGTCGGCAGTGGGCGCACGCGCCCAAGCTGCCGCGCTCGATCATAAGCATGGTAGAGCAGATCATTCAAGATGAATATGAAGTACTGCTGTCTTCGCAGCAGGTGCCGCTCCGTGGGTCCTTGCATGGCTGTCGCCGTGGCAAGGTTGGCGTCTCCCGCTTCCCCCCGCCAGTGCGGGGGATAGCCGGAGCCGGCATCGATCATCTGGCGAACGCTCTGCATGTCGTAGCGGGCATCCATCCCTTTCAGGTCTGGATTCACCGCCTGCCACGTTTCGCTCTCGTCCTTGATCACCACGCTCCCCGCCTCCGGCGGGTTGCGATACTGCTCGCGCTTCGCTGCGACCAGGTTGGAAGGGACGCTCACGATCCACAGAAAGGAACGAACCGCCCAATGCAGGCGCACCCGGTCTTCTAGCATCCGGCTGTATCTCTGTAACCAAGGAAGCATCGTGGTTAAATCGCTCTCTCCCAGGAGGGCGCCTGCGGGGCGGTTCACTGCGTAGTGCATCATAATCGCATCCGCGCCTTCGGCATCTGGATGCAGCGGAGCGAGCCAGCGGCGATCCTCGCCGCTGTTCTGTTTTTCGTAATAGACCAGTTCCTTCTCCCAATCGTCCGGAGCTGCTTCGATCTTGGTGATCCGATCCTTCGTCACCAATCGTAAATAGCTCATGCCATCGACTTGATTGCGGAACAAGACCAGGAACAGATCGCCAGAGCGTGCCAGTTCATCGGAGAGTGACTCCAGGCGCAGATCCATTCTGTTCTCCGCATGGTTCCAGAAGGTGTAAATGAACTTCGCCAGGCTGCGGTTCGGCGAGCCGATCCGCAGGTTATCACCCACCGTGTAATCCGTGGTGATGGCGATAATCCGCCACGCAATCGGGTTCTTCCTCCAAGCTGTGAGCGCATCCTCGTAAAGCTCCTGCAGCTTGCCCTGGTCGTACTCGTGCGGCCGGTTGGTGAGTGAGCCCCATCCCTGGCTGTCGTCAATGCGGACGGTGACAGCGGTGGTCTGGACAGGCCGGGAACCGGATGGACGGCGGGTGCCTTGTCGCCAGCGCTGCCACAGCTCTCCAAGTATATTTTTTCTTTCGTTCAACATCCTGTCTCCTGTGCATTTAACGCGAACCGGCATGGCGCTCGTCTGCCATGCCGGTGTATTAGATCATATGTTCTATTTGAATACATTATACAACAAGATTCCCGGTTACACAATATCAATTTGAATATTTTAAGATTCGAGTTTCCTATATCGTGAGAATAGGGGACGGTGGCGGTACTGCAGTACCGCCACCGTCCCCCAAACCCTCACTTTTAATGATTTCATCTGCCAACCAGGGCGAGATGCTGGCATTACAGAACAATGCAATCGCACCGCGGAGATTTCGAAGCAGAAGAGCCAAGGCGTGAGCACACACCTCCTCCCAAAGCGGG
>CAZVRZ010000023.1:0-1777 GCA_964629965.1 uncultured Anaerolineaceae bacterium
TGGTGGGAGCTCAAGCTTACCAGAGTTCAACCACTATTTTGTCCGGTAGTGAAACGAGGCTATAAGTATGATCATCAGCGCCAGCCGTAGAACGGATATACCGGCTTTTTACGCCGAATGGTTTATGAACCGCATCCGGGCAGGTTTTTGCACCGTTCCCAACCAATTTAACCTGCGCCAGGTAGCTCACGTATCGCTCAAGCCGGAAGAGGTGGAGGTGATCGTTTTTTGGACGCGCAACCCGGCGCCGCTCATATCGCATCTAGACAGACTCGACCAGGCAGGGATGCGGTATTATTTTCATTACACGCTTTTGAACAACCCCAAAGAATTGGATGTCAAAGGACCGGCACTGCCTGCTGCGCTGCGCACTTTTCGAAGGCTAGCGGAACGCATAGGGCCAAACAAAGTGATCTGGCGCTATGATCCGATCATCTTTACCAACCGGATGGGACCAGCATTTCATGAGGACACTTTTGGGCAGATTGCGGCCCAACTGCGCGGCCATACCCGGCGAGTGGTGATCAGCCTGGCGGATGAGTACGCCAAAACTCACAAGCGCCTGGCAGCACTGGAAAATCAAGGCATTCACCTGGAATTCTACAAAGACAATCCTAACGAAGAATTCGATCATTTGATGGAGTTCATGGTGGAGACAGCCAGCGAGAACGAGATGGAAATCGTCAGTTGTGCAGAAGCGCTGGGCCTGAATCGCTACGGCATACGGCCAGGCAAATGCGTGGATAACGATTATATCCAGAAGGTATTCGGCCTGAATATCAGCCCATCAAAAGATCCGGGTCAGCGAGCGGCCTGCGGCTGCGTGGTAAGCAAAGACATTGGCATGTACGATTCGTGTCTGTTCGAATGTGCTTACTGCTATGCCACCAGCAGCTTCGAACGAGCGCGTACCAACTTTGGCCAGCACGATCCCCGCTCGCCATCCATGATCGGTCATTATGAGGCGACTCTGCCGGCAGCCAAGCAAAATGGGGGACCAATCGAATAGTACACAAAAGGACTGTCTCTGGTGGGGACAGTCCTTTTATAACAAGTCTAAAGCAGGTAGCTTTAGGGCAGCAGCTTATACGAGTTGAGTACCTTCATATAATTTGCGCGCTCAAAAGCAGCCGGTTCGGCCACGGCCTGCTGGCTCATGCTGCCTTTCATCTGTAAAACGGATTGATATTCTTTCTCAACCATCCAGGCTTCGAGTTCGGCCAGGATATCGGCAGCGTACTCGGGACCATGCTTAAGCAAAGCAGAGGTGGTCATGGCCACGCTGGCACCAGCCATGACGGCCTTGACAGCATCCTTGCCAGAATGCACGCCGCTGGTCAACGCCAGGTCAGCCTGGAGACGACCATACAACATAGCAATCCAGCGCAAGGGAAGGCGCAAATCATGGGAGGTGCTTAGAACCAGATTGGGGGTCACTTCCAACGCATCCAGGTCAAAGTCGGGCTGGTAAAAGCGGTTGAAAAGCACCAAGCCGTTAGCGCCAGCTTCAACCAGGCGGCGAGCCAGGTTGGGCAGCGAGGTGAAGAATGGGCTGAGCTTAACCGCCAACGGGATGTGCACCTGGGAGCGCACATCTTTCACCAGGGTAACATAGACGTCTTCCAACTCAGCGCCGGTCAACCTAGAATCGGTGGGCAGGAAGTAAATATTCAATTCCAGCGCGTCGGCGCCGGCTTCTTCAATTTTCTTGGCATACTTGATCCAGCCACCGGTCGAAACGCCATTTAAACTGCCGATCACAGGAATATTGACGGCC
>CAZVRZ010000023.1:1787-46069 GCA_964629965.1 uncultured Anaerolineaceae bacterium
GAATGTGCTCGATATATGCGTCCGGAGCCAGGGTGTACTTACCATGGTTGGGAAAATAACTTTGAGCTTCCGACTGGGAATCGGTGCCAACCGTAAGATAATGATCAAGCTCAAGGCTTTCATGAGTAATTTGCTCTTCGAAGAGTGAATATAGAACCAGAGCAGAAATCCCGGCTGCCTCCAGGCGTTTGACCGAATCCATTTTTTCAGACAACGGAGAAGGGGAAGCGACCAGAGGATTTTTGAGGTTCAAGCCCAAGTAAGTTGTAGATAGATCTACCATTTCAATTCCTCCATATGTGGTTAGTTAGGCATTAACTCGTGGGGACTGCTCATCTTGCAGCAGTCCCCACGAGTTACATATTGTTTGGTTTACTTATCGGTCTCAGCATCGCCATCATAGTGCATGGCAGCCAGCTGCTTGTAGTAGCTCCAGCGGGATTTTACATCCGCCTGGGCCTTCTTCAAGAGCATCTCGGCGCGCGGCTCATCAGTCTGGAGAAGCAGACGATAGCGAGTTTCGTTATAAACGTACTGGTCGAGCGGAATACTTGGCTCCTTGGAGTCGAGTGACAGGGGATTCTTGCCTTCTGCTGCCAGCGCTGGATTGAAGCGGTAAAGCGGCCAATATCCAGACTGGGCAGCCAGTTTTTGTTGTTCAAGGCCCTTACGCATGTCAAGGCCCTGGTTAATACAATGGCTGTAGGCAACGATCAGGGATGGGCCATCGTATGCATCCGCTTCCAGGAAGGCAGTCAGGGTTTGCTGATCGCTGGCGCCCATGGCTACCTTGGCAACATACACATAGCCATAAGCCATGGCGATCAGTCCAAGATCCTTCTTGGGTAGACCCTTGCCCTGGGCAGCGAACTTGGCGACTGCGGCACGCGGGGTTGCCTTAGACGCTTGTCCACCGGTGTTGGAATATACCTCAGTATCGAGCACCAACACGTTGACATTTCGTCCGGAAGCCAAAACGTGATCCAGGCCGCCATAACCGATATCATAAGCCCAGCCATCGCCGCCCATGATCCATACGCTCTTGCGTACTAACATATCTGCCAGGCTAAATAGATCGCGAGCATGCGGATCGTTCACATCCTGTAATTTCTTCTTGAGCACATCGACGCGTTCGCGCTGAGCCTTGATGCCTGCTTCGTTACTTTGATCCGCTTCGAGCAAACCTGCCACCAGGTCGCCGCCAACCAACCCGGAAAGCTGCGACAGCAGTTCGCGAGCATACTCTCCTTGCTTATCCAGGGTCAGGCGCATACCAAGGCCAAATTCTGCATTATCCTCGAAGAGCGAGTTAGACCAGGCCGGGCCGCGGCCTTCGGCGTTCTTCGCCCAAGGAGTAGTGGGCAAATTACCGCCGTAGATCGAGGTACAGCCGGTGGCATTGGCAACCAGGATACGATCACCGAAGAGTTGAGAAAGCAGCTTGATATAAGGAGTTTCTCCGCAGGCAGCGCAAGCGCCAGAAAATTCAAAGAGCGGCTGGAGAAGTGAAACATTCTTGATGGTGCGGACGTTCAGGTTCGTACGATCGACTTCGGGCAATGCGAGGAAGAAATCCCAGTTCGCAGCTTCGGGTTCCCGCAAGGAGAACTGCTCAGCCATGTTAATCGCTTTGCGACCCACCTGAACCTTATCCTTAGCAGGGCAGGCTTCAACGCAGAGAGCGCAACCAGTGCAGTCTTCAGGAGCGATCTGCAAGGTGTATTTCATACCAGCGAATTCTTTCCAGCGCGCGTCTGTGCTCTTGAAGGTTGCAGGAGCGCCTACCAACTGGCTCGGATCGTAGATTTTCTCGCGGATGACCGCATGCGGGCAGACAAAAACGCATTTACCGCATTGGATACAAACATCAGGATCCCAAACCGGGATTTCAAGGGCAATATTGCGCTTTTCCCATTGGGTGGTGGCAGATGGGAAAGTACCGTCAACCGGCATGGCGCTGACAGGAAGATCATCACCTTCCAACAAGATCATTTTGCCTAACACATCCTTAACGAACTGGGGAGCAGCCTCGGGCACGGCAGGCCGGCGGGTGAGGGTGCTGGTAACCTTGGAGGGAACGGTTACCTCTTGCAGGTTAGCGAGAGTGCCATCGACCGCAGCGAAGTTCTTCTGCACTACGGCCTCGCCGCGCTTGCCATAGGTTTTCTTGATACTTTTCTTGATCTCTTCGATAGCATGCTCGCGCGGCAGAACACCACTGATCGCGAAGAAGCAGGTTTGCATAATCGTGTTGATGCGACCGCCCATACCTGTCTGGCTAGCCACTTCGTAAGCGTCGATCACGAAGAAACGCAGTTTCTTGTTGATAATGACTTCTTGAACTTCACGAGGCAGGTTATCCCATACTTGCTCTGCGCTAAAGATACTGTTGAGCAAAAAAACGCCTCCCGGCATGGCATACTTGAGGATATCAACACGCTCCAAGAAGCTGAATAGATGGCAGGCAACAAAATTAGCCGAGTTAGGCTGAATCAGGTAAGGCGCATGAATCGGATCTGGGCCAAAGCGCAGGTGGGAGGTGGTAATGCCGCCAGACTTCTTAGAGTCATAAACGAAGTAGCCCTGCCCGTAGTTCTCGGTTTCTTCTCCGATTATCTTGATTGAATTCTTGTTGGCGCCAACAGTGCCATCCGAGCCGAGACCCCAGAAGACACAACGCACCGTTCGAGGGGACTCAACCAAAAAACTCGGATCATAGTCCAGGCTGGTGTGAGTAACATCATCATTGATACCGATGGTGAAGTGATTCTTCGGCTCGGGCTTGAGCATTTCATCAAAAACGCCCTTGGCCATGGCAGGGGTGAATTCTTTTGAAGATAGACCATATCGTCCACCGGTTATGGTGAGCTTCTGACCTTTCCAACCTTCGGCAATGGCAGTGATCACATCTACGTAGAGCGGTTCGCCGGCTGCGCCAGGTTCTTTGGTTCGATCAAGAACAGCAATATTCTTGACCGTGGGTGGCAGGGCAGCAATGAAATTTTCCACAGAGAAAGGCCGGTATAAACGCACTTTGAGCACGCCAACTTTTTCGCCCTGTGCATTCAAGAACTTGGCCGTCTCAGAGGCAGTTTCGGCAGCAGAGCCCATCACCACAATTACGCGATCGGCATCCGGCGCGCCATCGTAATCAAACAGGTTGTAGCGGCGTCCAACCACCTGGTAAAACTTATCCATGGCCTTTTGAACAAGAGCAGGGCAAGCCAGGTAGAAAGGATTGACCGTTTCACGACCCTGGAAATATACATCCGGGTTTTGCGCCGTGCCACGAATGAAGGGATTATCGGGCGACAGAGCGCGGGCACGATGCGCCCGCACCAAATCGTCGCTGATCATGGTACGGATTTCATCGTCACTAAGCAAGCAGATTTTGTTCACTTCCGCCGAGGTGCGGAAGCCATCAAAGAAGTGCAAGAAAGGCACACGCGATTCCAGGGTTGCAGCCTGGGCAATCAGAGCCAGATCATGGGCCTCCTGAGCAGAGTTTGAACATAGCAAAGCATAACCTGTGCTGCGAACAGCCATTACATCGGAATGATCGCCAAAGATCGAGAGGGCCTGGGCAGCAATCGAACGCGCCGATACGTGGAAAACTGTCGAGGTGAGCTCGCCAGCAATCTTGAACATATTCGGGATCATCAACAGCAAGCCTTGAGAAGCAGTGAAGGTGGTTGTCAGAGAGCCTGTCTGCAAAGCGCCATGCACTGCGCCGGCAGCCCCGCCTTCGGATTGCATTTCGACCACCATAGGAATTGTGCCCCAAATGTTGGGGCGCTTTTGGGCAGACCACTCATCTGCAAATTCCCCCATGGTCGAAGATGGCGTGATGGGGTAAATTGCAATCACCTCGTTGACGCGATGAGCAACATAGGCGGTAGCCTCATTCGCATCAATATTAACCATTGTCTTTGCCATAATTTTCTCCATTCTTGCAGGGCATACCAACCCCGCTTAATATAGTTTAGGTTTAATTCCAGTTTAAAAGTGTAGCTCTTTAGACGCTTAGACACAAGTTATTTATGGCACATAAATCACCTGTGACCTGTCATATTAACGCAATCCAAGATAAAGGGTTGTTGGGGGCAGTAACAACACACCTCAAGCAAGTCCATCATCCATCCTATTTGTCATCCCAAAAGCAGGTATATTATATACTATACTTGGGGATGAAAAGAAATTGATCCAAAAATCGTCCGCCAGACTCAAACAATCGATTGAAGGCGAGGAGCAGTTAAGATGAGCTTACGAGATTACCTGGAACGCCTGGAAGCAGAACAGCGCCTGGTACGCGTCCAGGCTGAGATCAGCAAAGATTTTGAAATTGCCGGTGTGCTAAAAAAACTCGAACCACGGCCAATGCTGTTTGAAAATGTGCGTCAAAGTGCTTTGCGCGTGGCGGGGAACCTGTTTTGCAGCAAAGCCGCGTTTGCCGATTACTTCCAAATTTCTGTGGGGCAGATCATTTCTAGACTAAGCGATGCGATTCGGGAACGCAGCATGTGCGAAAAAGTTGGGCAAGCTGCCTGCCAGGAAGTCATCGAAACTCATCCTGACCTGGATAAGCTGCCCTTGATGCGCCACTGTTCCGGCGATGGCGGCCCTTATATCAGTGCCGGCATAATGATTGCTCGCCACCCCGTTTATGGTCAAAACATGGATTTTCATCGCTGCATGCAGATATCCAAAAATGAATTGGCCGTTCGGGTGGTGCGCGGCCGGCATTTCGACCGTTTTCTGAGCGAATTGGGGCAAGTCGAGGCTGCCATCTGTATCGGCAGCACACCCAACCTGTTGGCAGCCGCGGCTACTTCGGTGGAAATTGGCATCGATGAGCTTGAAATCGCCAACGCTTTAGAGCCGGTAGAAATAGTGCATGCCCACAGCATTGATGTGTGGGTACCAGCGAACGTGGAAGTGGTCATTGAAGGTGTAGTGTATCGCGACCGGCGGCACGCGGAAGGGCCCTTTGTGGACCTCACAGGAGCCTACGATGCAATCCGCCAGGAACCCGTTTTTGAAGTTACCGCCATCACCCACCGCAAAGACGCCATCTGGCAGGCGCTGCTTCCAGGAGCCTTGGAACATAAACTCTTGATGGGAATGCCGCGCGAGCCAACGATTTACCAAAAGGTGAACGGGGTGGTGCGCTGCCTGGATGTCAATGTAAACCCGGGAGGATGTTCCTGGCTGCATGCCATTGTGCAGATCGATAAACAGACGGAAGGTGATGGCAAAAAAGCCATCCAAGCAGCTTTTGCGGGGCACAACTCATGCAAACATGTGTTTGTTGTCGATAAAGATATCGATATCTATAATCCCCTGGCTGTTGAATGGGCTATGGCAACCCGCTTTCAGGGCGATGTAGACCTGGTGATGCTGCCTAAAGAGCGCGGCTCCAGCCTGGATCCCAGTGCAGAGGCCGGCACCCACTTGACGACGAAACTAGGCTTCGATATGACCAAACCGGTAGAACCCGGTGAGCAGGGCAGCAAAGGGCATGCTTATGATACAGCCTCTTTTCCGGAGGTTGACCTGGGCCGCTTCGTGCCCAGCAAGCAGGAGGCCGGCCAATGAACCTGACTGCTGGAGAACAGGAGCTCCTTGCTGGGAAACAGGGCCGCTCCATGCGAAAGGCAATGGAAATTCTGGTTGCCCTGGGTACTATTTATGGCGCAGAGTCTATGCTGCCGGTAACTTCCGTCCAGGTAGCAGGCGTAAGTTACGCCAACCTTGGTGAAGCAGGCTTGAGTTTCTTAGCAGAAATGGCTGCAGGCGGCGGAAAAGCCTCGCCGGCAGGTGTATTCAGCACGCTCAACCCGGCCGGCATGGATATCGATGATGTGGATGGAGAACATCCGTGGGAAAACGGCGCACAACGCATGGGAATTGATGCACAGTTTGCCCGTAACCAACAACGCGTGATCGAGGCTTTTGCCCGCATGGGCATCACGACCACCTGTACCTGCACACCTTACCTGGTAGGGAACGTACCACACTATGGAGAGCATATTGCCTGGGCAGAAAGCAGCGCAGTCTGCTATGCAAATTCGGTGCTGGGAGCACGAAGTAACCGCGAAGGTGGCCCGAGCGCCCTGGCCGCGGCTCTGACAGGATGTACCCCGGCCTATGGTTATCACCTTGACCAGGAACGATGCCCGGTGGTAACAGTCAGGGTTGCGGTGAGGCCGCCAGAAGACGATCGAAAAAGCATGGGTGAGATTCGGAGAGCGACCCAGTTTTATGGCGCTTTAGGAAAAGTGATCGGCGAGAAACTTGCCTTGTATGGTTTACGCCCGGTGCCTTACATCTTGGGATTTAACGAGCCAGGCAAAAACGTGCCGGTATCATTAGAAGAGTTGAAATCTTTCTGCGCCAGCATTGCCACTTATGGTGGAACAGCGCTCTTTCACATGGCAGGGGTCACGCCTGAAGCGGCTTTATACGCTCCGCCAAGAGATGTTATCGATATTGAAGCTCAAGATATCGAGCAAGCAATTACATCCCTGAATGAAGTCGATTCAAGCGAGGTGGACTTCGTCAGCCTAGGCTGCCCACATCTTTCGTTGGTTGAGATTGCCCACCTGGCAGAATTGCTGCGTGGCAAGAAAGTGGTTAAAGAATTCTGGATAACTACATCTCGCCCGGTGCGTCACATGGCTGAACGCATGGGCTACGTACAAACCATCGAGGCCAGCGGCGCCAAGTTCGCCGTAGACACCTGTTGCGTAGTTGCTCCCATCCAAGGGCGCTTTAAGGCGATAGCCACCGATAGCGCTAAAGCCTGCTATTATGCCAGCTCCAAGAATAAATTTAAAACCATGTTCAAAACATTCGAGCAAGTGGTTGCAGAAGCGATTGGATAAGGATTACTTGCAATGCAAAAAACGGTTCACTGGCCAACGGATCAAGGGTAAAGTATGAAACTACAAGGCAGAAAGATATATAGCGGACAAGCCAGCGGCAAGACACTGGTCACCCGCATGGGCATTTCCTTTTTTGGCGGTGTTGATCCAGAAAGCGGCCTGGTAGTGGAAAAAGGGCATGAGCTAGAGGGTCAATCGATTGCGGGTAAGGTGCTAGTATTTCCTACCGGCAAAGGCTCTACGGTGGGATCATATACGCTTTACCGTCTTAAACACAATGACAAAGCCCCGGTTGCAATCATCAATGCGGAATGCGAAACAATCACTGCGGTTGGCTGTATCATTGCCGAAATTCCCTGCATTGATCATGTGGCAATCGAGAATTTAACTACCGGCATGAATGTGTGGGTGAACGGAGAAGCAGGAACTGTGGAGGAGTTAGGATAAGTGCGGTAAAAAGAACCGCCGCGGTAAAAAGAACTGTCGCGGTAAAGAACACCGCCGCAGTTAAAAAACATCACGAAAGGGTGGAGTGCCGCTTTTCATCCACAATTTTTTGGTGAACTGGGTTGCTCTGCATGAATTTGCGGCGCAGGTCATCTGCTTCAGTTGTACTCAATTCAATTGCTTGCGCCTGCTTTTCCAGCAAAGAGTGGGCATATTCCAAAATCTTATCTGCCTGATCGATCTTTTGGAATCGCAAAAGACGATAACAAATCCAATAGACGCGGAGTGGATCTTCGCTGCCGTTAATGGCCTGGCCCACCTGAACAAGCCCATCCGCTGTAGATGTGCTCAACTCAAAGGCCGTTACATTAAGCACTGCAAGAATTTGTCGGGCGTAGTTTTCGATATCCTCGGTATTATTTTGCTCAAAAGCTATTTCAGCCAGCCCGGTTAATGCATCTAGCAGCAAGTTGGTCTGTCCCAATTCTTCACGTAAGGCCAGGGATCGGCGATATGCCTGTTGAGCCTCTGCTTTATTGCCCATAGATGACAGGATATGCCCCAGAGTACAGAGAGCATCGGCTTGTTCGCGACGAGCACCCAGGTTTTCAGAAAGCTCTAAGGCATGTTGGGTATAGATCAGGGCCAGAGGATTATCATTCTGCATGTACGACAGAACACCCAGGTTGTTCAGGATCAGGCATTCAGATTGGCGGGCCCCAATAATATTACAAATCTCAAGGGCCAGATGCAAATACGCCCCTGCTTGTTCAAAATCTCCTAGGTTACGCCAGACAAAACCCAGGTTATTGAGAGCAACACACTCTCCTAAACGGTCGCCGGCCATCTGTGAAATCTCAAGCGAACGATGGTAATAATTGCGAGCCTGGATATATTCACCCGTGTCGCGGTGGATCAATCCCAGGTTATTCAGCACTTTACCCTCATTTTGAATATCGCCAATATCCTGGCACCGCCGGAGCGAACGTTGCCAATATTCACGGGAGCGTTCATTGTCACCTAAGAACCAGGCTGCCGTTCCCAGGTGGCGCAAAGACTCCACTTCTGCCTGAGGCAGATGAATCTCCTCCGCCATACGAAGACCCTTCTGCAAAGGAACAATAGAGGCTTCAAAATTACCTCGGCGAATTTGAATCCAACCCAACATGTTATAAATCTCTACCAATTCCTGAGAGGGGGTATGAGTATCCAACAATTTCATACCCTTATCCAACCATTCCAGGCTAAGATCGAATTCACTGCGATTTTCGTGCACGGAGGCAATCAGCCTGCAAACGGTTGCCGCCAGGCCAGGGGAGTCGCTGTTCTCCAAAACACCGCTGTGGTTTTCTATGCCACCGTGATCTACGCCGCCAGGCATAGCGATCGTAAGGAAAACCTGGAAATGGGATAACGCCGCGTTGTACTGCCCAAGAAGCGCTAAAACCTCGCCCAAGTTTTGATGGGCCGAGAGCAAGAAAGGTTTGTAGGCAGCTTCATCCTCGGTCATGTGCAAAGCCAATATCTCTAGCGCGCGGTTATACCAAAGCATGGCCTGGTGATTGGCAAAAGCGATCTTCGCTTGATTGGCAGATTGGAGGATATAGATCAGAGCCTTATGAAAGTCGCCCGCCAACTCAAAGTGATGCGCCAGCTCATCGGCCAATTGTTCGGGGAAGGGCATGGTGAAACGCTCCAATGTTTCTCCAGCCAGTTGGTGTAAAACTCTCCGGCGCATAGGACTCAGGTCATCATACAAAACCTGGCGTATTTCCACCTGGCGGAATGCAAGCAGATTCTGTCCTGGGAGTTCCTGTATGAGCTGGCGTTCGAGGGCTATATCCAGGGCTTCTAACGCCTCGCGTTCTGTCAGTTTCATCATTGCTAACAACACATCCAATCGAAAAGTCTGTCCCAGGACGGCAGCGTGCTGTAGGAGGTTTTGAGTCCCTGTGGTTAGGTGGGCAATTCTTCTTCGAACAACTTCATGAACGCTGGCAGGCAGAGGTATCTGATCCAGAATGCCGAGGCTATCTTCTGGAACATCGGGTTCAGAGCGATGCCCTCTGTCACCGTCGCCAGGAATACTATATTCGACACCATGTCCGCCGCGGCGTTCTATGCTTCCGCCATTCAATCCTTGAAGCAAGCCATCATCCAATAAAGCCTTGGCGATTTCTTCCACATAATATGGATTACCTCGGGTGTGTTGATACAACTTATCGACAAGAGCCTCGAAAATAGCAGGTTCGGGAACTGCATTTTCCCAAAACTCCAGCAACATCTGAGAAACATCATTGCGAGAAATAGGCTGAAGGGAAATATGGCGGTAACCCGGATGGCGAGCCAGGTCTTGTAAGATTTCGAGCAGTGGATGGTCACGTGCCAGACCATCAGAATAGATACCAACAATCAACAAAGCCATCTCAGACGTATGCCGACCCAGATAGCTTAGCAATTCCAGGCTGCTCTGATCGGTTTGGTGTAAATCATCCAACACCAATAACCAAGGACGGGAGCGCGTGGCGCGCCCAATGAATTGAACCAAGCTAGCCATCAAACGCAATTGCTCTTGCTCAGGCGCCAAAACGTTCAGGTCTGGTAAACCAGGCACAAGTATCCTAATTTCTGGAACGATGCGAGATAAATTGGCTAATAACTGGCCGGCGTCTTCACTCGTCAACTCCGGTGGAATGGTAGCAAAGTAAGCACGAAGCACGTCCGAAAACAGGGCGTAAGCGGAACGATCCTCTTCGTGACTTTGGCCAACCAGGACAACTGAAGAGTGGCTTTGAGCAATGAACTGATGAGCCAGGCTCGTTTTGCCCATGCCTTGCTCACCGCTAATAAAGACAATCTGGCCATAACCGCTGCGTACCTCTTTCCAGGCTTCAAGCAGAGTTTGAACCTGCTCGCGCCTGCCCATCCAAATCTTTCTACGGATTTGCACGCCAGCTTCCACATTGGTTCCCAGGCTGTCCCATATCCGCCTTACCTGACTGGCGCTCGCATAACGATCATTGGGATTCTTGTTAAGCAAGCGTAAAATCAAGTGTTCAAGGGATGGCGAAATTGCAGGGTTATGATCGCGCGGCGGAACAGGTTCTTCTTCTAAGTGAGCATGCTTAACTGCCTCATCCGTGCCTACGAACGGAGGTTTACCGGTGAACAGCTCATACAGAACCAATCCAAGGGCATACAGATCGGTACGGGCATCCATCACCTGGCCCAGGATTTGCTCCGGGCTAAGATGGGTGACCGGCAGAATGAAAGAAGGGACATCCAACAATACATGTCCCTCGATCAACCAGCTCAAGCCAAAGCATCCCAGGCGAACGCTGCGCTGATCAGCAAAAATGCTTTGCATTGAAAAGCCGCCATGCACAATACCCTGCGAATGGATCACTTCTAACGCAGTGATCAAATCATAAGCAATTTGAGAGACGCGCCGAAGCGAAAGAGGTTTCCGGCGCGGTCGCTGTGCTCCAGAGCGGCGCGATGATGAAGAGTATCGTAAGTATGATTGAAGGGTGTCTTCTTCAATGTACTCCTCAACGATGAAGAAAGATGCTCCTTCCCATCCCCAATCCAAAATCTTGACGAGATTCGGATGATCAATCCGGGCTACTCGTTCAAGCTGTTGGACAACTTTTTGTAAGGTGCCAGATTGAAACGAGGGGCTAATGATCTTGATCGCTACCGGACGATTGCGGTTTAAACCACCGCTTTCTCGTAAATCGATGGCTTTTAATACATTTGCCCAGGGATCTGAATACAAGCTGTGTTGAATCTGGTAACGATTTTGCAGCAGTTGCCCAGGCAAATTCAAAGCCTCACGAGCACGCACGGCAGCTATGGCCTCTTGGACCGAAGGATAGATGACAAAATAATCCAGATAACCGGCCAACTCAATCACCTGGCGAACCTTCTGAGATGGAGCTGCCAACACCAGGGAAACATCCGTTTCTATTTGGCGCAGCATGATCAGGTTTTTCAGGCTGGCAGTCGTCAAGGTTTCCACATTTGCTAAATCCAGAATTGAACTGGTTGGCTCTTGGTTTTCTCCCCACGGAGTTGAACTCAACTCAAATGTCAACCGGTCGATCGCCTGGTCAAGGCTACTCTGTCCGCCCGAAGGCATCAGAATGGCTAAATTCCCATCATCCACCATCCGGTAATCGCCTGAACCGGAGGAAAGCACATCGAAACTCATCCCATCATAAGCGACGGCAATTTCGCAGAAGGGTAAAGAGTGATCTTGTTCCTGGTAAGCTATAGCCCGGGTTTCGATATCCAGGATTTCATCATCAGAATACGTTGGATCATGATGAAACAGAACCAATTTTTTGATATGGGCCCGGCGGGCCAAGTCAACTCCGATCATGGAGGAGCTGTGTCCCCAATCAACCTTTTTCCAGACATCCCGCAGCGTATATTGGGCATCAAAAATCAAAACATCTGCATTCCTGCAAAAATGAAGATAAGGCAGCAACGTCTTTTCGTCTAGTTCCTTATACTCTGCATCGGTAGCAATAACCAGCGAATTCGTACTGTTACCAAAGTGGCGATCATCAAAACTACTGTGTTCCTCGGGGAGAGCCTTCGGGCCGAACGCAACAGCTTGTTCTCCATCGCTGCTGCGAAGCCATTCACGGCGCGCTGGATCAATCTCTTCCAATCGATAGCTCAGCGATCTTCCCGGATGAAAATTCTCGAGAGTCTTGATGTGCAGGCTGCCGATTTGGAAAGACTCTCCCGGCTGGATGTGAATAAATTTGCGTTCGGCTTGCATATAGGACAAATCCACTGGGAACGTCAACGGAGATTGCTGCATTGCGAGAGCGCTCTCGATGTCATGCATGCCATAGATCAACAGGCGGTTTCCTGGGACAAAAGCCGGTAAAAAAAATGGAAAACCCTGGATATGATCCCAATGCAAATGAGTGAACAACAAGTGGATCACGCCCTTGCCGCGTCCACAAGGGCCCTTCATTAAGTCTTGCCCAAGCTCGCGCATTCCCGAGCCGGCATCAATAACGATAATATCGTGTCCAGAACGAATTTCCAGGCAGCAGGTGTTTCCCCCTGCGGTGCCGCGGCGCAAAATATGCAGATCATGAATGTACGATCTCACCGCATCTTCATCGTGTGGATCGATCTTGGGCATATTCAAGATCGCACGTACGATCTTCTCCTCAATTGCTGCTGAGCCAATAGGAGCAGGAATTGAACCTCGAGAACCCCAAATCTTTACTTTCATAGTTAATAAAGTATAACATTAAAGCGCAGGGGAAATTTGACGTGCTATAATGATGCCCTTGGAATACATAGCCTACTTCATCTCACCTCATGGGTTTGGGCACGCCGCCCGGGCCTGCGCCGTTATGGAGGCAATCTCTCGTTGGCGCGTGGTGAAGAACGCCGTCCCCGTCTGCTTCGAAATCTTTACGACCGTACCCCGCTGGTTCTTTGTAGAATCTTTACAAGATACTTTCTATACCTATCACAGCCTGGCCACTGACATCGGCATGGTGCAGAAAAACCCTTTGGAAGAAGACCTGGATGCTACGATCGAACGCCTGCAAGAATTGGTGCCATATGATCGCATCCTGGTAGATGGTTTGACCACTGAACTCAAGGCAAATGGCTGCCAGATCGTCTTGTGCGATATAGCTCCTGTGGGAATTGTTGCTGCACAAGCGGCAGGTTTGCCCGCTGTATTGATCGAAAATTTCACCTGGGATTGGATCTATCAAGGGTACTTAGAACAGGAACCGCGGTTCGAGCCTTTTATCCATTTCTTCCGAGATGTTTTTGAGCACGCCGAATATCACATCCAAAGCGAGCCTATCTGTGCGCCATCGAAGCAGGCTAACCTGCTGACATCCCCTATCGGCCGCACTCCCAGAACCCCGCGCCACGTTATCCGAGATAAATTTAGCATTCCGGCTAACCGGCGAGCAGCATTGGTAACTGCCTTCCAGAATAAAGATGATATACCAGCATACTTCGAAAGCAACGAGTATTTTTGGGTAATCACGGGCATTGAACCTGCAGGCAGCGATCGACACCATACTCAATGTTCGACCAACCAGGTCATATTACCGAGACAAGGTGGGTTCTATCATCCTGATTTGGTCAATGCCTGTGATGTGGTGATTGGTAAGGCCGGCTACAGCACGCTGGCCGAAGCTTACCTGTGCGATATGCCTTTTATCTACTTGCGGCGCGAAGGCTTTCGAGAAACCCAAATCCTGGCGGATTTTATCCGCCGAGAATCAGGTGGTTTTGAAATCAGCCAGCCAGATCTCTTGAAGGATGATTGGATTGAACGGCTAAACCAATTATTGGCAGAACGACCAGCGCGCCAGATGAAAGCGAACGGAGCCGATCAGGTTGCCGAGTTTATCAACACGCTGACGCCAGCGTGGCGCTAGCCAAGGCGTAGATGATCGCCGCTAGCGTTTACGGTAGTGGTTCCAGCCAATACGTATCGCCATCGCCTTCTGCAGTCCAGCCTTTTAGACCGGTCTCCATAGAACGCACCCGCCACCAAACCCAATCATTGACACATTCTGGGCCGCCCAACACTTCGAATTCTTCGCCAGGCTCCATATAACCAATAATCTTCGATTCGGTGCTGGCCTCATCACGCACCCGTTGAGATTTGGGCGGATTTAAAGCAATGCGGGCATTGACGCCAATATGCATACGGGATAGATAATAATCCGGACAGGCCTCCCAAGGCGGCTGGGTAGGTTTTGGTGTAGAGGTTGCTGTGGGTGTAACCGTTGGCAAGAGAATCGGCGACGCATCGGAGTTGTCTGGAACACCATCTCCGTCCGTATCCGGATTGATGGGGCTGGTCCCGATTTCGATTTCTTTTCCGTCCTGCAATGTATCGCCGTCTGTATCTTTATTGGTAGGATCCGTGCCATGCACCTTGACCTCTTCACCGTCTTTAAGACCATCGGCATCGGTATCGGCCTTTTTGGGATCTGTCCCAAAGGAAGTCTCTTCATAATCCCGGATAGTATCTCCATCCGTATCCGCCATGGCTGTGGCAGTAGCATCGATTGCGCGTTGAGTCTGAACAGCAAAATACGTGGGCGCATAACCAACTACTGCAGCCGCTGCGAGACACAGGCACAACAGCAGCAAAACGAAGACAAACAACCAACTAATTACCGGCGGACTGACCAATTCGCCATTGTGAATCTGCGGTTCGCCTTTACTCGCCCTAACCTCGGCGTTGAAGTTATGGGTGCGACTTTTGCCAAAGAACGGACGCTGGCGCGGCTTTCCGCGAAACTCGACCAAAACTTCTTTGCCTTCGGGAACATGCACGCTTGATTGAGGCGGCTTGAATTCCAGTTCAACCGCTCGATCAAGCCAAAGCAGGTTGAACGTATCCGCGGCATTACCCTGGTTCTGGATTTTAAGGCGAGCCGCTCTACCAGCGCGGATCTTTTGCGGGTACAGCTCGCTATGGAATTGAGAGTAGGGTGTGATCGTCAAGCTGGCTCCAACATCCACAGGGCGCCCGGGTGTATCGCGACTGGAGATGCGGATCGTGAGTGGGTAAGTACCCGCCCGGCTGGTTGACTCGCGCGGCGGGCTGATCATAAAGGACACTACTTGCTGGGCTCCTGGCATCAACTGCACAACCGGAATGGGGGTTGGTATCCATTTTTGAGGAATGCCCTGCACCGTTACTGAAAAATGATCGACCAGCGTACCTTGGTTAAGCAGGGTAACCGCAGCCGTAGCTGCCCGGCCTGGCTCAACGGTTATTTCCGGTTGATCTAAAATAACGCTGACCGGCGTTGCAGGCTGCTCAGGCTGGGCAGGACGTTGCCCTGCATCGCGGGCGGTGGACTTCGCCGCAGGCATTATCGAGGTTGATTGCTCTGCCACGGCTGGAACAATTCGGATATAAGTAGCGCCGATGCGCACCGCTTTCTCTGGATGCCAGGCCTCGGGAATGCCGGGGAGCAGTTTGGCATCTTCCAGGAAGGTGCCATTACGGCTATTCAGATCAACAATCTTATAAGCGCGCCCATCATACTCGATGCGAATGTGATGACGAGAGGCTTGAGGATCGCTAATGACGAGATCATTGCCCGCTTCACGCCCAACGGTAATGCTACCTGGCTTGACCGATAGGCTTTGGATCGTCTTGCCCTGGTAGAGTACCTGGATTTGATCCTGTCCAGATGGGCGAGGGGCGTTGAAATCTTGCATGACCGATGGGCCGCGCAGGTCAACTGCATCCGGATTTTGAAGTTTAGTACCACTTCCAACCTTGAGGGCAGCTTGAGGCGGGCGAGCCGGTTTCACATTCACAGCAAGAGGTGTATCCCTCGAGGAGGACGCTGGAATACCGCGTTGACCTTGGGGCAGGCCCAACTCAGGAGGCAGAGGCAAGGCTTCTTTCAAAGCCAACGCCATGGCAGCCGCATTCTGGAATCGCTGGGTAGGTTCCTTCTGCAAAGCCTTGAGAATTACGTCTTCTAAGGCTTGAGGAAGCTCTGGATTGATCGAACGAGGCGCCGGGGGCGTCTGACGGGAGTAGACCTTGGCAGCTTCAACAAGATTGGCAACTTCAAAAGGCAATTGGCCTGTACAAAGCTCGAACAGGATTACCCCCAACGAATAAATATCTGTGGCGGCCTCGACCGTTTTGCCCATGGCCTGCTCGGGTGAGATATAAGCAGGCGTTCCCATCGTTGTCCCTGCCAGGGTTTGCACATCACCCCCGCTCAACTTGGACAGTCCAAGATCGGTGATCACGGGGCGATATGGCAAGGATAATCCTTGTGCCGAGCGCCCGGCTGCCCCCGCACTTCGCGCAAGCGCATCGATAGATTCGGGCCGAAGAATGATATTATCCGGCTTCAGATCGCGATGCAAAACACCCTGCCGGTGAGCATAATCGACAGCAGTAATAACCTGACGCATTAATTCCACCACATCGACCAGGGGAATCAGGCTGCGACGCGCAACACCTGCCGAACCGGTCGCTTGATATTCTCTAAGCTTCTGGGTTAAATTACCCCCCGAGATGAACTCCATTACGATATATAATAGAACACCTTCGGCTGACTCCTGCTGGCCGAAATCAAAAATTTGGACGATGTTGGGATGGTTCAGGCGGGCCACTGTGCGCGCTTCCTGTAAAAAACGCTCTTTGAAATTGCCTTGATGCGCCAACTGCGGATTCATCACCTTGATGGCCACATCGCGTTTAAGCGTTTCATCGCGGGCTTTATAAACCGCTCCCATGCCACCCACCCCCAACAAACGGTCAAGCTGGTAACGTCCAAGCGCCTGCCCTGCAAGTTGATTGAAGAATTCAGAATTGCTCATGTGGATCCTTTACCTCTCCAGTACAGAGCACGGATTGGATACAGAACACGGCCTGGCTGACCGATGGTGGGGAACGCATAGTGACCTATACGTATTACTGAAGTTAGAAGAAGCCGAATATTCACCGGCATTCCCGGCATTATCTACCGCGCGCACATACCAACGGTAATAATTACATTCTTGTAAAGTGACCGTGGCGGAGGTTTCGCCAGTAGATCCTGAAGCAACTAAGCCACCGGTTTCGCGTAACTCCAATACCCATTCGTAATATGCAATACCGCTGGCATCCTCCACTACCGACCATTCTAACAGATAGCTACCGGGTGTCTCGCACGAGTATAAAGCACCATCTTTAGGAGAGAACGGACTCGGCGCCGGCGGCGGGGTTGTATCAGACCTCAACGTAGGTGTAGGTGTGAAAGTGGGCGGGGGCACATCAGTAGGAGAGGGGGTGAACGTGGGAGGAGCAATAATTCTGGTCGTACAGGTTACATCGCCTTCTACCGTAGCATTGGCAGCGGAGATCCAACAATGCCCGACTTCTTGACCAGGGATCTTGATCCGGTACCAGAGTGTGTTGTTGTCACTATACCCATCGACCACTAACTGTTCTCCTAAGGCATAAGAAGTATAAATATCGTATCCGGTATCCGGGCCACTGCGGCAATTTGAATTTTTGGTAAGGGTGAGCGTGACCGCACAAACAGGAACCGGTGTTTCTGTTGGCGTTGGTGAAGCCGTGAAAGTTAGTGTGGGGGTTAATGTTGGCGTCCGGGTCGGTGTAGAAGTAGGTGTCGGCGTAGGTGTTGAGCTCGGCGTAATGGTAATCTCAACCGTCGGCGTATTCGTGGGCGTTACCGGATTGGCCGGGTTTGACTCAATCTTATTCGGGTTTTTCGATGGATCAATCGAGAAGGAGCGATAAGCAGGCGGGTTCTCCACGTTTCCCTGGTAGTCGATCGAATAAGCCAGGATCAGAAACGTGCCAGGCAATCCACCGAAGAAATCTTCATCGACCACCACCGGTTGGGGAATTCCGCTCGGCCGGACAAGAAAAGGCCCGCTATAGGGTGTCCAGGTAGAGCCGTTATCCAGGCTGTAAAAGGTTGACTGCACACCCTTGGCTGCTTCGTTATTATCCACACCCTTCAAAGTAACAGCCACTTCATCATACCAGGCACCATCTCCCGCAGCGGCGCCGGCAATTTCTATTTGTGTGGTAGGGGGAATAAAATCTGAAGTTGGCTTACCCATCAGAGAGCATTTTCCGGGCCGGCTTGTTACGGCCGCGGCTACCCGATTATCCAGGTCCACCCGCGTCTCCAAGGGCTTCCACTCCAGGCTGCCCGATTCCTTCCAATAAATCTTCAAAGTCTTCGGATCGATATTTTTCAAATCTTCATCTTTGAAAGGCAAAGTGATGGTGATGGGGTGGACGAACTCAATAACCGGCTTCCCTTGAGCATCCATCACCGAAAGCACGCAGCCGTTCCCTGTGCCGGCAGCCTGGTTGGTTGGGTCGGGGTCAGGCGCCCAGGAATAATAGATCTTACCACCCGGAGGCAGGCTGCCCTGCCGAACACACGCGGAGGTGGGGAATTCGCCGCCTTTGCCTCCCGCGGGCGCATCCACCTGCCCGCCGCCATCTTCGGGTATTAATGCGACCGTTCCCAGCGGATGGATCCACAAGTAGTTGCTGACCATACCCCCCTTCTCTTCCCAGAGGTCAGTAGGAAAATCCGCACTGGGAATATAACCATAAGGATCAACTGCCTCGCTAAGAAGAAATTCACCATCGCCGTCGCTATCAAAACGCACTTCAAAATGCAAATGGTGCCCCGTACTGTAACCAGTGTTACCCATGGTACCAACACGCGTTCCGGCAGTGATTGGCTGGCCTTGTGTTCCAGTCATGGCATCAAAGAATTCATCTGGATGCAGGTGCCAATAGATCGTTAGAAAGGTACCTACACCTTCAATGTGGTGCTTGATCTTGACATACAATGCGCCCGAGGCGCCATGTAGACCAACCTGATAAATTGTTCCATCGGCTGCGGCGAATAACGGTGTGGTAGGTTCCATATACTCGAAGGTTGAGTAGTCATACCCCGGATGACCAGAATACCAAAAGTAAGGGTCTAAAGTACCCTCGAACATCAAGACATTGTTACCAATGGGCGACTCGCCAGGCTCATTGCCGCCCAACCCTCCGGATTCTTTCGGAGCAGGATAGAGAGGATAATAATGATCGAAATAACTATTCGTGCGCCCGCCGTAAATTTTTTTGAGGACAGCCCGCTTGAACTGCTCATCTGTACCGCCGAATTTCGAGTTTCCACCATCATAAGGGAAAGGGAGCTCCAGGAATGCCAGGGACGAAACAGGCGACTGTTCGACTTCGCCTGCCGCGGGCACGTTATTCAGGGTATCTGATGGGGTCCCTGTACCACCCGCAGCAGATTGCACGGCACCAGGCTGGTAAAGATTGCCGCCCTTAGAATACAATATCATAGGGGACTGATCACATTTGAAACTAATCTGGCGCTCCCCTTTTTGCCTCAAATAAGTCACCCCGGCCCAGGCCAACAAACACACGACCAATCCCACAGCCAGAGTTCCCAGGCATCCCGCCACCAACACTTTCGGGGTTAAGATCCTGGTGAGCAAATGCGGGGAGGCAGAAACAGGCGGTGGAGAACTCGGCAAGGGAGGACGATGCATCTCAGCATGGAGTGCATCCACACTAGAAGGCCCGGCAGGCGCCTGCGCCCCTGCAGCAGCGGGATTGATCGCCGAGACCTTCACATTTCCAAATTGGAGGCCCTTATCAAGTGAATACAGGGCATCCGGTGTAATTTCTACCCGTACTCCAGGTTGTATTTTTTCTCCACCCACGAAAGTGCCATTCGCAGAACCTAAATCTTCGACAAAGAGACGAAAAGATGAAGCATCTGCAGACGCCGAGTCGCCGCCCGCTGCCTGGTCGCCTGATCCCACGGCTTCAAAGTATAAACGCGCATGCTGGCGGGAGATACGGGGGTGATCAATGACCAGATCATTTTCAGGTAGACGTCCTACTGTGAACACCGGTTTGTCGAGGACAAACACTTTCTCCAATGCCCCAGGATGGAATTCGCTGCCCGGGATGGAGATACGTAGAGTAAGCCGAGAGCGAGGTGAAAGGATTGTAGATTCCATATCGACTGCTATCCAACGAATTCTAATTTATAAGAAGTGTACGCCGGTTTGCTCGTATCAATGAGCTGCTCGATCAGTTCACGATTGGCCTTATCGGAACGAATCGCCAGGCGAACCGTGAATGTGAATGGATCGCGTTCATTGGTGAATTCCAAAATCTCTGGCTTGTGCCCGGTATAGATTTCAAGCACGCGCGATAAAGCAAAACGTGTTCCCCGGCGAGAATATATCTGGTGCGCCTCCTCGAGCAGGGTACGGCGCTGGGTATCGTTCCAGCTTGCATCAAAAACAATTTCATACCAATTGGCCAACCAGGGCAAGAAGGTGGACGGCGATGTGCTGGGATCGAGATAAAGATCAAAATTAGACACGTTCCATTCGATAGGGATCAAAATCGATTCAAATAAGGCTAAGAAACGAGACATAAAATCTGTATGATAGATGCCAGGAAGATAGTTAATCAGACGGACACTTGCTGGTCCAATCACGGCAGGAGTCAACTGTCCAGGCGGCAAACGGGATTCGTCCGGCTCGAACAAGGATTCTTCTTTTGGGGCAGGAGGAGCGGGGGGCGGAGTCTGCGGCACGGGGGGCGCAGCGATCCTTTCTTCAGAGGAGGGTTTCTTTTTTGCCTCTGGTTTGGCGATAGAGCGGGGAGCAGGCGGCTTTGGTTCTGCTTTTTTGATTTTAACTTCGGGTGCAGGTTCTTCAACACCTGCGCTGGGCAGAACGCTGCGTTCTACAACACTCTGACCAACAGATACAGACTGCGGCGACCCAATTACAGAACAAGTCAGTTCAAAAGGCCCGATGGCAATTTGGCTTTGATCAGCCAAAGGCATTGGCACATCCAGACTTAATTTATTGCCATTTACGATCGTACCATTGGCGCTGCCCAAATCAGCAATGGAACATTCCGTGAGCGTGCAAACAATGCGAGCATGGCGCCGCGAAATAAGTGGATTGGCAAGTTGCAAGCCACTCCCGGCTTCACGCCCAATAATCGTTTCGCCTTCGGGAATGAGAAAATCCTGCGAGAAATCCGGTCCGGTTATATGCAGATGAAATTCCATACGTTACCTCTTGTGGCGCAGATCTTTCACACAAACTCGACACTGTGACGACCCGAGGCAACCACGCCATGGGCGACCACTTCCAAAACCTCGACCGGTTCGCCTTGCGGCTCTCCGCCGGGACGAGCGACATACATATCCACACCGCGAATAAATTGAATACTTTTTATACCTTGCAGACTCTGGTAGATATCTGAGACAAACAGACCGCGACCAAAAGGCCAACCGGAGCCATCCTGACCTCCAACGAGGGGATTCAGGAAACGATATAGGCGTCTCAACACTTCTGCTTCCACTTCCGCGCGATCGACGCCAGGTGAGGCGCGCAAACTGACATGCGCCGAAACCCATTGATAGGCTGGCGGACGGATATCGAGGCGAGTGGTAAGCAATCGCCGCTCATCAAGGTAAGCGCCCAAGGCAGCCACATCATCATTACGCAATTCCAGAGTATCAGGAAAAATATACCCTCCAGGATCTGGGAGGCGTGGGATAACGAGTACATAAACCTGCCCAGGGACAACCCGCCCGGCATCTGAGGGTTTGGGCTGCAAACATTTGACGCGGCCGATCAGAGCAGGCAATGCCTGGCAAGCCAGAAATTCAAAATCTGCTTCCGTCACAGCGCGCTCTCGTGAGCGCAACAGAGCCGGAGCACGCATCATGGCTGCTTCCAGGCTTTCGGCATCCAACCCCCCCCAAGCCGCCTTGCGATTCACAATCCGGGCGATATACGGAATAGCTGTTTTCAAGGTATTCAAAATACCTGATTGCACATTGCCTTCCTGCCCGCCGCCAAACCGATAGCAATCAAACAGCAAGTTGGCGCCCCGCGGCGGAACGGCGCCATATAGCTTGATTGCGCCGTCTTGCTGCCGGACCGCCGGCCCTAAGCGAAGTTCACCAGTGACACTATCGAGTGTGTAATGCAGGTCAGAAGCATGAGAATCTGAGAAATTGGGCGCTTCTGACCAATGCTGGGGGGATTTGCCTTCCACCTGAACCGTCAGCGTCTCTCCTGGCTGGCGAGACAAGATGGGAGTGCGGGAGACTTGAAAAACCTGTCCTGGAGAACCATCGCTCGTTCCCAGGAATTCACGGACAATTTTCTGAGCGTGCGTCGCCGGGATCGTTCCACCCCAAGAAGCTGCATTTACCTTGCGCAATCGAGGAGTCACGCGGTAGGGACGCATTCCCTGGCGTTGTTCGGCCTGGCTGATCTCTTTGACTCGCACCCGCACCCAGAAAAGCTCTTGCCCGGCTGTATTGTATTTGCCCATTGCAGGCAGGTGAACACGGATGGAGCCGGCACTGTTCATACCACGAGTAGTGTCGATATCGGAATCGCAAAGCTGCCAATGCGCTTCCACATCCCCGGTAGAAGCCTCCCAAACATAGGGGGGCAGGGTAGGATCAATGCCTGCGCCCCCCGCCGAATCGAAGTCCATCTCAAAACCAAGGATATGATGGCTGAGGTCATTTTCAAAACCAAAATACAAAGCATCGTTAGCGTTTGGCAGGGTCGAAAAGACCTCGAAGCCCTCGAAACCAGCTTGCAAGCGGCGCAAGTTTTGCTCGCGGAAAACGATCTTTCCATGCTCATCTGAAACCCGCGCACTGACGGCCTGAAGCTTTGGAGGATGCACGTAGAAATCCACATCCGTAGTAAAAACGATCGAGGCCTGTGTTTCGGTTTGCGTACTGGCAACCTCTGTGTTGGCAGGGATGATCACCGGGTTGGGCTGAGGTGCAGTAAGCCAGAACGTGACAGGAACCCGCGCTGGCTCAGGCGGGCGCAATTTAATCCCCAACATTTGCATGAACTTTATGTAGTGTAAATCGGGAACCTGGTTGAGGCGATATAAGGTCAAATCCGTCATCCAGGCAAATAACTCGATTAAAGTTACGCCCGGATCACTGACATTATGATCCGTCCACTCTTTACAATAGTGAGGAATACGCTTTTTCGCCTCATCAACAATATCCTGGAAATGCCGATCATCTAGTTTCGGCGGGATCAGGCGATTCTGAGCCAGGCGATACATATCATCAGGAACCATTGATTGCCTCCAATCTTTACATCAGCGGTATAGAACACTGCGGTGTCAGCATCTTACTCATGCTCTGGAATAAGGTAAAAAGGATAGACCAGGCTGCGCCGGTCGTGGGTTGCTTTAACCTCATATTGGATCGTAATGAGCAGGCAAGCATCCTGGTTAGGATCGGGTTTGACATCCACCTCCACCACGTTGACACGGGGCTCCCACATGCCCAACGCCTCCTCAACATAGCGGCGAGCCTGGGCTGCGGTATAGCTGTTGTTCGGTAAAAATACAAGTTCATGCAAGCGGCAGCCGAATGTGGGGCGCATGACACGCTGCCCAGGAGAAGTGGAAAGAATGATATAGATCGCTTGAACCAATTCATTGCGCTCTAATGTCAAGGCAATGCCTCCCTGGATATCTACTCCCGGAGGAAAGGCCCAACCACTGCCGACGATTTCACGTTCACCACTGTTTGCCATTTGGGGTTAGCCTCCAATCATCACTGTACTTACAGCGACCACAACGGTGGCGCTCATATTGGGCGGCTCACCACAGGTTTGGGCCTGGTCGCCAGTGCGAGCGGCAGGCTTTTTATTGATCATCACCGTGGTACTGCCCATAAGGATCGTGCCTTTATTCGTAGGAGGAACCGTGAATGAGGTTCCGGGCGGTGTGGGCAAGTGGGGCGGCTGGTTAGAAGCCATACTTCCAACCGTGGCTGCCGGCTTGCCATCGATCTTGACATCGGCACTCAAACTCGCATCCAGCATGCCATTAAAAACATGCGGCAAAGGAGTAGGAACCGGCGGACCCGGCGGCGCCGGCACGAGAACAATATGAGTATCCACTCCCTGGATCATGTCGCCTTGTTTAGCAGCAGGTTTTCCCATGACTTTTCCTTTAGTTCAGGTTGATTATGGCGCCTTTGATATTTACCTGTCCACTGGCTTGAATATCAAGGTTGCCACTAGCCTTTAATTCCATGTTGGCAGATGCATTCACTTTCACATTGCCATCAGCTTTTAATTCAATATCACTGTTTGCTTGAATACTTACCTTGTTGTCTTCAACCGTGATATTTACGCCGCTGGTATTCATCTCAACTTTACTATCCTTATCGCTTAGCGTAATACTGCGCCCACCTTTGGTCACCAGCTCGATCTTATTCTCGGCATCATCGTACACAGCTATTTTATGTCCAGAGCGAGAATGCCAGGTGCGCACCAGGGGTTTCTCATTATCCGCTGCGCCAGCGGCCTCTGGCGGAAGGTTATGCTTGCCATTCCATACACCCCCTAAAACGACCGGCTGGTTAAAATCACCGTGTAAAAATGCCACCAGCACCTCATCATTCACATCTGGCATGATAAAAAGGCCAGCTTCTGGCCCAGCCCCAATTCCAATTACGCGCGCCCAATCGCTTTCGGCATCTTCGGTCATCCAGGGAAACTTCACCTTGACCCTCCCCCATTTTTTGGGATCCTCCGTATTGGTTACGATGGCTGTCACCAGCCCCGGCCAACGATCCAACGGGGTGTGATGCTGGATCTGCTCGCTGAGCAAGCCCGTGCGAGAACCTCGCACATGAAAAACAGAGCGCAAACCTTCTGGTGAGAAGATATGCGCCACATCCGTTATCAAGTACTTACCACTAAAACGCGTGCCCAAGGCCTTGATTTCAACGATTTTTCCGGCGGTAATATCTGGAATACGATAAGCCACACCTTCTGCTTCCACGAAAGCGCCGCTCAATTCGTCCAGGCGCGCTTTGGCCAATGCATCTGCTTCTGCCTGGCTTTCAACCGGCTGATCTACAATGATCGCTTTTCCACTTCCAAAATCACCTGCTTTACTTGCGCCATTCTTTCCACCAATATCAGGGAACAAGCTGCCGCTAGAAGCGCGCCCCACGATCGGCTGTTGTTTTTCAGGATCCCAGCCACGTACGATCACTTCATCCACCTGCTCTGCCAGGCTCATCCGCGGTGTAAATGATAGCAGTTCCTGTCCCCAAGTAAGGGTTAATTCTGAGCCCGAGGTTGGTGGTTTGCGAAAATATAATTTCCCGGCCGTTACAAAACATTCATATCCAATGCGCCAGGCGCGTTGAAGCAATAATTCCATATCCGTTTGATTATGCTGGAACAGGTGATCGTAAACGGTGCTGGTTGCATCGACCTGGGCTGTCAAACCGGCATTCGATGCAAGCTGGCTAGCCAGATCGCTGTCTTTAATATTCAGATAGGCCTTGGATTTGGTCTCTCGATACAAACGATGCGAACGATCAAAACCGCGCACAACCAATTCTGCGATCATGCCTTCTCGAAATTCCGGCTCTAAAGCGGTAATCTCGCCTTTCATCAGAGATATTTGCTCCCCATTTTCCTTTTTTGACATGATCTCAACTTCTTTGGCCAGCTCGAATGTGTCTCCATTCATCAAAGCCAGGTCGGCATCCTGGAATCTGGCCGTGAACATATGCGGCAGGTGGGTGTGCTGGTCGACGGTCAGGGAGGCCAGCTTATCCATCACCGGCTGTTGAAGCTGGGCGCCTGCTATTTTGATTATCATCTGGCTGGCAATTACTTGGTCACTCATGATCTCTCCTGAAAGCCTGGATGGGTCAACATTAATCTTTCCAATCACAGTGATCGAACGTATCCGTCAATCCATCGGGATAGTCAATTGCTGCCCGGTACGCAGCGCGAGTGGATTAATAATGTGATTATGTTCGGCGATCTGGCGCCACTTGGTAGCATCACCATAAACAGAATAGGCTATTGTATCCAAGCGATCGCCTGCCACCACCATCCAAGTACGCCGGACTGGTCCACCGCCAGAGGTTGGATTCTGATTAGGATAATCGTTGACATCTTTGTGCTGAGTGAAGGTGACTTCAACCTTCGCGCGCACAGGCGTGCCATCCATCTTGAATAAAGTGAATTTCTGGGTCATCTGCGTAATAACCGCCACAAAACGAAACACTCCCCATTCAAAGGCAACTTCGGGCGGCGGGACTTTAGAATCTTCGCTACCCTCTTCCCGGGTGGATGATTCCATGAACTTCCACAATTTGTTGGTTATGCGGCTGACATCTTCGCCTTTTTCATAGGTATCAAAAGTCAGGTTGAGCTTGAGGACCTGGGGGCCAGAAGTTTTGAACTCAACTTGAGGAACATTTGAATTATTGCGGGATTTCTGCTCGTAGGTATTCGATTTCGAAACAGTATATTCAAACGGATTGAACATACAAGAAACCGAAACTCCACCGCCTTTTTCGTTGCTAGATTGGTCCACTTCATATATTCGAGCTGCAACCAAATTTCCTTGTGTGTTTGGCATAAATCCTCTGCGTTATCAATCACCTTGTAATTATCAAAAACGCTTACGCATACGTTCCCATTCGACTGAAAGACGCCGTTTGATTTCAGCATAAACACGCGCCGCCAATTCGTCGATATCTACATCTTTACGCTCAGCCTGCTCTTCTCCTTCTGCAGCGCCTTCTGACTCAGCCTCGGTGGAAGAGGCGCTGGCGGCAGGTTGAGATTCTGCTGCGCCGGCTGGTGCTGCTTCAGATCGCTGTATCACGATGAGGTTGCTTGCCGGCAGGCTCTGGGGAGCCTGGTGTGGTTCAGGGTGGCTTTGCACTTCGGATGATCCTTGATCGCCCTCAGCCGCACCAGGTTTGGTTGGCAAAGGTATGAACTGCTCTTCTGCAGCGGTATGATCCGGCTCGCGTTGAACACGCACAGGTTGAACCGTGGAGACAAGAGGTTTTCGATCAGGAGCAGGTGTTGGCAGCGATACAGCGGCTGGTGCACCTCGGCCTAACACAGCCGGGGGGATTTCGCCACGATGTTCTTTATCGCCGCGATGCACTTTATCGCCCTCGTCACCCTGACGTTGGACGACTTCTAGAGAGGCTGCCTGTTTCCTCTCAGCAGGTTGGCTTGCAGATGGTTTGCCAGGAGGTTCCTGTCCAATCAAATGCCATAAATCTGCAGGCAAAGCACCAATATCCGTCTCCACCATTGGAGAAACAGGAGATGTTTTTTCTTCAGAACGATGATCCTTTTCTCCGGCTGCTGGTTCCTCACCAAGATATTTTCTTTCGATATCTTCTAATGGAAAGGACGTCTCCGCAGGAGATACTTCCGCAGGAATGGCAGCGCCAGGTAGATCCACAGCCACAGTCTTAGAAGGCTCGTCTCTGGCAGGAGTGGGTTCGGCAGATCTTTGCACCGCAGCACTGGTCGGGGACTGAGCCGGGGAGGGCAGCGAGGTTGGACGCTTCCGGCGAGGCATGACCACTTCGACCGACGAATCGGTCGGTTGGCCAGAGGTTACTTTGCCCAGATACTCTTGAACCGGCTCAAAGTGCTTCGCCTCTTCTGGCGGGAGCAGCGGTTGTAACTCAATATTTGCATCGCTTGCATCCAGCCAGGGAGACGGCCGAATCACATCTACAGTACCTGTCGAAGAGGGTTCTTGGGGCGAACCCGATAGTGCAGCCGGTAGAACATCGGTGGGTAAAACCCTCTCTGCCGGTGGGGCGACAGGCGCCTCGGTTGAAGGAAGATGCTGGACGGGCCAAATATCCTGCAGAGCAAGAGTATCTTCTTCTGGTTTGGGCTGGATCAGTGCGCTGGAGTTCATCGCCGCGCTAGAGTTCACTGCCGGGGTAGAGTTCACCGCCGCACTGGAGTTCACCATTGTATCTTCTGATGGCAGGCGCTGAACAGCAGGCGGTGGCGTGACCGAAGTTGGAGCACTACGGTTCGCACCGGTGTCGGGTTCCAACAGCAGTTTCCCACGCCGTGGGGAGGCAAGGGGCTCCTGGCTGGGCGCTTTGGAAGGGCTTTCTGGCGCCAAGCGACCCGTATCGCCGCGCTGCATCTCTCTATCAACGGCAGGCGGGCTTGCCTGAGAAAACGGTTGTTCCATCTCTCTTTGGATCGCAGGGGCAGGTGAGGGAATTGGAGAAGTTAGGGGAGCAGGCAGCTCCGAGACCACTGATTTACGAGTTTGCGGCGGCCGTTCCCCCGCCGAAGGCTGTGACAAAGGTGTTTCATCCCGCTCGTCAAATATCGACCTCGATTCAAGTGTACGCATTCCCTCCGACGGTACCTCCGTAAGATTCTCGCCCGCGGTGATTGGTACCGCCCTGGCCTGCTGTTCTGCCATGTTTTTTTGCTCGTGCAGGCGTACTATATTTTGCAACCTGCGCCAGGTAGCATCCTCATCGCCGGCCTTCTTAGCAGCATCGCCGGCTGCTTTCGGTTCGGCGCGCCGTTGAACAGTGGAATCCGTATCAGTACCTGGAATGGCTATGAGATTGGCAGCCGCGACGGGGTTGGTCGCCGCGACGGGGTTGGTCGCCGCGACGGGGTTGGTCGCCGTGTTCCGCCCCGTTTCTATGTCTGGAGGAATAAGAGGGCGAAAGGTGGAAGCAAGCATTGCCTGAACGACAGGCGCTGGGTCATCAGGCAAGAGTGTATACGGCCATGGTTTGTATGACAGTTGTTGCTCACCTGCCTGTTCCACAGGGAGAATTTCAGGCAATTTTCCTGAGCGGTGGAGTTCACCGCCAGCACTGGCTGCTCCCGATTCCACCTGACGGAATAGAGCTGTTGTAGCCTGGTGCCTTTGCACCCGTTGTATCAATCGATTTCCAAAGCCGCGCCGTGTTCGTAACATCATTACCTCTACGGTGGCAGTACAAACCATCGCTGCGGTATAACCGCTGCAGGATCAGTCACTGCTCACCTCATGCCAAAGTAACCGAAATCTCACCGCAAGCCAGATCCAGTGTTTGGATGGCGACTGCGTTAGCATCTGATTTTATCTGCGGACCGCTCCATTTGACCGGGTAAGCAGAATCCAGGTTCCAGGTAATTACCGGGTTCAAGGCTACATCCAGAAGAGTAATAGAGATCGGCTTCCGAACAAACTCTTCTCCCATGGTTTTAACAAACCAATCCACCAATTCGGTTTTACCAATCCCATTCTTCAGGCTCACCTTACCTCCTTTGCGTCTTCCAGGTAGTTGGTGAACAAAGGTATTCAATCCACCTTCCTTGACCTCTTCGATTTCCCATTCTACATTCGGCAGTGTACACTCTGTGAACGCTGCTTGCGCCTTACCATCAACCTCTACTACAAACCGGAAGGAGGGATTTATTTGCAATCGAATTTTGTCATCACCTGACATTAGCGACCTCCTTGGTGGCGTATACCTTGTGACAAGAAGCGATAACGCTCAAATTCATATTTCATATCCAACAAGAGCCGAGCATACACCCGATCTGCAATCTGCCTCACCATCTCGGGCGTGATTGCTGAACCATGATCGCCAGTTTGCGGAGACCTTTCTGCAAGAGACTGGATATTCGCTCCACCTGACCCTGATACAGACGTACCATTATCATCTGCCATGAGGCATGCTCCTAAGAACTGCGGTAAAAAGCCACCGCAGCGATATAAACAAGGCTACCGAGATTGCAGTGAATACCATAAATTCCATTTCTACAACGCCTATCCCAGGGGGGCTACCTGGATCTCAAACCGGTTGCTGCAATGCGGGCAAACCACCCCCAACTGGATGCTTTCCTGGCTGTTGAGGCGCATATAAACATCTTCAAGATAAGCCATATCCGAGGCAAACAGGCCTTCGATTATTTGAGGCGTTAGGGGAGCAATGTCACCCAGTTGAACGATCACGCGGCTAAGCAATATGACTGGCAAGTAAGCATCATTCGCCTGAACGCGAGGGTCCTGGAGCGCATTGATCTCATCGATGGCTACAGCTAAACGCATTCTGCCTGTCTTGTGCAGCCGGCCCTCTTGATCTAAAAAACCACGTGGTAATGTAAATTCGTATTCTGTTTGCACGCTCATCATGCAACCTCACAGATCCATAAGATTGAGGGGTAGAACAACCCCAAGGGACAAACCACCCCGGCAGTATCACCACCGTTAGCGAAATTACCGCACAAGAGTTGTACTCAACTCAGTGAACTTGGTGTGGTGGAACCTCCCAACGGGGGTTCCACCACACAAGCATGTGTATACATTGCCACGATATTACTTAACGCGTTTGATGTATTCGTGAGCAATCACCATTTCTTCAATACCGATCTCGTTGCTGTCGGCTTTGGGCTGCGGGCCGGAAATTTTCAAAGGCCAGGCACGCTCAAAATTCCAACGAGCAATCTCTTTCAGCGATTGATCATACATGACAATGGAGCCATCACGGCGGGCAGAGTCCACCTTACCATCCTCTACCATTTTGCGCCATTTCCAGGCATCCATGTTCTTGGTGATACCACGCTTTAAGGTGATATTTTCCCACTTCAGCCTGCCAGGGATCTTCATCACCACTTCATTACCCTTCTCAGTAACAACCTTGTGTTCGATCACTTCATGCTCGGAACCAAGACCCGAGCATTCTGTGAAAAACCCAGTGATCATGCCCTGAATATCTACGGCGAAATGAAAACCAACAAGGGGATCTTCTTGTGCCATCGGTCAATCCTTTCTCAAAAAACTTTCATTATTTAGGCGGCATTCGCGCCGGCCCACTGGCTGATACGGAAGATGACGAACTCCGCAGGCTTGACCGGAGCCAGACCAACTTCGATGATCAACTGGCCCAAATCTCGAATCTCTAGCGGGTTCAATTCTTCGTCGCATTTGACATAAAAAGCCTGTTCGGGTGTCAGGCCAAAGAGAGCGCCGCCGCGCCAAACCACTTTGAGGAATGAGGTTACATCGCGCGTCACCTTTGCCCATAACGTGTAATCATTAGGTTCAAAAACCACCCAGGCCAGGCCAATTTCCATAGACGCTTCGACCATGATAAACAAACGGCGCACATTGATGTAACGCCAAGCGCCATTGCTGCTCAAGGTGCGAGCGCCCCATACACGGATACCACGTCCTGGGAAGGAACGGATGCAATTGACACCGATGGGGTTCAGCACATCCTGCTCGCCTTTGCTGATCTGGAGTTCGAGGTCAATCGCTCCAAGAACGATCTGGTTGGCAGGCGCTTTGTGAACGCCACGATTAGCATCCTCACGATTGTAAATTCCAACCACATGACCGCTGGGAGGAACCAATTTCGTTGTGCTGCCGCTCCCGCTCAGATCTGCGATCTTGATCCAGGGATAATACATGGCAGCATAAGAAGTATCGAAATTGACATACATGCGCCATTCTTTGGCTTGCTGCGCATTCAGCCCTGGCGGGGCATCGAGCACGGCAAAGCGATAACGCATTTGCTCGCAGTGGGCTATCATGGCTGTCTGGATCATTTTGACGCGCTCTTTGGCCGTATCGGTGCCATCGTAACCAGCCATGGCATCAGGACAGATCACCAAACGGATATCATCCAAAGCCTCCAGGCCGCTTAACCCAGTGCGATCTGTTGGGTCGCCTATAAAATCGGCAGCAGACAACGGTTTGATCCCGCCGCCCACAAGCGTGTAAACGCCATCTTCGGGCAAGGCGCTGGCAGCACCGGCATCGGCAATGGCAATCGTCTCAAAGACAGCATCGCCAGCGTATCCTTCTCCCTTCTTCATCGAGAGCGTCTTGCTTTCACCGCCCACGGTCACGATAAAAGTGTCTTCTCCCGCAGCCTTAACGATCACTTGTAAACCATTCGCTCCAGGGCCAGGGAACTTAGATACAACTTTGAAACTGGTCCCTTTGGTTTTGGAAGGAATCGCAACCTGCGCTGCCTGGATATCTCCCGTTGATTCCTTCAGAGCACGCAAGCTGGTTACATAGCAAGGACCGCCGCCGTTTGCAAAGTAACCATAGACTGCATCTGGTAGAAACGCACCGGAGGTAAATTCACCAAAAATTTCGGTGAACTGGGTCCAACTGGTCACCAAAGTGGCCTTGTTCAGGCATGATTCCACTGCCACGCGCTGTCCGGTAGCAGCATCAATTGCCTTTAGGCTGGCCTCAGCCGTAATACCAACGAAGGCAGCCGTGGAAGTACCCACAGCTTCGATCGGCTTAGTTCCGCGGTCTACTTCTTCAACATAGACCCCCGGAGACGCATAAGCTAGTGCCATAACAATCCTCCTACTTTCTTTATTAGTTATCCAAAATACTTTTGTTTCGCCCCTGGCTTATTCGCAGTGATCTTGACTTTGAATACCAAGGGGAGAACTGCGATGTTGTGTACCGCAATCGTCTAGCTAATCGGTATCATGATCTGGCATAAACCTCCTTTGGCGGTGATCTCGAAAGCAGCGCATTATCTGGTGGTGAAGGCGTTGTACTCAAAGGCAGTGTACTCAAAGGCGTTGTACTCAACGCACGGGTAACCATAATTCCTATAACCTCCTATCCCAGGTCGATATCATAATCTTCGTAGCGATGCGCTTTATCGCCCGCTTCGCCAGGCTTTATAGGAAGTGATATTTTCTTTTCCTTGGGTTTACCATCAGGAGGCCAGGCAACCAGGGTGTATTCGCCAGGCAAAAGCGCTCCGAGGGTAAATTGTCCCTGTTCGTTGGTAGTATCAAACAAACCAGTTCCTTTGATAGCCACCTGGATATCTTTTTGGGGTATCTTCTGCTTGCATATCTGCCCACCCACAAAAATGAGATCTACATCAACTGCCCCAGAAGAAAATGTCTGGTACTGGGGCAACGTGCGTGCCTGTCCCACACGCATCGAAAAGATCCGAACAGCAGGGCCGGTGACTTCTTTCCAGGGATCCAGCGCTAAAGTGACAATGAATGCAATGCTCGGGCGCATTTCGTTATCCAGCGAGCTCCACACTTCAGCCGGGTTGGTCAACTTATCATGAACAGCCAGGTGAGATTGAATTTCAAAGGGTGGTTTTTTTAGAGAGCCCACTAAACGGTCATCGGGAAAGATGGGGAAACGGAACAACGCCATCAGAGTACGTGTCAGCAGGCGATGCTCGTCCTCTGGCTCTGAAGCCCAGGTAGTCAGCATATACAAACAATCAACCCGGAATGGCGTACGTTTCATCTTCACCTGGTTATCACCATTGCCGCCCGGTATGCGTTCCCATTGGTGCTGGCGCAGAGTGACATTTTCCCTTAGATCGTACAAGAAAAAATTCACCGTCGGCCTGGATAGCCGCGCACTCCATTCCCTCTTGGGCTGATGGAAACTGATATCAATCTCGCCATTTTTAATCGGCAGTTCGGCGATCAACAATTGTCGGATAGTTTCGTCCAAATCAGCGATCATAAATTCTATCCTTCTTCCTTGGCATTGTACCCATCGAGGAGTACGCTGGAATACAGCTTCGACCTCGGGGCAGGCCCAACTCAGTTGCACTCAACGCGTTGTACCCAACGCACTCGTCTTCTTCTTCCGTCTGTCTCTGAGCTAGTTCAGGCGTTGTATTCAACGCTCTCGTCTTCTTTCTTCTTCAACTCTTCTTCCTCTACAGCCGGCAGCTCTTGACGTTGAACAGGACGGCTGAGACCATCGTTGGCAGACAGGGCGGCTGGTTTTCCCAAGGAGGCCTGGCGAGCGATATCATCAGCTTTTTGCTCAAACGAATCACCAGGTTCGTTTACTTTCATAGACCCGCTGCCCGAAACCTGACCCGTGTTTTGTTGAACCACATGCGCCACTTCATGGGTTACCAATTCCTGTCCGGCAGAAGTATGCGGATCGTAACGCCCATCCCTGAAGAAAATATCATTACCGGTTGTAAAGGCACGCGCCCCCAATTTCTGGTTTAAAGAATCTGCTTCCGGTGAAGTGTGCACGCGCACCTGGGTAAGATCGTAGCCCAGAGAAGGTTCCAACTGGTCGCGCAAGGAATTGTCCAAGGTCTGGCCGCCGCCGCGTTCCTGGTTAATGCGATCCCGAGTTTCATCCTCTACCTCAAAGGAACCGGCTGCAGCCGGTAAACCACTACGCTGCAAGATCATCCGTTGAACCGTGCGATTGCCAACCTGCTTCTGAAGCTGCATTACTCCGCGAGCGGCCTCCCTTTTGACCGTGGGAACATCCGTTTGCGTTTTTCGCCGCCGGACGCCGCTTTTAGAGCGCTTGTCTTTTGGAATGAATTCGGACATTTTCACCTCCGGAATAATTACTCATCATATTTTGATCGAATTGTGCCCAACTCACTGGTCCACCACCTTGCGGCGCATGGTTTCATATTCTGCTTTCACCACTGCAAACCGGTTAGCGCCCCAGCGTTGGCGCATTTCAAACAGCCTGGGTTCGAAAGTGGCTTTCGCTACTTCAGGGCCCAATAAATCTCCCAGGGTGACCCAACCAACAACCAGTGCTTCATAGGCGGTCAATTGATCATTCCTGGCTTCGGCCAACTGGGCAATAGTAACTGCAGCCGACACATAAGAAATGGGTGCAACGGCTTCCAAAGCCAGGTCGCGCGCCAGGCGGGCAGCTTTCATAGCAGCCAGAACACGCTCCCCATCTATTGTTGAACCATCCGGGGAATTACCAGGGACAAGCGCCTGAGCAGCCTGGAGTAGATATAAATCAGCCTGGGCATGTGAATCACCCATCTGTTCAGCTGTCTGCATGGCTTGCTGAATCAGGGTTGAAATCCGGCTGCGAATTTCACTGGCATGGGGGGCATTACGATATAGATCATCGTTACGATATAGATCGTCGTAATTGGATTGCAGGATATACTGCAAAGCCGTGGCGCGTTCGATCTGAACACGCAAAGCCGTGGTCAGGTCTCCAGCGTGCTCGAGATGTTCCTGCGCCTCTGCCAGGATGCTTTCGGCTTGCATGAATTGACCTGCCTGGCTCAAGGCTTGGGCCAGACGACGCTGCAAGGCTGCCAGAGCAGTTGAAACCATTCCTGCCTGGTGGCCAATTTCCAGAGCCTGGCGATAAAATTCAGCGGCTGTTACACCATTGCTGCGTGCCAGCGCAATCTCGCCCAATTCAGTGTTTGCAGATACGCGAATCGGAAGATATGAGGCCTGCGACGAATTCTCAACAGCAATGGTATCTGCATGGCGAGCGCGCTGCTCGGCTCCGTCCAGATCACCATGCAGGCGGCACAACGTGGCTGCCATATGCGTGCAGCGAGCCTCATCATATTGCCGGCCGCGCTGGCTATGGATTTGAGCAGCCTCATCAAGTCCTTCTCGCGCAGAACGGACCTGGCCTTGTTGAATGAGGAAATCGGCGTGATACATTAAGGCTTCAGCCAGATCATCCAGGTTGCCACTTTGGCGAGCCTGGCGAAGCTGTTCCTCACTATTTAGTTTTCCCTGCGCATCTTGCATACTCATGACCACTTCCTAAATTTACGGTGCGGTGTTCTTTACCATCTGAATCTACTCGCCGGCGCGAGGTACTCATTCACCCGCTTCCTGGACAATATAGCCTTGACTTTCCAGGCGGCTGCGCGTCTCCTGACTGGCGACCTGCCGGGCAGCCTGGTGTTCGACGGCCCAGGCTTGCAAACGCTCTTCCAGGGTTTGCGCCTGGGTCTGCTTTTGGCCTACAGCTTCCTCGAGCTGGTTTTTCTCCTGTGCAGCCTCTGTTTTAGCCTGCTGGGCTTCATTCAATTTTTGATCGTTCGCCTGCTGCAGGCCCTGAGCACCATCCTGAGCAGTTTGTGCATCCTCCTGAGCAGCGACACCTTGCTGTTGAGATGCATCCAGGCGCCCCTGGTTGCTTTGCAGTTCAGCCTGGCGAGCAGGTTGGGCCTCGTTCTGGGATGCCATCTGAACCGCCATTTGAGCAAAAGCAGCCAACATGCGAGAAGCATCACCGTTCATGCGCAGCATAGCGCCGCCAACATCCCCCGGAAGCATGGAGGCGTAATGGGTGAAGCGTTCAAACGCTGCCAGAGGAACAGTTACGGCAGTCAAGCCTGCAGCCCGGCTGGGATAACCTGATATGAGACTCTGCGATTCTTGCTGGCGCTGCTGCTGCGCCTGGTTAGCCTGTTGGCGGTTGGCAACGGCTTGCTGGTGCGCTTGAGCCGCGGTGACTGCGCCGCCGGTTTCCGTGACAGCTTGCTGGATAGAGCCCTGATTGCCCTGGTGCTGCTGAACCTGAGCATCCATTTGCTGCTCGCCTTGTTCGGCCTGGGCACGAGCCCCCAGCAAGTTAACAATTTCATCCTTAATTTGGGCTAACTGCTCTGGCGTGCCAGGAGGATCTGGATAATTGGGGTTTACCCGTTCAACACCTGCACCTACCGGCGCCTGAGCATCAGTTGGCCCAGCCGGGGCGGATTCTTCTCCTGCCGGAGCTTCAGATGCCGCCCGCCCGGCTGCTTCTTCCCCCGGAGTTTCAGAAACGGACTCCCCTGTGGGCATACCGCCCAAGCCTCCTTCCGCTGTAATTTCAGATACCGCCTGCCCAGTTCTTTCTCCTTCTGAGGTTTCAGAAACCTCCCGGCCCGCCTCGGGTGCTGCAGCAGGCCCTGCTTCTGACTGTCCTTCGGATTGTCTCACCACACCCTGAGCTCGTTGTTGGGCAATTCTACTTGCCTCTTGGCGAACAAGATTCGGCCCGGTCTCATTTGCGCCTACAGGGCGGGAAATAGCTAGAGTAGGCGCATAAGCACCCGGACCTGTAGAAATCATTTGCGTCGGAGCGGTGGCGCCCGGACCGGTGGGCACCATCTGCGTTTGGGCATACGCACCTGGGCCAGTAGGCACCATCTGAGTCGAAGCAGCGGCGGCAGGTAATGCCTGCGTTGGAGCCGTGGCGCCAGGGCCTGTAGGAATCATTTGCGTTGGAGCCGTGGCGCCCGGACCGGTGGGCATCATCTGCGTTTGGGCGTACGCACCTGGGCCAGTAGGCACCATCTGAGTCGAAGCAGCGGCAGCAGGCAATGCCTGCGTTGGAGCCGTGGCACCAGGGCCTGTAGGGATCATTTGCGTTGGAGCAGCAGCACCTGGGCCGGTGGGCACCATCTGCGTTTGGGCATACGCACCTGGGCCAGTAGGCACCATCTGGGTCGGAGGAGGTGCGGCGGCAGGCAGCGCCTGCGTTGGAGCCGTTCCTATATCCGGGGTTGCAGGGCGCCCCCCGCCAGTTCCAGAGCCTAGCGAACCAACTGGGCCCGCACGCCAGCCTGGGGGTTGCGGAGCACCAGGGTAAACATCAGCGGGATTGACCACGTCCATTTCCATCACCGGATTACGTGACCCCGGAGGTCGCGGGGGAAGCGGCTCACCAACAGGACCTGAGTGCCAGCCAGCCGGTTGTGGAACGCCGGGGGCAACCTCTGCTGGGTTGACCGTATGCATTTGCTGAACCGGATTGCGTGGAGACGCTGGTGCAGGGGCAGTGCCAGGCAAGGTAGGCGCGGTGCCAACATCTACCTGCGTAGGGGCATGTACGCCTGGGCCGGTAGGCGTCATCTGGGTGGGAGCATGTGCGCCCGGATCCGTAGGGGTCATGATGGTAGGCGCAGTGCCAACATCTACCTGCGTGGGAGCATGTGCGCCTGGCCCGGTGGGGGTCATGATGGTAGGCGCAGTACCAACATCTACCTGCGTAGGGGCATGTGCGCCTGGCCCGGTGGGCGTCATCTGGGTGGGAGCATGCGCGCCCGGACCAGTAGGGGTCATGATGGTAGGCGCAGTGCTAACATCTACCTGCGTGGGGGCATGTGCGCCTGGCCCGGTGGGCGTCATCTGGGTGGGAGCATGCGCGCCCGGACCCGTGGGGGTCATGATGGTAGGCGCAGTGCCCAAAGATGTGTCTCCGGGAGGGCGAGCGCTGGTAGGCGGTTCAAAGCGCACAACCGGACCTTCTCCGGCAGCAGGTGCGCGTGATCCAGGCGGGCGCGGGGTTGGCGCCTCCGCGTGAGGCGTGGGAGCTTCGCCACCGCCACGTGGTCGTGCACCGCCACCACCAACTTCGGACGCGCGCCCACCTGCCCAGGCGCCCAAGGCCGCCCCAGAGGCAGCCGCAGCTTGGGCCAGGCCAGATCCCTGGGATTCTACTGCGCGTGGATCAGCCTGACTGGTAAATGTGTGCAAAGCACGGAAGAGCAAAACGCAAGGCTGCAAAACAGCCGCATTGATAGCATCCAGGATGCCGCTGGCAATCCCGATTCCTAAAGCAATAGAAGAGAGAGTTGCTGCCAGCGGCGAGGCCACGCCCACGGTGATCACGGTAATAATCCACATAGCAGCCGAGATGATCCCGATGACCCCGGCAATCACGTTCATGATATTCGTGGCGACATCAATAATTTCTGAAATAGCGGCAATGCTATTCGCCAAGGTTTCATAGATCGAACTACCCTCACCAAAACGGCCAATAGTAGCCGACGTTTGCCCCCAATCGCGGGTTGCCAGGCCATAGACAGACATCGCTCCGCCTAAAATTGCTCCGACACCCGGTATAGGAATAAAACGCGCCGCGGCGCGTCCGACCAATCCCATACCAAGGCCCATGGCTACGCCCATCGCCATGCCAGTCAACAACCCACCGCCGGCAGACTCGGCAATGAATTCAGCGCGTTCCATCGAGCCCGCTTCACCCACCCGGCCACGAGCGCCAGCCCAACGCTCGTGTTCGGCTAATTCGCTATCGATCGTCGCCAGATCGCCTGTGGGCATGCCGCCCAGGCCTCCTGCTGCACCACCTTCGGCAGCAGCAGATCCGGGTTCACCACCTGCCCCGCCTGCTTCTCCACCAGCTTGCGGAGCGGATACCGGACCACCTGCAACGCCGCCCGAAGCACCACCCGCTGCGCCACCTGCCTGGGGCGTACCTAGCGGGCCGCTGGCAACACCTCCCGCTGCGCCACCCGCCACACCACCTGCCTGGGGCGTACCTAACGGGCCACTGGCGATACCTCCCGCTGCGCCACCCGCCGCACCACCTACCTGGGACGTACCTAACAGGCCACTGGCGATACCTCCCGCTGCGCCACCCGCCGCACCACCTACCTGGGGCACACCTAACGGGCCGCCGGCTATACCTCCCACCGCACCACCTGCAACACCGCCCAAGGATGGAAATTTTTGCGGGCCGCTGGCCTGTTCAAGTGGCTTTTTTACCTCTGGCTTGATCGGCTCTTTTTCATCAAGAGCGCCTGGCTTTTTATCATCTGGCGAAAAAGTCTTCGCCTCCGGTTTGCCTGGAGCCGCTTCGCCAGCCCTGGCAGCGTTTCCTCCAATGAGGGCTGCACCTTCGAGCTTAGCGCCTGAGGTAATATCGCTCGAAGGTGCAGGCAGTCCACCCGCATCATCTTTTTCGTTTCCACCAGCCCGCGCCCCTTCCACTGCGCCCAATTGTGGCAGCGCCATGTTAGGCGAGGCCGCTGCCCTACCTGCGCCATCGGCTGCGCGAGGGAGTTGGTCGCCGGTTACATTCCCTGCGAGGTCCGGTGAGGATATCGGTGGGCGAACGGTGTTCGATAGAGGAGAAGGCTTCTCACCCGGCGAGGCCATTGATCCACCGGCACCCTCTGTTGAGAGCGCCGCGCCTGCGATGTCCGGCGAGGATATCGGTGGGCGGGCAGCATTCGAAAGCGAACCGATCGAGCCGCCCGATGCAATCGGCCCAGGGGAAGTTATCGAGGCTTGCTCTGGGGTGTTTTCAGCCGGCGCCGGCGTGGATGAGGAGGTATTTATATCTTCATCTTCCAAATCCGCTGGGGGAGGGCGCCTGAGCGAAGTGACCGGCTGCGCGGGCGAACTGACACCGATAAGAGAACGCTGAATCACACCATCCACTAGTTGCTGCATGTGTTGGTTGCCTTGCGCGCCGCCGATGGCACTGCCCAGCGACCGTTGTTGGCCTCCCAACAAAGCAGGGTGACCATGATCTGCCCTGCGGTGGTTTGCATCGCAATCGTTGTCTCGCCCCTTGGCGCCATCTCCCTGGCCAAGCAGATTTCGTAATCGATCGACCTGATCGTCAAGCGATCCGGCAGAAAGCAAGCCATTCGGACCATATAGGATTTCCGACAGCACCGGAGAATTCCGATCAAAAGTGTCAACCGGTTTTTTCTGCTCCCGCACAATCGATGGAGCTTTTACCTGGTTCGAATGGATTGGCCCTTTCATCTCAGTTTAGCCTCAAATCATCTTCGCCAATTAATCGTCCCATCTTTTGTAGTTCACGGCGAGTTCCATGCAACAGGTGATCCATCGTGACCTGACCACTGTCTGCTGCTGCCAGGTACGAGGCGCTAACAATGATGTTGCGGATATTTCCACCAGCCAGGCGGAAACGGCGCGCCAGGATTTCAAAATCGAGATCGGAAGCACAAGGCACATCCGGGGGAAAAAGTGTTTTCCAAATTTGCAGGCGCTGCTCTTCGTCCGGGAATGGAAAGTCCACTGCGAATTGCAAACGACGAGTAAAAGCATCATCGAGATTGGCGCGCAAGTTGGTTGCCAAAATCGTCACACCATCATAGGCCTCCATGCGCTGCAATAGGTAGCTGATCTCGATGTTAGCATAGCGATCGTGAGCATCTTTCACCTCCGAACGCTTGCCAAAGATTGCATCAGCCTCATCAAAGAAAAGGATTGCGTTACTACTCGAAGCCTCGTTAAAAATGCGCTCCAGGTTCTTTTCGGTTTCACCGATATATTTGCTCACTACGGTGGAAAGGTCGATCTTATAGAGATCCAAACCCAATTCTCGAGCAATAATCTCGGCAGCCATCGTTTTGCCTGTTCCAGGAGGCCCGGCAAACAAGACGGTTACGCCCTGGCTGGAGGTCAATTTGCGTCCCAGACCCCAGGCTTCCAACACCAACGGGCGGCCGCGAACGGTATCAATGAGCTCCCGCAAAAGCGCTCGCTGGTCTTCGGGCACGATAATGTCGTCCCAATCGTAACGCGGCGTGATCTTGCGAGCCAGGTTGACCAAATTGGGATTAGAATGCGATCGGGCAGCCGCAAAGAGATCATCCAACTGCATCGCACTGCCGCGCTGAGCTGCCCAATCGCGAGCCGTTAGGACAGCATCCCGGATCTGCCCACTGGTCAAACGAAACTGACCGGCAAGCATGTGGAGCTCGGGGATAGGCGATTTGCCGGCTTGCCCTGGTTTCATATCAGCCTGGATATAATAGCGCCACAATTCATATCGTTCGGAAAAAGGCGGGATACCCAGTTCTAACCATAACAAGCGGCGCTCGCGTTCGATCCCTTGCACCTGCCAGAGCGATTTACCAGACAACAGGATGAAATCCGGATAGGCAAACACCTCGCTGAGAAGAGCAGCAAAAAGCGCATCTCCTTCATCACCACCGCGGTGTTCCACATCCCTCAGATCCCAGCCTTTGAAATAAGGCAGTGCGCCTAGCAAATGAGCATCTCGCAGGGCAAGCTGCACCAACAGCAAACGGCGATCTACAGCAGCAGAAAGCGCCCCACTGCCATCCTCGGGCGCAATCCTCGAATATGCCCGGCTCGATCCCGACGCCAAGGCGGTCAAATCCACTTCAAACAGGAAACGTTCCAAGCGGCTGGCCAGGTAACGAGCTGCGATATCCTGCCCAGATTGATCCACGCCATGTAAGACCAGAACCGGGGGAGAGGCAGGCATACGCGCCAGGTAATCGAGCTGCGCCCGAACTTCGGCATTGCAGAACAGCGCTTCGGCGGGAGTTGTACTCAACTCGCTGTTGGGGCAGGTCTCAGACCTGCCCGTACTACTCAACTCAGGTGTGCTACGGTCGGAAGAGGAGGGCAAATGTGGTACAAACCACCGCAGGCGAGAGTGCAGCGCTAACTCTGGCGGGAAATGATATTGGCCTACTAACCAGGATACAATGGTATCATCCGCGGCCAGTACCTGATTGAGCAAGATAGGTTGTCCACCGCCGGCATCATTGACATACTCCAACAAACGATTGCGAAACAGCGGCGCCTGTTCTCTGAAAGAGGACAAACGCATGAGCCGCTTGGGGTCTGGTGGTTCCAAAAGATCAAGGATCAGGTTGACGGTTGGCCGTTTACGGGTCACATCATCCTGCAGATAGGCATACAAGCGCTCGTAACGCAGGTCGAGAGAGGCAGCCGCACAGATCAAAAATGCATCCAGTTCAAAAGGCTGCAATCCGAAAATAGAGCGCAGCATCTCCAGGCGTAAGGTTTTTCCTTCTTCGGCCGCCTGCTGCACGATCTGAGCAACCCGCTGCCTGGCAACTTGAAGTTCGCCTTCGAAGCGGGCTTCTTCTGGCGCTGATAGCTGCACTTGAGCCCCCCAGTGACTGGAAAAAGGACGATCCAACAGAGCAGCGGTCTCATGATCAGAAACATACAAACCGCGGAACGAGTCGCCCCACTCCTGCCCTGCTGCCTGCCACAGAGCCACCTGGCGTCGAATCATAACATCCAGCCGAGAGATTTCGGCCTGCAGATGAAGAAAACTCAATTCTTGTTCCGAACCATACGCTGGACCACCCAGTACCATTGGTCACTCCTCAACAACTACGGTTCAGGGTACCGTTACGGCGCAGGACGCCGTTTCTTACAACCGCTTCTATAAACAAGCGCCCAGTTGTACTCAACAATGGTCGCGAATCCAGGAATAAAAACGAGCTTTAAAACGCTGGTAATAACGTCTCACACCGTTACGACCATGCTGGTCCTGAGGGATATGGCTGCCGTAATACATCTCACCGCTGCCATTGCCTACCGAATATGCCTCCACTTGTTCTTGAATAAACCGGACAATGCTATCCAGATCCTGAAAATAGAGACGCTTATTACTACCAACGTAATCAATAGATCCCCGCCAAGAAACCGCTTTGCCATCCTGATCAGGCATTTGAGCGGCAGCGTCCCAGATATGGACAATGAATGAATGGGTATGATCTTTCATTATTTTCAGTACACACCATTACCCAAAACGATAGGCCAATGGGGTCAATTCGGATGTACCTATCCGCCATCACCCACTCTCGATCATAACAAGGAGATGTCTTTTTTGCGTCTTTTACGCGTCCTCACGAACGTGATAGGTCGAAAACTATTTAGCAAATGCAAAATGAAAAAACGGCCGGTCACCAGTTATGGCGCGGCACGTTGTTTAGTACATTGCCGAGATGTACTCATCTCAGATGTACTCATCTCAGATGTACCATCTGAGGAGTCAGATATCCGTTTTTACCGTTTCGGCATGGATTCTCTGCTCGATAGCCAGCAGGTCCACTCGAGTTTCTTCAAGCATATTTTGCAAATATTGCAGTTTCAGCAAAGATCTTTGCGCCATCTCCTGCAAATTATGCATATCAGCCGCTTTTTGTTGCGGGCTGATCGCGAAAGGTTCGTAATGATTTTGCAGCATCTGTTGATAGACACGTGTCGTTTCTTTCAACGGAGGAATTCCCATTTCTTCGCGTAATACCTGTACGCAGCGCCGGTACTGAGCTAAGGCAGCTTTACGATTTCCAGACAGCCAATACAAACGCATCATTTCAACATGGACCGCCTCGCGGGTGTTGTCACGCTCCAATACCTTCCCCGCGTACATTAAACCACGCTCGTAATTGCCATTGATTTCGTTGAAGAACATCAGTTTGATCAAAGAACTGGTGTATAAAAGACTCAGGCGTTCGCGCTCGTACAAGCACCAATCACTGTAATTCCCCATCAATAGATCATTCTGATAAAGCGCCACCGCCTGCTCCAAGTCGTAGGCTTGTTCGGCGGTCATATCCTGACCGCGTACATCCTGGCAATTCGTCACAGCGGTTTCGAAAACATCGACATCCAGCCATATCGGGCTGTCACCAATGACAGCCACACTGGTGTCGGTCACCAGTAAAAAGTCATCCAGGCAGGCGCCTAGCTCTTCAAATATGCAGCGCAGCTTCCATAAGCTGTTTCGCAAGTATTTTCGCGAAGTCTGGGTATCGTGATCTCCCCAGAATAAAGTCGCCAGGTGATCACGCAAGTGCACCTGGTGAGAGTTAAGCAAAATATAACCAAGCAACATATGTACCTGTTGAGAAGGGAACCCATCCAACGGCACGTTGTTTAAAGAAGCCTGACCAGCGCCCAGTAATTTGACACGTAACATCATCAATTCTCCGTTTCTAGCAAAGCCGTTCACTTTGCAGGCTGCGAACAAAAACCGAAGACGACTAACCACGCAATGACATTACATACCAATATAATCCAATTCTCTAGAAATACTAACAAATTTGTAAAGTATTATCATTATATAGATTTTTAACAATCTTTACAACTAGAGGCATAAAAATGCACCCCCCGATACTGTATCCTTACGTAAGGAAATTTGATGCAAGTGCAATTTGGCTTTCC